>CAYZHX010000074.1:0-4766 GCA_964476905.1 uncultured Terriglobales bacterium
GACGGAAACATGGGGACAGACGGAGCGTTTGCTGATTCGAAAGATGGGGACGGACGGGAAGTTTCCTGAATCGGGAAATGGGCAGGAATACGCTCCGCTTCCCCCCGGGATTACTTCGCGGTGATTTACGGCGCCAGTTTAATCTCGACCTGACGTCTGATCCTGTAGTGCTCAGGATCGCCGCATTGGGCCAGCTGCGCATCAGCGCATTCGCGTGCCGTGACTATGACTGGATTGTCCATGGTGGCCTTTAGAATCTTGCCGTCGGCGAGGTCAACCGTCAGCTCCACGTCGAAGGTCTCTTTGCCGATTTCAGCGAGATATTTCCCGTTATTGCTCTTACTTACTTCTACCCAGTTGTTGAGTGTGTCAGCCACGGGCGATTCCATCCATTTGGCGGGCATGTGGATCTGAGGCTTCTCTGGCGGGACGTGTCGCACCACAACTTTCGCCTGGTGTGCAGAGTCATCAACATCGCTGAGGGTGATGTCAAAGTCAATGGAATCCTCGCCAAGAGTCGTTTGCGCGCCATCCGCCCATGAATTAGCACCTCCATGTTTCACGTAGGCGTGATCGCCACGCTTGTGGGGAGCTTGTCTGATCGCGAGCCATTCGTCCGCGTAAAAATTCAGCATGTCCGCCACAGGGCCGATCAGCATCGGATTGATGTGGCTGAAGTCCGGCAGTGCCGGCGGAGAGCTCGGGTCGAGCGATAACTGCTGGCGAAAATCGCTGTTTCCCGGCGCAAGAGGCATCGCTTGCCCGTTGTAACTCAGGTTCAACCAGGCATACTCCTCCATAAACCCACCAGCGTTTTTCTTGACCGCGCCTTTCGCGTCCGCCTCGTACCGAATGGTGCCATTGCGGCCTTCGTTAGTCGCTTTCATGTGATAAGCGAGAGTCTCGCCTGCCGTGTAGTGCCGGCTCAATAACGATTGCTGCGAATTGGCGGTAGCGGGATTGGCTTGTGCGTTTGTCTGTCTGCCGGCGAGTGCCAGCAAGAGCAGCGCCAGACTCTTACAGATTTTCATCGTACTGCTTGTACATTACGCAATGTACATATGTCGAGACATTATGTGTTCACTACGAGATTTCGTCCCGGGTGGAAAAGCGGACTGATCTGCCCTTATTTTTCTTATCCGGCGTCAGTTGAAAGTTTCCTGAATCAGGAAGAGCGAATGAGAATACGTTCGTTCTGTAACCTTACCTCATTTTGGCAAGGGTGAGTGAGGAAGACAGTGAGGATTCCCATTCTGGTTACTTGGTTTTAATGACACCATTCAACATTCATGGAATCCCACCCTCGCGCAAACAGCGCGACGGTGGGGGCATTCGGCGCTCAAGCGCTAAAGATCAAAACGGGAATGGGCTGGACGCCCGGTTAGTGACTCGCAACTGCCAAGGCCTGAGCCGCGTGGGTGGAACGCCCGATCCAGGCGAAAATAAACAGAACGACTCCCCCGCTCCATGCGCCTAAACTGAACGATCCCGAAAAATAGAGTGCTATCACAACTCCCAGCGCGATCAGGACTCCCGCTAGGATCAAGAACACGCGCATTCCGTAGAGAAAAGCGAACGGTAAATAGTGCGCACCGACAAGAACCAACAGACCGGGAAAAAACCAGTTCAAACGATAGAGACCTACGGGCAGAAGAAGCAGCATCGAAATCGGGAGCACAAACGCGATCTGCATTCCAAGGCTGTTGAGCGAATTCTCTTTACCCACGGACTTCTTGCTGCCCGACAAACTAAGCAGCATTTGCGTGAGCGGGAAGATGAAAAATCCTCCAATGACGACAGTCAAAATGGAGGCTTTTGGAGTGCTCCACTTGCCCACCACTGCGGATGCTAGCCAAATTACGGAACTGACAAGCTGTCCCCAAAATCCGCCAACGTAGACAGTCCTCACTTCGCGTTGTGCATCCTCTATGTGCATTCAAACCTCAGTACATCGGCAGCAGATTTGTCAGGGAGTGTCGGGATTGCCGCCCATTATAGTGACTGCTCCTGGAAAACGTGGGGACAAAACGGCAGGGACAAACAGGATGTCTCCTGAATCGGGAAAAGGAGTGAGAATAGTTTCCGCCTCTCCCCGGTTTCCCCCGGGAAAGCATCTGCGCTCATTCGCTGATGACATGGTCAGCCCATTCCACCAAGGAAACATAGATCGGAACTGTGCCCCATTTTGCATTCCAAGTGCTCAAATCGGCTTCCGTGACCCCCCGGGCCCGGGAACAGGCTCCTCAAGAAAATACCGGGATGCGTTTGGCTACAACTTTCGCCATCGTCTCGCTCAAGGCAGGCCATCCGATAGGTTTGACCACATCAACCGTAGCCTTGCGCATGAGAAAGGTAGCGTCGTGAGTTAGGAAAATTTGCACCTCATGGCCGGCATCGGCCAGGGCAAGCCCGTGGGAAAAGACGAAGGATGCGCGGGTAGGTTCATCGGTTCCCCATGAACTCCTCATCAGTATGTGCAGTTTCTTTTTCGCGGCTGGTGGTTCTTGAATCTGCGCCTCGGCGCCGGAAGCGGTGATTGCCCCGGCGAGCGCTCCGGCTGCGAAATGGGTCGATTTCTCAAGGAAGTTTCTGCGAGTCGAAATACCTCACCTCCGACAAAGCGGGCAGGATACTACATGAGCCGATGCTGGCCAAGACTTGTGCTGTCGCTTAGGGCACGAACAATGTCACTGCGCCTTTTTCCTTCCTGCTGGCGCATTCCCGATTGACGCTGCGCTCCTACCGCACTAACATGCTGCGCGCATTTCGGGAGGTGCTTATGTCTTTCAAAGGTAAGACTGCTTTGATCACGGGAAGCTCGCGCGGGATCGGCCGCGGCATTGCTCTGAAGTTGGCCGAACGTGGCGCGCGCATTGCCGTGCATTACTACCGGAATCTGGAGGCCGCGCAGACGACGTTGGACCAAATCGGGAAGCTCGGCTCTTCCGGAATTCTGGTTCAGGCCGACATATCGAAGCCGGATGAAGTCCGCCGCATGTTTCATCAGGTTCGCTCCGAGTTCAGCTCCCTGGACATCTTTGTCGCCAACGCCCGCCCCGAGGCTCCGACCTTCTATCAGGGTCCGATGGAGATCACGCTCGACAAGTGGGATACGGCTGTCGATTCGCAGGCTAAGGCTTTCCTCGTGGCCGTCCGTGAAGCGGCTACCATCATGTCGAACGGCGGACGCATCGTCGCCATCTCCTTCGCGCCCGGCGGACGCTTTGGAAGCTGGCAGCCCTGGGTGGCGATGGGCGCAGCCAAAGCTGCGATGGAAGTCCTGGTGCGCTACTTCGCCGTTGCGCTGGCCGGCCGCGGCATCACTGTGAATACCATCAGTCCAGGCTGGATCGAAGACAGCGTGCTCAACAGTCTGCCGGAAGCGTTCCAAAATGGTCTGCGCGAGTGGCAGGAGCGCGGCTGGACCCCGATGGGCCGCCTTGGAACTCCTGCCGACATTGGCAATGCTGTCGCCCTGATTTGCTCCGAAGAGGCGAACTGGATCACAGGCCAGCTCATCGATGTGGACGGCGGAGCCTCGCTGGTTGATGCTCACCTTCCTCTGGAATTCCAAGGAATCGCCAGACAATCAAAGGCAGCCGCATGAGACGCGAGTTCCACTGAGTGTTGGAGCTGCGACATTTTCTACCTTCGCAGCTCCGCAAGTTTCTCGGCGGAGATTTGGGTCCTGCTACTTTTTCGCTAGTAGGCAGAAGCCAGAAGCTAGTAGCGTGTCATTGACTATGCCGCGACTTACGCTCGTTGCTCTCCTGGCGCTTGCTATTGGCGCACAATGCCAAACGCAGTCCAACCAAACCTACACGCTCAAGGCCACTCCGAAAACAGTAGCGTGGGGATACTACGACGCGAAAGCCGAGCCCGTTCTGCACATTAGGTCCGGCGACACGGTCGTCTTCGAGACTTTGCTCACCAACAGCCCCACCGGACTCGAGAAAGCCGGACTTCCTCCTGAGCAAGTCGAGCAGAACCTTCGCGACATATATAAGGAGATCACTACTCACGGTCCCGGAGGCCACATCCTGAACGGGCCTGTGTACATCGAAGGCGCAGAGCCTGGAGACGCGCTCGAGATCCACATTCAGAAGATCGATCTCGCCATTCCGTATGCATACAACGGATTCCGCTACGGAGCCGGCTTTCTCACCCAGGACTTTCCTTACGCCCGCACGAAAATCATTCCACTCGATCGCGAGCGCATGGTGGCCAAGTTCGCTTCGGGCGTTGAGATTCCGCTGCATCCGTTCTTCGGCAGCATGGGCGTAGCTCCACCCGAGTCTTACGGGCGGATCAGCAGCGCTCCGCCTGCCATCCACGGCGGCAACATGGACAACAAAGAGCTGGTCGCGGGCACCACGCTCTACCTTCCCGTACACGCGCGCGGCGCACTCTTTGAAATAGGCGACGGACACGCCGGCCAGGGCAATGGCGAAGTGGATATCACCGCGCTGGAGACTTCCCTAATTGGAACTCTGCAGTTCGTGGTTCGAAAAGATTTAAAAGTTAAGTATCCACGCGCCGAGACCCCGACCCACTACGTCAGCATGGGCTTTGATGACGACCTCAGCGAAGCCACGCGCATCGCTGTGCGGGAGATGATCAGCTTCCTGGTCGACGACAAACACCTCAGTCGAGACGACGCTTACATGCTCATCAGCGTGGCGGGCGACGTAGATATCACGGAGCTGGTCGATGGCAACAAAGGCGTCCACGTAATGCTGCCGAAGTCAATCTTCGTTAAACAGTGA
>CAYZHX010000074.1:4866-18621 GCA_964476905.1 uncultured Terriglobales bacterium
AGATCGAATGCGGCGTGCGCAATCATCAGAACAAACAGTCGTCCAGTAATCGCGAAGATAGTTCCGTAAACCAGTCCAACGATCGCGGCCTGCTCGACTCCCGGAATTCCTTGAACGGGATAATGCAGCAAGCCGAACCAAACCGAAGTCAGCAGCACGATTGCAGCTTTAGCAGCCGGAGCTTCGCCGAGTAACTTGTCGAGCCGTTCAAAGGCAAATCCACGGAAAACGGTCTCCTCTCCCCATCCTGCGCCCGCGATGATAGCGAAGATCATTCCGGGCAAGGCGGCGCGATTGCCGGCGAGGTAGTGGTATGCGGAGTTGATAGGAGGCGCAGCCAGCAACGGCATCACTACTGCCTTCATCAGCAACTTGAATGAGCACCCGAAGATGATGCCGACGGCAATCGTGCGCGGCCAGCTCTTGGGCCGAATATAACCAATCTCGCGCCACGGTGTGCGCGATCTCCATACCCATAGCGGAGCCAGAAGTGCGCCGAACGGCTCGAAGACTGGGCCGAGCCCGATGACCAGCAGAGCGGCGATGATCCCAACCGGACCGAAGCCTCGCAGCCGGGCAGCAAATGGATCGTCGACGGGGCCGCCGGAGGCCGGATCCTGCAGCGCAGGAGGAACCTGTTCCTCCGTCTTTGAGGCATCGCTTGGCACTGGATTCAAAATCGTGAATTGTCTCGAATACGATACTGCTGGTTCAAGCACCCCACAAGAAAGCTTTGGGCCCCTGCAAAAAAGCATTTTCCGCCAGCTATTCTCGTAAGTCAGCGCCCGCTTCCCCAACTTCGGTCAGGGCGAGGCAATTTCAGGCCTGCCGCACAGATCGCGGCACTCTGGCGCAGGAATGCATGAGCTATCCAAGGACGAATCTTGTGGGCTTGGCGTTAGTCGGCACATGCGTAACACCAGCATGTCCATACAATCGACGCACCTGTTGGTACTTTCTATGTGCGCCATGGAGTCCAATTTGGAAGCCTGCGGATTTGTGTGCCAGTGCTGCGATTTCCGCTTGATGCTTTCCGATCTGCACAGCAGCACAGGTGTGCTCCATGCGTTGAGGGCAGGCGCGATGTATGTCGTCATCACGTGTCCGCAATGTGACGCCATTCGCCTCTACGCCCGCACCGATCTTCTATTCTTCTCACCCGACGGCGACCAATTGCCTTTTGCGAAGGGCAAGTCGACGGGCGCGTAGCCGTGCTCATCTGTATCGCTACGGTGATACTCTTTCGCAATGCCGGAACGCGCAGGTGATCGAGGTGTCGAAGACGAGCTGATGCGCCTGATGCGGACGATTGTCCGCGGCGATCGCCAAAGTGTGGCGAAGCTGGTCGCCAGACAGCCATCGCTGGCGCGGCAGAGCATCAGCAACGGCGCGACACGCGAAGCCGCGAGCGAATTCTTCTTCGATGAGATCAATCACTATCTTTACGCCGGCGACACGCCATTGCATGCCGCCGCCGCTGGTTACCGGCTGGAGATCGCGCAGCACCTGCTAGAACACGGAGCAGGGGTTGGCGCGGTCAACCGCCGCGGCGCCCAGCCGCTACACTATGCGGCTGACGGGGCGCCCAGATCACGCAACTGGAATCCTGAAGCGCAAGCGAAGATGATCGCCCTCTTGATCAAGGCAGGCTCCGATCCGAATGCTCTGGACAAGAGCGGCGTAGGCCCGCTGCACAGAGCTGTTCGCCAGCGATGTGCGGCAGCTGTCGGCGCGCTGTTGCGGAACGGTTCAGCTGTCAGGCTGAAAAATGGAAGTGGATCAACGCCGCTACATCTGGCTGTCCAGAACACCGGCAGAGGCGGCACCGGCTCCCCGGAATCGAAAGCCTTGCAGAAAGAGATCATTGGCCTCCTACTCGGTGCCGGCGCAAAGCCGCAAGACCGCGATGCAAGAGGTAAGACAGTACGCGAGTGCGCGATGAGTGACTGGATTCGTGCTGCTCTTGAAGGCAGTGCCCTGTAATGCTCATAGCGTGGTTTGCCAGGCTACCGCGCTTCGGAAACTCCCCAGTGTTAGGGGGACCTCGGTTTCCTTTGACTTGTACTTATCATGGATGTTCTCCGTTCGTACTCATCCATGAAATCTGTTGTTAGACTCAGCCGCATGAGCGTCTTGGAATGGTTGCTCGATTCAGATCCTGCAATTCGTTGGCAGGTATTGCGCGACCTTGTCCATGTGCCGGATAACGTCGTCGCGGAGGAGCGTGCGCGGGTAGCCACTGAAGGCTGGGGCGCAAGACTGCTGGAGCTGCAAGGTGAAGACGGCCAGTGGGCAGGCGGCGCCTGTTTTCCGGCACGGAGCTTCAACTGGCGCACCGAAGATCAAGGCCAGCCCTGGACCGCGACGCTACCGACACTTCAACTTCTCTGCGATTTGGGAATCGATCCCTCTAATGAACGGACGCGCCGGGCCATTGCACTCGTCAGAGACCGGTGTCGTTGGGAGCACGCGCGACAGCCGTTCTTCAGTGGTGAGGTAGAGCCGTGCATCAATGGCAGGACCGTCAGGCTGGGCATCTACTTCAATCAAAATGTAGAGCCCGTGGTTTCGCGCCTGCTTAGTGAGCAGCTGGAGGACGGGGGCTGGAACTGCGAAGCGGAGAACGGTTCCATACGCTCGTCGTTTGACACCACGATCAACGTACTGGAAGGACTCTTGGCTTACGAGCGGGCGACTGGTGGCACTGTGGAATCCATTGCTGCTCGCGAATTGGGTCAGGAGTACCTCCTTGAGCGGAAGCTATTTCGACGCAAGAGCACCGGTGAACTGGTCAACCCCGCATGGCTCCAATTCTCGTTTCCCATCCGCTGGCAATACGATGTACTGCGTGCTCTCGAATACTTCCGCTCGGTCGGGAATGCGCCAGACTCACGCATGGACGAAGCAATTGAGTTGCTCCGGTCAAAGCAGCAGGCAGACGGGACGTGGCTTCTGGAGAACACGCATCCCGGCAAAATCCACTTTGCCCTTGAGGACGGAGATGGTCGACCAAGCCGCTGGAACACTCTACGCGCACTGCGTGTCCTAAACTGGTACGAACGACCAGCTTATTCCGAAGCCTCGGAAAACAGCCGTGGCGTTCGCAGTGGCTCGTAGAAGTAAATAACACAGACGGAAGTATTCTCGTTTTCATTCCTGATTCAGGAGAACACACGCTACGTAAAGAGCGACACCCTGGTCTGCCCTATTCCCCTGACGGTACGTTTTCAAGTGGAACAAGTCAGGCTGCGCGCCGATTGCCGATCGGTTCCACTTTGGGAAACAATGCGTGCGCCAATTTGCGGGTTGTATTGTCACATATTCTGCTCCCCCAGCCGGCAGCTCTCGAAATCCAGCTCTGGCTAGCGTCCCCAGTCTCGATTTTGGGTTCTAAGTAGGTAGGACTTCAGAAGCAGATTTCCGGGATGCGCCTTAGGCCCACCCGCGCCCGTCCAATTCAGGCGAAGGCGGATCTTCTGTCGGCCGGACGTTTCTTCAAGGGAGGACTCAAATGAAAGCTCTTCAAAAACACTTGCTGTGGACCCTCGCTCTTGCTGTAGGCAGCAGCACTGTTGGGGTAATGCAGGCAACGGCCCAGGATCGCGACCACGATCGCGATCAGAATCAATACGGGACCTACAACAACCAGTGGAACAACCGGGCTTACCAGGAGGGCATGCGTCATGGTCAAGATGACCGCGCGCACAATCGCGAACAGCGCTACCGGGGACGCTACGACAATGATCGCGATCGCGCGGCCTATCAGGCTGGCTATGATCAGGCCTACGGCGTCAATGGACAGTACAGCGACCGCGATCGCCGGTGGCGAAATGGACAGGACACGTACCGCAGTGGCGCTTATGGTTCCCCATATGGGAATTACAACCGCGGCGGTAACCCAGCGGCACAGGTTGGCTATCAGGATGGCGTGAATGATGGAAGCTCCGATCGCCAAACAGGCCACAGCTTCCGGCCAACGCAACAGCAGGCGTACAAAAATGCCGATCACAACTACAACGTCGCCTATGGAGACCGTCAGCAATACAAGAACATGTATCGCCAGGCCTACCAGCAGGGCTATCAACAGGGATACAACGGCGGCTCCTATCGCCGTTAGCTCCTGCCCGAAAAAGGGAACTTAGGTTCCCTTTTTTTGCCGATATTCGTTGTCAATTGGTATCGAACGGAAGAGGCCTTTTTCCCTCCGCGACTTCGAGTCGCTCACTTCCAGAAAGGACTGTGGGGCCAGGCTCTGCTTTTGTCTTTCGTACTTAGCTTCTAACACGAAGGTAGTATGGCGTGACTTTTCGCTCTGCGGTAACCGAGAGATTTCATAAGCTACGCACTGGCAGTACCCATTGGGCCAAACTGACAGAGGCGGCCAGCTCGCTCTGGAAGATATGCCTCCGCACCGCGTGACCCTTGCGAGTAAGGGACGAGCGCCGTCGGAGGCTTCCCTTCTTCTGATCGAAACAGCTGATGTGCGAGTGCTCGCATGGAGTTTGCCATTTATGCGTTCAGGAGCGGGCGTAGGCGCACGCAGTAAGAAGGCTAAAGAAGACAGACGAAAACGCTAGATGGATTCGCCTAGCTCTAAAAGCTTACTGCGGAGGTGTTTTAAGAGGCTGTCCAAGTCGCTTGCGTCTTCCGGCTTCAGCTTGTCGATGAACTTGAGTGCAGTGTCGTACGCTTTGCGCGCGTTGACTTTGTTCCGTTCGACCTTATCAGCGTACTTCGCTGATAGTGCCAGGTCGGCAAACGTGATGCCGGTTTCCAGCTCAGTTTTCAAGAAATCGAGGCTTAGCGCATTCTGGTCCACTGTTCGCAGTCTAGCACCGGACAGGCGGCCGACCTGAGTCTAAAAATCGTCGAGAGGTTTCCACAAAGCCCAAGGATCACGACTACCGTTGAATCTTTGGACGCAACCCCGAACTTGGGTGGGATGCTGGACTTTCGTCCGTGGGCGTTCCTCCACCGGAAAAAGATGAGGATACGTTCTTCCGTACAGCTCAATCTTTCCCCGGTTTTCCAGCTTTTTCGTCCCGTTTTATCCCGGCGGGTTAAAAATCGTGAAAATCGAGTTCGCGGGGCTCGCCGTTTTCATCGAATAGCTCCGCGGGACTCGGTGCTGGCGCACTGCTGTCTGAGGATTTGGGTTCCAACTTGCGCTCTGCCTTCTTTCTGGCTTTCTCCGCCTGTCGTTCGCGGCGAGCGCGCTCTCGTTCGCGCTTTTTGAAAGTCTGACTAACCGGCATTAACACCTCCTTGAAAATCGGCGTCGGCATTTGGGCGACCGGAGCGGGCACCAAATGCAACGCGCTTCGCTAGACGGCTGCGTAGCGCTGGAATACTTCTCCAGGGAGCCGGACCATTTTGGAACCAGGCATCATCTGGACTGGAGCGCCTTGCACGACAACTGGACCGGATCGCTCTTCGACCGCCAGATCGTCATCGACGCTCATCCTCTCCATCTTCAATTCCAGCGTGCGCTCAAGCATGCGGAACTCGGCACGATCCTGGTGGGTGACGAACACTGATGCCACTCCCGCAGCGCCGATACGTCCAGTGCGGCCTACACGATGGATCAGGTCTTCGGCTAATTGCGGCAGCTCGTAGTTGATCACGTGCGCAACATCGTCCACGTGGATGCCGCGTGATGCCACGTCTGTCGCAACGAGTATCGGCACAGTTCCATCCTGGAACCGCGCCAGAGCTGCATTGCGCTGCGATTGAGAACGATCGCCGTGCAGTGTGCCTGCGCTGAGTCCCTGCTTCTCGAGTTGTCGGGCGAGCCGGTCAGCTCCGCGCTTGGTGCGCACGAAGATAAGGCAGCGGCCTTCTTCCAGGTTGAGCAATCGCACAAGCAGCGACAGTCGCTGATTCGACGCGACCTCGAACGCCTGGAGCTTCACACTTGCGGCCGGCTTGGAGGTCGATCCCAGAGCAATGCGCAGCGGATTCTCCACGAAGTCACTCACGATGTGCGCCACGGCAGGATCGAGCGTGGCTGAAAAACATAGCGTCTGGCGGTCACCGGGCAGGCTGTTCGTAATGCGTCGGATCGCCGGGAGAAAGCCCATATCGAGCATGCGATCGGCTTCATCAAGCACCAGGATTTGCGTCGTGCTCAGTTTGACCAGGTTTCGGCGAAGAAAGTCTTCCAGGCGCCCTGGAGTCGCGATCACAACGTTCGCTGTGCGCAGCGCTGTGATCTGCTGACGCTCAGATGCTCCCCCGATGGCGAGAGCCGCAGCACGCAGCTTCTTGCCGCGGAGCTGCTCGTATTGCTGTTGAACCTGAATAGCCAATTCCCGAGTTGGCACAAGCACGAGCGCGTGAACGCCTGCGCTGCGGATGGTCAAGAGCCGTTCGGCTATGGGAATTAGGAACGCGAGCGTTTTGCCTGTTCCGGTCTGCGCGGTGGCCAGCAGATCTCTTCCGCTGAGCGCCGCCGGAATTGCGTCGCTTTGGACTGGCGTGGGTATGTGAAAGTTGTTGACGAAAAGTCGCTCCGCGAGATACTTCGAAATGGGGAGCTCAGAGAAATTTGAAATCAAAAAGTCTTCTTTCTTCAGATTGCGGTATCGAGAATAAAGGCCACATCGGTTTCGGGGGCTTTCATTTCGTCCGCTTGGGTCAGCTGCACGACAATCGGTGCAGAGTGCCCGCTGATGGCCTCAAGGGCCTCGTTGATGGTGATGTGCATTCCCACGGAACTTCTGGCCATACGTCGGGCAGAAGAAGATGTGAGAGAGCAGAGTTGAAAACGATTTTGCACCTTTTCATTGGCGCGATGGACGAGGGCGGAACGCATTAGAAACTCCTCTCGACGGCGGGATTGGCGAGCCGGAGCAAAGCTCCGGCTCTCAGTTCTCGTGCCTGGTTAGAGAGCGCGAACCTGTTCGGCTTGCAGGCCCTTCTGACCCTTCGTCACGGTGAATTCCACGCGCTGACCTTCAGCCAGGCTGCGGAAGCCATTCGACTGAATAGCGGAGTGATGAACAAATACGTCCTCACCGCTCTCGCGCTGAATAAAGCCAAAACCCTTGGCATCGTTAAACCACTTTACTGTTCCTTGTTCCATTATAGATACACTTCTTTCCTTGTTGATATTTACGTTGAACTGATTCGGAAGTTACTTCAGGGCAGGAACTGCGGTTCAGGCGAGAACTTGCTCAAACGTCCGTGTCGAATTGAACGTAAAGACATTATAGCACCTCCAGTTGACCGCCGACAGGTTTCCGGTAGCTCCAGGATGGCGGAGAAGGTCGCGGCGGTTCATGCGATATCCAGCGGAGAGTCGCCGACGCCCAAGGGCGACTACCCACCTATTCTTTCAACGCCCTCACTGGATCAATTCTGCTTGCGTGCCACGCTGGTATAAACGACGCTGCAATCGATGCGACAATCATCACCGCCAGGGCAGAGCCGAAGATTGACAAATCGTGGGGGCTCACTTTGTACAAGAGATAGCCGAGCAGGCGCGACAATCCCAGCGCTGCGATTCCGCCGATGATCACACCGGCAATCGTGAGATTGAGTCCCCGGAAAATCACCATCTGCAGGACATCTGCCGCGCGGGCGCCCAGCGCCATTCGTACTCCGAGTTCTCGCTTGCTCTGCGACACCGCGTACGACATCACTCCATACAGACCGAGCGCCGCCAATAACATCGCCAGCAGGCCAAACGCACTGACCATATTGGCCGTGATTCGTTTTGCTGCCGTCGTGCGGTCGATTTGTGTCTGCATGGTGATGATTTCGCCCGGAGCGAGGTTTGCGTCCAGAGCATGCACTTCGCGGCTTAGTGTGGTGGCGAGCGTTGCCACAGGAAGCGACGTACGAATATAGAGGCCGCTTCCCGAAATGGTCTGCCGCATGGGTACGTAGAAGAAGGGTTTGGGAGACTCGTTGAGAGTCTCGTACTTTGCCGTTTTTGCGACACCAACTACTTGCAACCAGCGTCCTCGTACCTGCAGGCGCCTGCCGAGCGGATCTTGTCCGCGCCAGAATTGCGAGACCATCGCCTCGTTCACGATCGCTACTGGAACCGCCGTCTCGTTGTCGGCGCGCGTGAACTCACGCCCGGAGACAAGTGGGATTCCCATTGTGGTCAGATAACCCGGGCTCACTTCGTTATAGTCGACGGTGGTTGGATCTCCCGTGGCGCTCACATATCCATCTACAGCGATGGGAGCGGACGAATACACGCCGTAACTAAATGCGCCCGTGCGGGCGAATGCTGCCGCTTGCACTCCCGGCACTACCTGCAGTCTGTCGATCAACTCATCCTGAAAAGCCAACGTACGCAGCTTGTCGTAACCGGCCGATTTGGTGTCGATCCACGTACTAATCACGTCAGTGGTTGAAAATCCGGGGCTCGTGTTCTGCAGTGCGCGTTGGCTCTTGAGCAAAAGACCCGCGCCGACCAGGAGGACAAAACTTAGCGCCACTTGCACCAGCACCAGACTCGACTGCGCCAAAACTCGGCGACGTCCACCGACCACTCCGCCGGATTCAGCTTTGAGCGCCGAGGTCAGATCGAATCTTCCCGTTTGCATGGCGGGAACCAGTCCAAGCAGGAGCGTCACGACGACGCAAATCGCGGCGCTTAGCACGAGCACACGCCAATCAACAGCACCGGGCAGATACATTGCCCGCCCGCCACGTTTTGGCAGCAGGAGCACAAATAAGTTGCGCGTCCACTGGGCGAAGATCACGCCGCTGACGGCGGCGATGCTCGCCAGAATCAGTCCTTCGGTGAGAAGCTGCTGCAGGAGTCGTCCGCGCCGTGCGCCGAGAGCGAGACGCAGTGTCATCTCGTGGCGGCGTCCGAAAGCCTTCACCAGCAGCAGATTGCTGACGTTCGCACACACAATGAGGAGCATGAACACAACCACGGCGAGAGCGATGGTCAGCGTCGGAAGCAGTGCTCCGGCATTGTTGAATGGAGTTTGCCAGAGAGGGTAAAGACGGAAGCCGCGTCCGCGATTGCTTTCCGGATATTCCGCCTCTAGGCGCTTGGCTGTCGCAGAAAGTTCGGCTTGTGCCTGAGCGGCGGTGACGCCGGGCTTGAGCCGCACAAACGCCTCAGCCCAGGGAGCTCCGCGGTCTTCCAGTTTGTAGCCACCGGGAACGAAACGCTCTTGCATCGAGACCGGAACCCAGAACTGCATGGCCCAGCCGACGAATGTCCCTTCAAAACCCTCGGGAGCAACGCCGACGATTACATGCGGCATGCCGGCGAACATCTGCGTCTCTCCGACGATTGCCGGATCGCCATGAAAGCGGTCTTGCCACATGCGATAGCTGATTACCGTTACGGGATGAGCATTGCGGCCATAGTCTTCTTCGGGCAGGAAACCTCGTCCCAAAATAGGACGAATGCCAAGAGCGTCGAAGTAGTTGGCGGAAACTACACTTCCGGTAGCAACCACAGCATGATCGCCAACGCTGAGCGTAGCACCCATGATCTGGCTGACAATGAATGTGTCGAACAGCTTGCAATTTTTTTTAAGATCAACAAAGTCAGGCCAGGAGAGCGAGACCGGACGGGGTATGGAACGGTCAGTTGCCGTAATGGCCATCATTCGCTCCTGGCCGGCGACCATTGGGAACGGCCGAAGCAGTATGCCTTCAATCCAACTGAATACCGCTGCATTGGCGCCAATGCCCAAGGTGAGACACAGGATTGCAAGCAAGGAAAATCCAGGACTCTTCCGCAACAGACGCAAGCTGAACTGCAGGTCTTGAAGAACGTTCTCGACAAAGTTTACGTTGCGCATTTCGCGGCACTCCTCTTTTGTCTGCTGAAGCCGGCCGAGTGAGCGCAGCGCAGCCTCGCGCGCTGCCTGTGGATTCATTCCCTCGGCCAGATACGCGTCAATCTGGTTCTCAAGGTGGAATTGGAGTTCTTCATCGAGATCTTGGTCGGTTTCCCGCTTGCGGAATAGAGTGCGGAGGCGAAGCCGAATTTTGTAGAACAGACGCATAGCACAGCATTCCTAAGTTGTCTCGAGCACCAGGTCGATAGCGCCGGAAAGCCGATTCCACTGCTCCTGCTGCTTGCGCAGGTACTTCGCGCCATCACGAGTGAGCGAGTAATATTTCGCGCGACGATTCTTTTCCGATTCACCCCATTTCGCCTGAATCCAGCCTTGCTGCTCCAATCGATGCAGCGCAGGATAAAGAGCGCCTTGGTTCACTACCAGAACATCCTTCGAAATCTGCCTGATCCGCTGTGCAATTCCCCAGCCGTGCATAGGCTGAAGCGCAATCGTCTTCAGAATAAGAACGTCCAGCGTTCCCTGAACGAGGTCAGTGGGCTTTCCCATACGCTCCTTCCTGTCATCCATTGACAAGAACAAGTTTAATCTCTTTTTCGTTACTTGGCGAAACCGGCTATGGGATGAAACGACGCTCTACGTCGGTGCTGGCGACCGCAGGCAAAAGGCGAGCGAAAAATCTCGGGGTCTTTTTCGCTGTTATCGACAAACGCTCTCAAGTTGGATCGTTCGGGCCGGATGAGGCGGAAAAGGTAGATGCCGCTGCGCCATGCTTCCTTCCAAAGAATCGGGACTCGATGAACGTGGATCAGTAGCGGAACGATAGAACTCGTCGCCTTCAGCATTCTCGAGGTTTACGAATTGGAAGCCTTTGGACTTATAAAGAGCCAGCAGCTTCGGAAGCATCTCGGCATCAAACGCGCCAACATGCATGAGGAGCACATAAGGAATGTCGCGCCCGAACAGCTTTTCCGACAAGCTGCGATAGTAATCGGCACCCTGGTCTGCGGCTTTGAGATAACTGTCTCCGAGTTCTGCAATTGCTGCAGCGTCGCCCTTGGCTTTGCAGCGTGCATACGGTTCGTTCCATTCGTAATCGGCAAAGCTCATCGTGACTGCAGCGATCTTGTATTCATGCTGAGAGAGAAATTCGCGAAACGCCGCTCTTTTTTCAGGCGTATCTCCCTCTGCGAGAAATGGATAACGAAACCAATGCCAGTCTGCCGCTTTCATCCGTTGAGTCAAGATGGGTTCATTTTTCGTGACATCCTGCTCGAAATCGCTCAACGAGGTCTGATTCAAATTCAGGTGCGACCAGCCATGATTCCCCAGTGGATTTCCAGCGGCACGCCAGGAATCGAGCACGGCCGCATCGCCAGGATTTTTGTTGATCGCTGCTCCATTCACGAATCCATAAGTGGGCGGGACCTTGGCGTCGTGCATCGCTTTCAAGATCTTTGTGACGATGTCGATCCGCGTCTCGCCAGGAGGTAGTGGACCATGAGCAGGGAGATCGTCGAAGGTGATAGCGAGCTGAGGCTCGGGTGAGCCTACCTGAGCGAGGGCTGTAGACATGAACAGGCTCGTCGCAGCAATCACGATGATGGGGAGCGATCCTTTGAATGTTGGCAAAGAAGTCCTGAAACAGCTTGCTATCCACAGTCGGCGCAAGATGATCTCCTAAGCGGAATTTGTGCCCACACATAATAATGGAGCGACATTCAGTCCCCTCCACTCTGGGAGCCCGGCCTTTGGAGGACTTAAAACTGAACTGTTAATTCTGCGTCCCATCCTGCGTCTACTAGGCACAGGGAATTTAGTAGTTATCGCTGATTGCTAACGGACGGGAATGTAGGAACATTCATCTGATGGGTGGGTTGTGACGAATATGCAGACTTGGCACACGGTTCTTCGCACTTCCATTATGGGTCTGGCAGTACTCGCATTCGCTCCATGCGGTGCTGGACAAGAGCCGGACAAGCTTGCTGAAACAGTTTCCGTCGCAGCAAAGCCCACCGGTCCCTCCATGCCGTCTACTCCTGGCTCCCTAACTGCGGAGCAGATTCGCGACCTCATCCAGAAAGTCGCTGCCAACGATATGGAGAACGACAAGCGGCAACGCGACTACACCTACATCGAACGCGATGTCGAAAACAGCCTCGATGGCAAGGGCAACACAAAATCTACCGAAACGAAGACTTACGAAGTGTTGAACATCTACGGCGAGCAAGTGCAGCGTCTGATCGAGAAGAACGATAAACCCATTTCAGAAAAAGAGGCAGCGAAAGAAGAAGAAAAAATCCAGAAGATCATCAACAAGCGCCGGAATGAATCTGAGAAGGATCGCGAGAAGCGAGAAGAACGTGAGGCGAAGGACCGAGAAGAGGGCCGTCAGTTTGAACGTGAGATCGCCGACGCTTACACGTTCACTCTGCTTGGCACGGAACCCATTGGCGGACGCGAAGCTTGGGTGGTATCAGCCGAGCCCCGCCCTGGATTTGTTCCCCACATGAAGTACGCGAATTATTTATCGAAATTCCACGGTCGCATCTGGATCGATAAAGCCGACGTACAGATGTCGAAAATGGATATCGAGGCGCTTGACACCGTTTCTTGGGGCTTGTTCCTGGCGCGTTTTCACAAAGGGTCGCATTTCATGATCGAGCAAACACGGATTAACGACGAAGTCTGGCTGCCGCGTCAACTCGATTTCAAAATCAATCTTCGCCTCGCCCTACTGAAGAGTTTCAACATGGACGCCGAACAGACGTTCCGCGATTACAAGAAATTCCGTACCGACTCAAAGATCGTCGGCATAGGTGAAGTACAGAACGACAAGCAAAATAATTAAACTCGCCTGCGCGTGCCTTCCCTGTTCAACTTCGAGGCTTCGCAGCTTTGTGACGCGACTTGTCTATCTCACCTTCAGTCCATATTTCTGCGTCATCGGCGGGACAATGCCATTCATGCGCAGGTACTCGACTAATTGACCGTAGTGATCGGTTACGTGCCAAACCGAAACTACCGAGATTCCAAGCTTCGTATTTGGTCCGGCATAGCGCCCCTCGATTCGATCCACGGCATTTTCTGCTGTCAGCGTCGCGATCACGCGATTCGAATAATCGAACGAGTCTTTCAGATACTTGATCAGCTCAGCCTTGGTCTTCGCGGGATCGTGTCCGCCTCGTTCGCAATCATCGGGCGGCTTCTTGCCTTCGAATTCATTGAAGAACGCGAATTGTCCGCATGCAACATGCTTCACTTGCTCGCCAAAGCTGCGGGCATCGTCGAACTTTCCACCGGTCGGAATATAACCATACTTATCTTCTGGCATTGCCTCGGCTACTCCGAGAAAACTGCCTTCGGCGAACCTCAGCGTTTCGCCTACACTGTCGGCAATGGTCGTGGGAACATCTCCTACGAATGATCGCTGCCTTTGTTTTGCTGCCGTTCCCGGAGTGGTCGCGTTTTGAGCGGCACAAGCCGTAACCCATGCCAGCAGCACCCAAGTAATTCCAGCCTTCATTGATCTTTCCTCCGGTCGAATAGATTGAGGCCTTGATGAATCAGTCCAGCGTCGAGAATTGAATTCAAATGATAAGCGGTGGACGAGCGCCTGGCCCGGCGCGCACTTCAGCGGTTATCGCGACGGCGGAAGAGTTCCCACAGGCTTCGGTTCAAGGCAGCTTCCGGATGATGGTCGCGAACATGCTGGGGAAAGTCTTTCATACACTTGCGTGGCCCTACTGGAACTGCTCTTTGCAAATGGAACAGCGCGCGATACTGATATCGGCGTCTGGAACAGGTTCGAGAAAGACCTCGGTAGCCATGGAGCATTATGGCCAGAAATTGGCTTGTGAGGTGTCAAATTCCACGCCTCAAGCCACTGCATGGCGACGTTCCCCGATTTCTTCAGAGGGAAGAAATATGCTGAACACGGTTCCGCGCTGATTCGGGCCGGTGCTGCTTT
>CAYZHX010000075.1:0-18349 GCA_964476905.1 uncultured Terriglobales bacterium
TATCGGCTTCGTAGTTGAGCTGGAATGGAATCTGAAAGATGTTCTCGGTAATTGCGGTTGTCGGCGCGGATGTTCCTACAGCAGGACGATTGCCTGAGAGACGTTGGCGCTGGGCGATTGTCCCAACAGATAGCGATGGGAAGAAACCTGCTACTTGTACTCGCGCCAGATCACGCGCCTGCTCTACACGATTTACCGCGAGTTGAATCGACTGGTTCGCGTTCAGCGCGCTTTGCTCGAGCTGGGTGAGAACCGGATCCTGATAGAGCATCCACCAGACTCCCTTTGGGATGCCGTCTTTCGGCTCAGCTGCACGCCACGGCTCCTCTGCAGACCATGTGGGCGGAACCGGGACATCCGGTTTTTGATACTTCGGTCCAACGGCACATCCAGCCAGGCCCAACAATAGAGTGAGACACGCGATTACGTTCCATTTACTAAAATGCACCAAAGTCTTCATCAAGAAATTTTTCTTTATTCAGAATAGCTGCAGTTTCCCTGTGGAGCGCGACTCATTCGCCGCATCTGCGAATTTACCGAAAAATCGCCGAAATTCACGCTGGGCAACCCAACAACTGTGCATTGCTTACAAATCTTTACGCGCTGCGTCTCGTTTGTAGCTGGGAATTACGAAACGCCTTGTCGGATAATAAAATGAGAGTAGGCAAGTAACCTTTGACGGACGCAGGCTTCCGCGTCCCGAAGCAAGTGAACACATTAACAAAGTGATGATCCGATTCCGGCTCGCAATTCTATTGATGGCTGCAAGCGCTTACATGTCGATTGGCGTGACGGCCCAGGAGCCCCCGGCAGCCAATCCGGCCGCCGGCCGCGCCATGGGCACGGTTACCGCGATCAGCGGGAACTCTGTCACGTTGAAGTCCGATTCGGGAACAGAAACGACAGTAACAGTTCCTGACACAGCGCGAATCGTAAAGACCGAGCCCGGACAGAAAGACCTTAAGAACGCTACGCCGATCCATCTCCAGGATGTTCAAGTCGGCGATCGTGCTCTGGTGCGAGGCAAGGCTGGAGACAATAACGCGCTCGAAGCTTCCTCGATGATCGTCATGAAGCAGGGCGACGTCGCATCGCGACAGCAGCAAGAGTTGCAGGAATGGCAGCGCAGCGGAGCAGGAGGCATCGTCCGATCTGTCGATCCCAGTTCGGGAACGATTACGATTACAACTGGGCAAAATCAAACACTTGCCATCCAGACTTCGGCAAACACGCTCTTCCTGCGCTACGCTCCCGATTCGGTAAAGTTCTCTGACGCGAAGAAGAGTTCGATCAATGAGATAAAGCCTGGAGATCAGCTCCGTGCTCGCGGCAATCGCGGCAGCGATAACCAGCAGCTTACGGCTAACGCAGTCATCTCCGGCTCATTCCGCAACATCTCCGGCACGGTGAGCTCAGTTGACGCATCGGCAAATAGTTTGACCGTTGCAGATCTAATCACGAAGAAACCCGCCGTGGTGAAGATCACTCCCGACACGCAGCTCCGTAAGATTCCTTCCGAGATGGCACAGAGGATTGCATTTTTTCTGCGCCGTTCGTCAGGACAAGGCGGCTCTGGAGGTGAGGGGCAGGCCAGTGGCGCAGGGCCGAATCAGGCAGCGGGTCCGCAAGCATCCGGAGCGCGTCCCGGTGGGTTTGGCGCTGGAGCAGGCGGACCTGGCGGCGGCCGGCCTGATTTCCAGCAGATCCTTCGCCGAATGCCCGCGGCCACCATTGGCGATCTGCAAAAGGGAGATGCCGTGATGATCGTTACGACGATGGGCGCTCCCGGCGAACCTGTAACAGCTCTGACTCTGCTCAGCGGAGTCGAACCCATTCTCACCGCCGCACCCACTCAAACCAGCGCGAACCTGCTTTCGGGCTGGAGCATGGGTGGCGGTGGCGGTGAAGGCGATAACCAGCAGTAAGGCTCCATCATTTCTCTAATAGGTGATAAGCGCGACGTGAATCGTTGGTTTCATACATTCAGAGATGTTGCTGTATTTCTACTCCTCGCCTTCGCGGCAAACGCCACTTTTGCACAAACCACGGGCAGCTTGCACGGAAAGGTTGCCGATCCTTCGGGTGCTGTGATTCCCGGAGCGACTGTGACCGTCAAGTCATCGACAGGTCAAACGTCGACAGCTACCTCGGGTGGCGACGGCAGCTACGAAGTGAAAAACCTTGCTCCTGGGCAATATTCGATCACTGTATCTGCTGAAGGATTCGCTCCCTATTCCAGAGGTCCGGTCACGATTGGCGGGCACGCTCAAATGCTCGACATTCCTCTGCAGATCGAAGTCGTGCAGGAAAAGGTGAATGTTGAGTCGGAGGGAAATACTCTCGACACCGCTCCGAGTAATAACGCGAATACCGTCGTGCTGAAGGGCAAAGACCTTGATTCCCTTTCTGACGATCCTGACGAATTGCAGTCAGAGTTGCAGGCTCTCGCAGGACCATCCGCCGGTCCCAATGGCGGACAAATGTATATCGACGGATTTACCGCCGGCCAGCTTCCGCCCAAGTCGGCGATTCGCGAGATTCGCATCAACCAGAATCCCTTTTCGGCACAGTACGACAAGCTGGGCTATGGACGCATCGAGATATTCACTAAGCCAGGATCCGACAAATTTCACGGGCAGCTCGAGTTCAACGAGAACAACTCAATCTTCAACTCGCGCAATCCGTTTTCGTCTGAGAAACCGGATTACCATTCCGAGCAATACGAAGGAAATTTCGGTGGACCCCTAGGGAAGAAGGCTTCGTTATTTATTGACGCCCAACGACGCAACATCAACGATGTTGCCATCGTGAACCCTCAGTGCGGAGGTTTTGTTCTCGCCGAGTGCGCAGACGTGAACGTTCCCAACCCGCACACCCGAACAAACTTCAGTCCGAGGGTCGACTATCAGGTAAGCAATACAAATACGTTTACTGCGCGTTATCAATTCTGGAACAATCACGAAGACAACAACGGTGTAGGCCAGAACGGAAGTACTCCCGCACTTGCTTCACTCGCATATACCTCTGATGAAACGGAACACACGGTCCAGGTGAGCGACACGCAGGTGTTCGGCTCCAAGATCGTGAACGAGACTCGTTTCCAGTACAACCGCGACAGCAGCGACCAGAACCCGTTAAGTACTGCGCCCCAACTCTCGGTGCCTGGGTTCTTCACTACAGGCGGAAATAGCGCTGGGCATGTTGTGAATCAGGAAAACCACTACGAGTTTCAGAACTACACTTCGTATGTTTCCGGAAATCACTCAATGCGCTTTGGTGGACGGCTGCGCATCTCGCAAGCTTCTGATCTTTTGGCTTCAAACTTCAACGGCACGTTCACGTACCCCACTGTAGATGCGTTCGTGAATAACCAGCCGAATCAATTCTCAATCACGACGGGCCAGCCCTCGATCTCCGATACCTTCTTTGACCTTGGTGTCTACGCAGAAGATGATTGGAAGGCGCGGCCAAACCTTACCTTCAGCTACGGACTGCGTTATGAAACGCAGAGCGACATTCACGACTACACCGACTTCGCGCCGCGCATCGGAGTCGCATGGGGGCTGGGCCGCAAGGGTGCAACTCCCAAAACGGTACTGCGTGCGGGTTACGGCATCTTCTATGATCGTTTTCCTCAAGGTCTGGTACTGCAAGCTGAGCGCCTGAACGGAACCACGCAGCAGTCGTACATCGTCAGTTCGCCCACATTCGGTCCAAACAACATTCCGACTGCGTTTTCGGGGTTAGCCGGTGTGCCTTCGAACGTGTATCGCATCGATCCAAACCTTCGCGCTCCCTACGTCTTGCAAAGCGCGGTAGGAATAGAACATCAGCTTACAAAGACGACGAAGCTCTCGCTCACTTATTTGAACGCTCGCGGACTTCATCAGCTCTTCACTAATAACATTAATGCGCCTCTCCCAGGAACATTCCCCGCGAATCCTGTTTGCCCGCTTGGCTGCTCTGCAGGGCGCATCTACGACTACCAGTCGGAAGGAATATTCAAGCAGAACCAACTGATGACGAACATCAATATGCGGGTAGGGCCGAGCCTCTCGATCTTCGGCTTCTACTCATTGAGCTTCGCCAATAGCGACACGTCAGGAGCTGGAAGCTTTCCAACCGATCCATACGACCCGACTGCCGACTACGGTCGCGCGGCGTTCGATGTCCGCAATCGCATTTTCATCGGCGGAACATTCGTGGCCCCGTTTGGACTTCGTCTGAGTCCGTTTGTCTTCGCGAACTCTGGGCAGCCGTATAACATCACCATTCCAGAAGACATCCTCGGCACATCGATCTTCAATGCCCGCCCGGGTCTCGCTGTTGGCTCGGCTGGATGCCCAGTACTTTCAACCACCTTGGCATCTTGCTTCTTCATTCCCTCTCCGGGACAAGCCTATAGCCCGATTCCGGTCAACTTCGGCCAGGGCCCCGCGAACGTCTCCGTGAACTTGCGCGTGAGCAAGACCGTCGGCCTTGGGCCTGTGATGGAGGGAACCAATGGCCGTCGAGGAGGGGGCGGTGGCGGAGATCGAGGTCACGATCACGGCGGGTTTGGCGGATTCGGTGGCGGAGGCGGAGGAAGAGGCGGCTTCTTTGGAGGCGGTGGTGGAACCGACCATCGATACAACTTGACCTTCAGCGTTGGCGCACGAAATCTCTTTAATCGTCAGAACCTCGCGACGCCAGTTGGCGTGTTAAGCCAGGCGTGCATCGCGGGCCAGGATTGTTCCTTTGGACACTCGATCTCGATCGCCGGCGGGCCGTTTGGCTCTCAGGCCTCTAATCGCAGAATCGATATGCAGGTCCAGTTCTCGTTCTAGGGCGCTTGTTTACCTCGTAAATCCGGCCGATCTTGGCCGGATTTTTCTTTGCTCCGCTACACTGGAGCTATGACCGTCATCGTAAACGGCCAGCCGAAGGACTGTCCTGACGGCGCCTCACTCGCGCAGTTCATTGAACACCTTCAGCTCAAAGCTGACCTCGTCGCAGTCGAGTTGAACCGCGAGATCGCCTTCCGCAAGCTCTGGTCGGAGACACCCCTCCGCGAAGGGGATAGGCTGGAGATTGTGCACTTCGTTGGCGGGGGAGCGGAAGAAGCTCAGAAGTAGTTAAGCCAGATCACTCCAACAACGATTGTGGCCAGGGTCACCGGAATTCCAGCCTTTAGATATTCCCCGAAGCTCACCGGCGATTCCTCGCGTGCCTTTTCTACGACAATGATGTTGGCGACGGAACCGGTGATGGTTAAATTGCCAGCCAGCGTGCTGCTCATTGCCAGCAGCAGCCAGAAGTGATGCGCGTCGGCGAAATGCGGAAGCAGGCCTTTCAGCAGCATCACGGCAGGAACATTGCTCACGATGTTCGCAAGAAAGACCACAGCTCCGGTGAAAATCCAGCGATTTTGCAGATTGAATCGCTCGGCAGCGGATAAAAGCTCACGCGCGATGCCCGACTGCTCCGCGCCTCCGACGATCAGAAAAAGGCCGACAAAGAACACGAGCAACGACCAATCCACTTCTCCATACACGTCCTTCGATGGATAGCGCGGATGCATCAACACGACCGCGGCGCCAACCGCCGCGACTAATGCCGGCGGGAATCCAGCGAGGAATCCTGCAAGCACTCCGATTGTGACCACAACAGGGAAGATCAGATGCGAGTCGTGGCGGGTAAGCACCTTTTGATTTGCGAGAGGCGAAGATACGCCCTTGTCTGATCGGAAATAGATCAAATGCAAAATCGCCCAGTCCAGAAATAAGCCGATCAATGCTACGGGCCCCAAATGCACAAGGAAGTCCAAATAAGGAATGCGCGACACAGATCCAATAAGAATGTTCTGTGGATTACCGGTGATCGTCGCCGTACTGCCGATGTTCGACGCGGTTGCAAGTGCCAGAAGATATGGCGTCGCTCGACGGCCGCATTGGCGGCTGATGCCCATCACTAGCGGTGCCATGAGTAAGCACACGATGTCGTTCACCAGGAACGCCGACAAAATTCCGCTGGAGAAGATCACGACCGGCAGCAACCATCTCGAAGATACGTGAGCAATGAAGATGTCGGTGATCCACTCGAAAAACCCTGCGAGATGCAGCCCGGCGACGACCACCATCATGGCGAATAGAAGAACGACAGTCGCGTAATTGATGCTGCGCAGTCCCTGTTCCGGGCCGATCACGCGAAAAGCAAACATCATTGCTGCGCCAATCACCGCAGCAGCGGGCCGATCAATGTGGGTTCCAGGAAATCTGCCTACGGCGAAAACCGTATAGCTGGCAAAAAATATGAGGTACGCGGCAAGAGAATGGTGGTCGAAAAGGATGGGCACGGGCGATTCGGATCTCAGTCCGCCGAAGTCACGTCCCGTTCATAGTACCTGACGGTTTCCTCCCGAACTCTGGCCCGCACCTCACCCATCAACTCTTCTCGCTTGACATACAACAATCATGGTGTATTTTGTTTCAAACATTTCAATTGCGAAATGTTCAAAGCTTTCCCGTATGAAATCGCAGAAGAAACAGAATGGCGGCGACCCGGCGGCGAGCACTTCAGCTCAAAGCTTTACTTCCGCCGACGTCATGGAACTCACCGGAATCACCGCGCGGCAGCTGCAGTGGTGGGATGAGCGCAAGATTGTCGTCCCTCAGCGCAGTGGGCGCAATCGCGTGTACAGCCTCGACGATCTCGCAGAAGTGGCGGTGATCTGCGAGCTGCGCCGTAAGGGATTCTCACTCCAACGTGTGCGCCAGGTGATGCGCTACTTGCAGCGCGAGCTGGGAAAAAGGCTGATCGAGACGGTGACCTCGGGCAGCGAATATCACCTGCTCACCGATGGCAAACGCATTTACCTCGAAAATTCCGAGCGGCAGATTGTTGATCTGTTGAAGAACTCTCGTCAGCCGCTGCTCGCCATATGTCTGACAGACGCGGTTGAAGAAGTACAAGCGGAAGTTCACAAGCGCCGCGCTTTGCGGCGGCTGCACGGAAAGGAACAACGCAGCAACAACAACGATTCCCGGCGATTGCGGCTACGCCGCAGCGCTTAACCACCATTCGCACGATGAGCATCCGCGATTGCGGAGCAACCCGGGTCGGAGGTGACCATGGTAGCTGAGCTAAACATCCTGACAGAGTGGATACCGGAGCAGATGCAGCCCGGCACTGTCTTCGTGCTGGAGAACGCCGGTGAGGTCGGCAAGAACGAAGACCCATACTGGGCCGTACTTGCCTGTCCCGAATGCGGCACGCTGGGCCTGATTACTCGTCGTCAGATGGCGGGCATCACGCCTGTAATCTGCGGTTCAGAGAAGTGCTCCGCGCACTTCTTCATCCGCGATGAAGACGTGCAAGTCTGTAAGCCGAACTAGCGCGGATAAAAGTCCGTGCTGCCTTACTTCGTGCGCGTCACAAGCAGCCTGATTGGCCCGAAGAGCCCTGCAGGAATCGGCTGAACTTTATCCATGTCCTGCGCTTCAAAGCGCACGCCATAACGCAAATTTAATAGACGATAGTCAGGCAGGGCATGCCCGGCCATGTAATTCAGCGCAAGGTTCGCGACCTCGATGCGGATCGTGTTCTCTCCGGCGTGCAGCAGAGAGCCAACCTCCAGCGAGTATGGAGGACACCATACAGATCCCGCCCGTCGCCCATTCACATAGATGACTGCAGCTTCGCGAACAGGCCCCTCGAACCATGCCTGCATTCCTGAACGTAGCTTCTGCTCGGCCAGAGGCTTGCCTTCGCCGAAATCAAGCTGAACTCGTGTGTTGCGCAGCGTTGCCGCTGGAATTGCGATTGTCTTCTCGTATATTGCTGCTCCCGAGAAATAGCGGGTTTCCGGATCATCGGTCCAGGAACGTAGCGCATGCATGGCTTCGGATTTCCCGCCGTTCCCAAAAGTCACCTTCCAATCGCGACTGATATCGATCTCACTTTTTTGGCTAGGACGGGTTGCAGGCGCTGCTTGCGTAGAACCGGTTCGGGAGAACACAAGAACACGCGAAGCATAAGGCTCGAGGTTAACAGGGATCGTCGTTCGACCAGCTGCGCGAGCGCTCACCGATGCCGCCGAAACCTCCCCGCTCATTGCATCCCAGCGTTGCAAAGCTCCAGTGCCAACGCGAAAGCTCGCTTCGATCTCTTGCCGCTGATTCGATGTATTCGCGATGAAGTAGATGTCGGCATCCGCCGTTCGTCGATGAACAAAACCAACGTCCGTAGCCGCAGGCGCGAACGACACGTCCGGTTGCACAAGCTGCGTGAGCGTCCGACCCAGCTTCTGCTCGTCATCAATGAAGTGCGCCGGAGCGTTTCCGATTTGGAACAGCCGCTGGCTCATCTCGCGAACTTCAACATTTTGTGATTCGCTGGCCAGGAAGCCCGGGGCTTCTGCCGGAAGCTGGCGTGTGGCCACCAGAACTCCGCCTGCACGCGCAAACTCTTCGAACTTGCGGTAGACCTCAGGAGAGATCGTCTCGACATTCGGCAAAATCACAACTCGATATCGATTGGAACCGAGAGCCAACGTGTTTCCCTCGATGCGTCCCTTGCGCTGCAGCGCATCTTCATCGAAGAAATCAAAACTATGTCCGCTCGAAAGAATGCTTTCGATAACATCCGTCCCGATTCGGGATTGCAGCGTTTGAAAAAGATTCACGCGGCCAGGCAGGAAGCTCGCCCAGGCGTCATCATTGGGCAGATAGACAGCGACATCGTTCACCGGCTCGCCTTGACGCAAGAGATAGCTGACGCGCTGCAGATACCTGGTGACGTCAGGCATCACTATCCACCAAGGATTTTTCTCGTCGAAAACAGCGGAAGCATAAAAGCGCCACCCTGGATACTCAATGCCCTGAGGCGTGTACGGCCATCCATGTCCGACGAATTGATTGATCCCCTCGAGAAAATGCCGGTCAGCTTCGGCTTTCATGTCGAGCGGAGTGGCGCGGAAGACGGGCGAGTGCAGCCAAGTCCAGGTTTCAGATGACGTGACTGGCGCCCCGTAGATATGGCTCGCCGAAGAAGCCCAGCGAGTCGCAGAGAGCGACTTCCACTGTGCTCCCTCGCCTTCCGGCAAGTCAGCCAACGAACTGCTGGAGAGCTCTGCCGGAGGAATGCCATAGCCTTGCATGCGAAACCTCGTGTGGTTGCTCTGAGCCCATTCATGGACGGTAGAAGCAAATCGTTCGTCAAAGAGTTCGGTAAGAGTCTTTCCCCAATCGCGACGCACTGCGTCGCTCTTAGCATCGCTGCCTTCTGCAAGTTCAGGCAAATGTGGAATGAGATCGTAGCCTCTCCGCTTTTGGAACTCGTCGAGAAAATCCGGGCTCCAATCGGAACCGTACACTTCCAAGCTGTCGCAGAAGACCGAGTACGGACGATCGGAAGGAAACGCCTGCATCAGCCGGTCGCCAACATGCTGCAGATAATGTTCAACGGCCGTTCGATCGTAGTGATCGACGACGAAGCCTTCGGCGCCAACTGCCGCTCGCTTCACCTGCATGCCCGTGCGGCTGGAAATGAAGAAAAGAACCTCGCCGCCATTACTCTGCAGTGGAAGATGCACCTCTCCATCGCGAATTTCAGAGAGTCGCTGATACTCGTGCGCTGATCCGTCATCGTGCGCGCCAAAGAAGGCGGCGATCAACTGCTCACCGCTGACTAAATTGGGCATGGGAATGCTCGGAGAATGTCCATCGGTCTTGATACGGAGAATGTGCAGCGAACTTGCTGCTTCGCTAATTGGAACCGCTGACCCTCCATAGGGCCACCCGCTGCCCAAAGTCAGATCCATTCGCAACCCAAGCTCCTTTGCTTTTCCTGAAGTGAAACGCAGAGCGTCCAGAAATTCATCGGATAAGTACGGATGGGTTTCGAAACCATGTTTGGGATCGTCTAACGCAAGCGGATAAATCGGCTGCACCTCAAATCCGCCAATACCACCTTGTTTCATGCGCAGCATTTCTCTTCCAAGTTCCTGGTTGTCCACTGCTGGGCCAAACCACCACCACCGCATCACGATGCGTGCATCATCCGGAGGATTGCGGAATCCACGTTCCAGGTTAGGAAGGCTCAGACTAGAAGAAGAACCCGA
This sequence comes from uncultured Terriglobales bacterium, assembly GCA_964476905.1. GTDB lineage: Bacteria > Acidobacteriota > Terriglobia > Terriglobales > Acidobacteriaceae > Gp1-AA112. The sequence continues at coordinate 10,100 of CAYZHX010000075.1, forward strand.
ACTCGCCTGCGCCCACATCACGGGAATGAGGATAAAAAAGAGAACAAGAATGAGTGCTGACTGACAACGAAGGTATCGATGCACCTGTTGGGTCGTCCTCCGGCCGAAAAGTGCGCAGAAATGCTGGCGCTATTCTGAAGCTATTCAGAATACGCCGCGAGGACTTTTCTCTTTGTTCCTGTTTCGGAATGCAGAATTGCTGGTGGCCTATCGGACGAGCGGCCTTCAGAGCTTCGCAAAAAAATGCCCGTAGGCGCGAAGCCTACGGGTGGAGAGAACATTTTGATTAGAGAGGGCGAAACTCCAAGCGCCAGCAAGAACCCAGCTCGCCGAGCTTGGGAGGAGAACGCGTGAGAGCCACCCCTGACCCTCTAGCAATCTCATCGTCTATATAGACGGAATTCGAGGCGAAAAAGTTAGCGGTCACCCATTTCCTCGGTGAGATTTAACAAGTTTTAACAGGGGCGATGTATTGAACGGACGCTTTCTATACTTTCCGACCGTTCCGTGGCAGGGCAACAACCGGTGATCACAATAAAAAGCCCAGCCATAATCGGCTGGGCTTTTTGATTTTTTCCGCGGATTAACTAGTTAGACGGCAATCCGCTCATCTTCTGCGTGGCGCTCTTCAATCTGCGGATGCGTCCTAGCTCCCCAGCGCTCCTGCAATGTTTTCAGAGTCACATAAAGGATCGGGATGAACAGCAGATTCAGCGTAGTTGCTGCCAACATTCCGCCGAAAGCTGTGGTGCCGACTGATTGCCGTCCGTTCTTCCCCGCTCCGGTGGCGAGCACTAACGGCAGCACACCGAGCATGAAAGCGAAGGACGTCATGAGGATTGGACGCAGACGAATGCGAGCAGCTTCAAGCGCGGCTTCTGTGATGGAGAGTCCACGTTCGCGTAACTGCTCCGCGAATTCCACGATCAGGATGGCGTTTTTGCTCGAAAGGCCAATTAGCATCACCAGTCCAACCTGGCAGTAGATGTCGTTGATCAGCCCTCGAAGTGACTGTGCCAAAACGGCGCCTAGGACAGCCATCGGCACCGCCAAGATCACGATGAACGGTAACGACCAGCTTTCGTATTGGGCAGCCAGCGTGAGGTAGACGACCAGCAACCCGAGGGCAAACAGCATCACAACCTGACTGCCCGATTCGATCTCTTCGAGCGACAGTCCCGTCCATGCGTACGAAAATCCATGGGGCAGAATTTTCGCTGATAGTTCCTGCATCTTCTGGATCGCCTGTCCGGAGCTTTGTCCTCGCGCTGCCGAGCCGTCGAGTTCGACTGAGCGGAATAGGTTGTAGTGGGTGATGACTGGCGGAGTCGTCGTTTGCGTAATCTTTACCAGATTTTCTAGCGGAACCATGCCGCCTTTGTCTGAACGCACGTAGAACTGTTTCATCGCCTCCGGCGACATGCGCGCATGTTGGTCGGCCTGAATGTACACACGGTACGCGCGATTATTGAAATCAAAATCGTTCACGTAAGCGGAAGCCATATATACCTGCAGCGTGTTCGTGATCTGCGAGAGCGACACCCCCAGACTCTTAGCCTTCTCGCGATCCATGCTGATCAGGAACTGCGGATCGGTGGCGCTGTAGCTGGTGAAGAGACCGGTGAGGCCGCTGTTCGGCTGATTCCCAGCGCCGATCAGGCTGTACGCAACCTTGCCTAGCTCTTCAGGAGTGTGGCCCGCCTGGTCCTGCAGGATGTATTGAAATCCGCCGAAATTGCCCAGGCCGTTAACTGATGGCGGAGCAAACGGTACCACTATCGCGCCGGAGATTCCGAACAGCGGCCCACGCAAGCGATTGATGATTGCCTCCGCCGAATGTTCATCGCCCTTGCGATGTGACATTGGCGCCAAGGTCCCGAATACCATTCCGCGATTCGGGGCGGCTCCAGCAAAGCTGAATCCAGAAACGGCGAATGTGCCGACGATGTCCTTCTCGCGGCTCATCACCTGCTCGATCTGCTTCGCAATGTTCTCGGTGTACCCGATCGAGGCGCCCGGCGGACATTGAACCAGGATCATGAAATATCCCTGGTCCTCCTGCGGGACGAAACCACGAGGCACGCGTTGGTAGAACCAATATGTGAATGCAAGCCCCGCCAGGAAGACGAGCACCACGATCCACCTGAGGGGAGCTAGATGCTTAAGCGTGTCACGGTATGCGTGCGTGACTTTGTGTACGCCGCGATTGAACACGCCAAAGAAACCGCGGCTTGACTCACCGGTGTGATGTCCTAACATCAGCGCCGAGAGTGCTGGCGTAAGCGTCAGTGCATTGAATGCAGAAATGGCAACTGAGAACGCGATGGTAAGCGCGAACTGCCGAAACATAATGCCCGTAGTTCCGGGAAAGAACGCGACCGGCACGAACACCGAAACGAGCACCAGTGAGGTTGCAACCACTGCTCCCGCAACTTCGCTCATTGCTACAGACGCCGCATTGTGAGGCTCAGTGATTCCCTCCGCAATGTGCCGCTGGACGTTTTCAATAACGACGATGGCGTCATCTACGACCAATCCTGTGGCCAGCGTGATGCCGAAAAGCGTAAGAGTGTTGATAGAGAATCCCAACGCCTTGACGAAGATGAAGGTTCCCACCAATGAGACCGGAATCGTGACTGCCGGAATCACTGTGGAGCGCCAATCCTGCAGGAAAAGGAAGATGACGAAGATGACAAGCAGAATCGCTTCGACCAGCGTTCTGATCACGTCCCTGATGGAATCGGCGACTACGTCGGTGGTGTCGAAGGCGACATTGAACTTGAGTCCTGGAGGGAAACTCTTCGACAACGTTTCAAGTTCCTGAATCGCAGCTCGATCCACTTCAATTGCGTTCGCGTTCGAAAGCTGCGTCACACCGACACCAACGGCGGGGTGGCCATTGAAGCGCAATCCGGAATCGTAGCTCTCGGCGCCGAGTTCGGCATGTCCGACGTCTATCAATCGAACGATCGTGCCGTCAGGCGCGGTCTTGAGAACGATGTTGTTGAATTCCGCAGGATCGGAGAGTCGGCCAACGGCGCGAACGCTGATTTCATACTGCTGAGTCGGAGGAGCAGGAGCCTGCCCCACAGCGCCGGCAGCGACCTGCACGTTCTGCTCTTGTAGAGCACTAACCACATCCCCGGCGGTAAGCTGGCGAGTGGCCATGCGCGCCGGATCAAGCCACAAACGCATCGCGTACTTGCGTTCGCCAAAGATGATCACGTCGCCAACCCCGCGAATGCGCTTTAAGGCATCACGAACGTAGATGTCGAGATAGTTGCTGATGAAAAGACTGTCGTAGCGATTCCCTTCCGAATAGAAACCGGCGCCAAAGACGAAATTGTTCGTCGCTTTCACCACACTCACGCCCGTAGTTTTGACTTCATTGGGCATGCGTCCGAGGGCCTGGTTTACGCGGTTCTGCACGTCCACAGCGGCGAGATCGACATCTCGATTCAGATCGAACACGATGCTAATGCCACTGCTACCGTCATTGCCGCTGGTCGAGGTCATATACCTCATGCCCTCGACACCGTTGATCTGCTGCTCCAGCGGAGTCGTGACCGAGGTCTCCACCACCTGCGCGCTGGCGCCGTTGTAGAACGCGCCCACCTGCACTGTGGGGGGAGCAAGATTTGGAAACTGTGCTACCGGGAGAGTCGGGATCGACACAGCGCCCGCAAGAATGATCAGCAGGGCGCAGACCGTGGCGAAGATCGGACGTTTAATGAAAAAATCGACAAACATATAGCCCTAACTTCCCTGTACCTGTGGGTTCACCGGCATGCCGTCGGCGAGCATCTGTGTGTCAGAGACAATGACTTTGTCGCCCGCTTTTAGACCGTCGAGCACGACGTAGTTGTTTCCATCGAGCTGGCCTACCTTGATCTGCCGCTGATGAGCCACGCTCTTGCCGCCGTCGTCTTCGGCAACATAAACGAAAAACTGGCCGCCAATGCGTGAAACCGCAAGCACTGGCACTTTAACGCCAGGATGCGTTCCCCAGATCACTCGCGCATGAACAAATTGCGCCGTCCGCAGAAGTCCATTTTCATTCGGTACAGTGGCCTTGGCCAGCACTGTTTGCGTCTGGCTGTCCACCTGAGGAGAAATGAACGTAATTTTTCCCTTGGCGACCGTTGTACCCTGATCCCCAAGGATCTCCACCTCTTTTCCCATTTTGAGATCGGGAGCTCGTTCCACCGGCACCTGAACATAGGCTTCCAGACTTCCCGGCTTGTCCACCGTTGTGAGCAAAGTCGTGGTGGTTACTCGATCGCCGACGTGAACCGGAATATCTCCCACGATGCCTGCCATTGGCGCCACAACTTTGTAGTAGTGAAGTTGAGTCTCTTGCTCATTCACCGAGGCCTTGAGTGCGGAGAGCTGCGCCTTAGCAGCATCTAGATTGGCGCGGGCCTGATCGAGTTCTGAGCGGCTGATCACGCCAGCCCCGGCGAGCTGTGAGGAGCGATCGTACTGCTGTTGCGCCCACTTCAGGTTCGCCTCTTGCGCTGCCGTACTCGCCTGCTGATTGCGAACCGTCGCCTCCTGCTTCAGTGGATCGATCTGCATGAGAGCTTGTCCGTCATTCACGTGCTCACCCGAGTGAACAAAAATGTTGGTGATCGAGCCTTCAACCTGCGGACTGATCGTGGCCGACTGTCGCGACTTCAATGTCGCCACGTACTCCGAAGAGTCGGTCACCGACTGCGGGCTGATCACATCGACCTTCACGCGTGCAGCCGGCGGCGGTCCCTGCGGCCCCTTCGGCTTTGAACTGCAACCGCACAGCGCGCTCAGAGCAAAGATCAACAGCAGACTGGCGCCAGTGCCAGCGTTAGCGGAATTGAATTGTCTTTTGGAAACAATCACGCTCATTAACACCAAGCCTCTTGAACAGACGCGTCACCTGGGTGGTGGTATCGGTTCAGCAGTATTTTTCTTCCCCAAAAGAGCTTTTTGAGCCTGCTTGCGGCTCGACGGGGAACGTCAAGAAATCGGCTCTAAATGGGAACTTCTAATGCTACCTGCGGCCATTAGGCACTGTCGAGTCATCCCACTGACGCCACGAAGCGTCTTATTTCCGCAATTTTCTTTTCGGGATTGTCGATTCTAACCACAGCTGCCCGTTGATACAGTGAGCGGGCAACAGGCAGTGCAGAAGGGCCCGCGAGGAGAAGTTCCCATGACGATCAAAGGAATCCTGACACTCTTTCGGCTCCTCCTGCTGGTCTCCGCGACAATCCACGCCAAAGCGCCAGTAAATCCCGAGGAACTGCAGGCCACCGCCGCCTTTGCTCGCCTCAAGAGTCTGGCAGGCGACTGGGAATCGGTGGGACCAAAGGGGGAACATTCCCACCTCAACTATCAGGTAATCTCGGCGGGAACAGCCGTGATGGAGCGGTTCACAAGCGACGCCCTGCCCCACACCAGTGGCTCGATGATTACCGTTTACTACATCGACAAAGGTCAACTAGTCCTAACGCACTACTGCATCGCCGGCAACCAGCCGCACCTGCGCGCGACACGGTATGACACGCAAACCGGCGAGCTCGACTTCGATTTCGTTGATGGAGGCAACATCGTAACTGGCGAGGAAGGCCACATGCACACCGCTCGCATGCGCTTCGTCGATGACGACCACCTTCGCAGCGAATGGCAGTTTATGCAGGCCCGTTCCCCGAAATTCACTGAGCTGTTGCAGTTCACGCGCGTAAAGTGAAAGCACAAACTATTGACCCTGAGGTGATCAGAGATGCCACACTACCTGCTCCTGCTGCATGACGATCCGACCGGCTTTCACAAGCTCACTCCGGAGGAACGCAAGTGGTGGATGGAAAAGTACGGCGCGTATCGCGAGCGCCTCAAGGCAAAGAAGGCCTGGGTTGGTGGGCAGAAGCTCGCAGACGAGCCCGGACGCATCCTGCGCGGCACCGGCGATGACGTCAGAGTCACTGATGGTCCGTATAGCGAAACGAAAGAGTGGCTCGGCGGTTACTTCCTCGTCGAAGCCCCAAACTATAAGACAGCCGTCGACCTCGCACGCGACTGTCCATCTCTCCTGCACGGCGGAACAATCGAAGTGCGAGAACTGGATGCCCGCGTACCTCTAGCTTAATGCCGCCGCACCATTTCAGATTCATTGCGCGGTTCGCCAAGCTATCTGGCTAATCACCAAAAGAAGGCAGAGCAGGGCCTTTTTAGCGCCTGCCTCGATCTCGGCCAAAGCTCGGTTTTACGCGCCGAGCGTTCTCCGACGCTCCAATATTCTCTGCAAGAACCAGCAACTCTGGTGTCTATCTCTTAGAGCTTCGTAACTTTTCACCCGATTGGGCGGATTAGCTCTATTGGAGGACGTGCGTGTATGCGTAGTCGGATCTGTTTCATTTTGGGCATAGGAATGTTCTGCGGGAGTGCCTTTGCTCAGCGAGTAATTGCGACGGCAACTCCCAGCGTGAGTGATCGCCTTCCGGTGCGCCACGTGGCGCTCTACAAGAACGGTGTCGGATACTTCGAGCACGACGGGCGCGTGCACGGCAATCAAACCGTGACCATTGCCTTTACGACCTCGCAGCTGAACGATGTTCTGAAATCGCTCACCGCCATCGATCTCAACGGCGGACGCATCACAGACGTCAGCTACAACTCGACGGCTCCCCTGGATCAGCGATTAAGCATGCTGCAGCTGCCGATCGGCGAGAAGACCACAACGGCCCAATTCCTCGATGCACTTCGAGGCGCTCGCGTCGAGGTACACAGCGGCTCAGAAAGCGCGATCGGACGCCTGCTAAGCGTAGAAACCGTCACCAGCCCCGAGAAAGATGACGATGACAAACCTTCCCCAACCAGGACGCACACCGACCTATCGGTAATCACGGACTCCGGCGATCTGCGCACGTTTCGTCTTACACCGGCAACCAGCGTGCATCTGCTCGAGCACGACTTGAATGAAGAAGTGAGCAGATACCTCTCGCTTATTGCGTCCAGCCGTGCTGCCGATGTCCGCAAGATGACGATTGCAACCGAAGGGAGCGGAGATCGCGACCTGTCCGTCAGCTACATCAGCGAAGTCCCAGTTTGGAAAAGCACTTACCGCATTGTTCTGCCCTCAAACGGAAAAGAAAAGCCGCTTCTCCAAGGCTGGGCTGTGGTCGACAACACTGTGGGCGAAGATTGGGACAATGTCGAACTCTCGTTGATAGCGGGGGCGCCGCAGAGCTTTGTACAAGAGATTTCGCAACCGTACTATGCGCGCCGACCGGTAGTAGGTCTTCCCGAATTGGCAATGCTGAGTCCACAAACTCACGAGCAGACGCTCCAGGCGATGGCCCAGGTTCCTGCCCCTCCTCCACCGCCACCTCTGGGAGCTCCGGGCTCGGACGCTTTCGGCCTTGCAGACAAGAAAGCGAGAGATCTTGCGAGCAGAGGAAACGGAACCGGCGTTGGCTCCGGAGTTGGTGGAGGATTCGCCGGTGGCGTTTTCCGTAACAACGGTTCTCCTATAGAAGAACGTGAGATGGCGGATGTTATGGAGTCTCAGCAGACAACCGCAGCTGCACATGATTTAGGAGATGTCTTCGAGTACAAGATCAAGCAGCCCATTACGATTCACAAGAATCAATCTGCGCTCGTGCCGATCCTTCAGGCGCGCATCGATGCCGAGAAGGTGACACTATGGAATCCGCGTGAGCCGCGTGCACTTCGTGCACTCTGGCTCAATAACACCAGCGGTCTGACACTCGATGGCGGCAGCTTCAGCATTCAAGAGTCACAGACATTCGGCGGCGAAGGTTTGATGGACGCGATTCGCCCAGGCGAAAAACGTCTGATTTCGTATGCGGCAGATCCTTCCGTGCAGATCAAATCCGAGGTCAAGGGCGAAGGACAACGAGCGACACTGGTTCGCATCCATCGCGGTGTCCTCTTCCACGAGTCGCAGGAACGCGAGCACCATACCTACATCGTCCGCAACCAGGACGGCAGCGCGCGTGAGGTCGTCATTGAACATCCGCAGCGCAATGGATGGGAACTCGCAGGCGGCGCAAAACCAGTAGAAACGTCTGCCTCGGCCTATAGGTTTCGCGTGAAGGTCGATCCTGCGCAGTCTTCGTCCTTGGAGTTCGATGAAGTCCACTCCTTCGGAACAAGCTTTGCACTTACCAACATCACTCCCGATCAGATTGCGATCTTCGTGCGCCAGGGCTGGGCAAACGACAAAATCCAGGACGCTCTGCGGCCGATCAT
>CAYZHX010000076.1:0-18148 GCA_964476905.1 uncultured Terriglobales bacterium
CGCAGCGTCGATTCTGGCGTGAGCGCTCCCGTGGGATTGTGCAGATTGCAGAGCACGATCAACTTTGTCCGTGAAGAGACCTGTCGCCGCAAATCATCGACATCGATCTGGTAGTCCGCCGAGGCTGGACGCTGAAAGCGCTTGATGTCCAGTCCGAGATAACGCGAAGTGTCGAGCAGCAAGGCGTACGTCGGCTGCTCAACCAGAATCTCGTCGCCTGAATCCGTGCAGGCAGCCAACGCAAAGTAATTCGCCATTGACGTCCCCAGCACGCTAATCACGCATTCCTTAGGAACGCGATAGCGCTGGGCGATCACTCGATCCAGAGGTTCGTAACCGTATCCGGCTGGAGGATTGATTTCGAGTTGGTCGATCGATACTCCAAGCTCGGCCATGGTGACGCTAGCCATACCGCTAGTAGCGAGGTTGTACTTCGCGCCCGAGCGCAGCTTCGCGAACTCCATGTAGCTCGAACGCGCTTGCGAGCGTGCAGGAATCACTTCGAGAGATTGATGTGTCGCCATAAAAAGAAGAGCGGAATTCCGGAGAGCAGAATTCCCACGCCTATGAGTGTATTCGAGGGATAGCGCGCGACTGTATTGACAACCACCAGCGCGCACACGATGCAGAAGATTGCTGTGCTCCAGGGATGACCGGGCATCGTAAAGTCTGCTTCGCCCACCTGACGACGACGGAACACGAACAGACATCCGGCAGAGAGTCCGAAGAAGACCCAGTCCATCGAGACCACGTAATTCAGAATCTGCTCGTAACGGCCAGTGAGCATGATGACCATCGTCCACACGCTCTGCAGCACAATGGCGAGCACAGGCACGCGCGTGGTGGGATGAACCCGAGCCACGCTGCGGAAAAATGCTCCGTCTTCGGCCATGGCAAAGTACACTCGCGGCGCTGTAAGAATTCCCTGGCTCAGAAATCCCAATGTGGAAATGGCGATACCGCAGGCGATGATCGTACTTCCGATATTCCCAAGTGCAGCTCGCATCACTGCCGAAGCCGGAGTGCGCGTTAGCGCCAGCTGCTCGGGCCCGAGAGCCCGGAGACAAACCAGGCTCACGCTCGTGTACAGCGCAATCACACCGATTACGCCGAGCAGTAGCCCCCGCGGAAGATCGCGGCGTGGATCCCGCAATTCGCCGGCTACAAACGGCGTCGTCTGCCATCCGCCATAGGCGAAAAGTACAGGAACCATCGCGGCTCCGAATTCCGAGAACAAGCCGAGCGAGGCAGGCTTATTCGAAATGGGAATCCAGTGGAGCTGAGCCGAACGTACGAACAAGAAGCCGCTACCGACGAGGAAGGCGATTGCAGCGATCTTCATCACCATCAGCGCGCTCTGCACTGTGCTACCGGTCTTTACTCCAAGGCAGTTCAGGATGGTGAGAATGCCAAGAGCGACCACGGCAATTCCAGCTTCCGAAAGATGCCATCCAGTCAGCTCAAGGAAGTAGCGCGCGAAGGTCACGGTCACCGCGGCCATGCCACCGGTCTGGATTACCAGCAGCAGCGTCCATCCATAGAGAAATCCAAACAGCGGATGGTAGGCCTCGCGTAAGTACGCGTACTGCCCGCCGACCTGCGGCAGGCGCTGCGCCAATTCCGCATAGATGAATGCGCCAGCCAGCGCGATCACGCCGCCGACAACCCACGCACCCAGGATCAGCGTTGGTGTGTGGACCTGCTGGGCAACGACATAGGGGTTGATGAAGATGCCCGACCCCACGATGCCGCCCATCACCAGCATGGTCGCGTCGAAGAGGCCAAGACGACGCGCAAGCCCTGGCTGGTTGGGCACCTCGGGCCGAGCGGTAGCCATGGTTAGACGCGCTCGGGTGCAGCCGGAGAAATCTGGATTCTAACTTCCTTTGTTCCCAAAACAGGATGCTTGGCTTTGAGCGTCACGGCTCCCGGCTCTTGCTTGGCCCGAATCCAGATTGCGCCTCCTCCACCGACGAGGCTGAAGGGAGTCTCCCCTATGATCTCGGCTGGTCCATCGAGGTTCAGCTCAATCGAAGCTGTCGAATAACGCCGCAGATTCCCGAACTCGTCAGCGACGCGCATGATCACACGCGTGCAATCTGCACCATCTGCAATGAGCGTCGTGTCATCGGGAGTGACAACGAACTGTTGATCGACGCCTCTGTGCGCGTACTGCTTCTCTACTACCTTCTTTCCGCCAATGTAGCCCTCGATGCGCAGCGGACCTTTATCGGTGTGGCGATAAGCATGGTTGAGCTTCACCGTGAACGGCGGATGCGGCAGATTGCCGAAGGTCGTGCGGTCAGGATCGGCCTCCGCCGCCAACCGATCGCCGCTGTAGAACTTCAGGTGATCGCAGTTGGAGCAGACGATCGCCGTCTCGGTCGCCTGACTGTAGTCATCCACCGCCGACCATTGAAACGCCGGTTCGAGAATGATCTCTTCCGACGGATCGCACTGCGAGGCATAGAAATATCCTGCAGGTTTTGGCAAACGGAAGATATCGCTCACGCCGTGATAGCAGATCCGATCCCCCGAGCCGAACTCCTCGTGGGTATCGTAGTCAAAGGCGCACCAACCGAGTCCACCGGCGTACTGTGGATCACTGGCAAGCTGGTTGTGCACGCGGGCATGGCGTCGAATGTGTTCCGCGAGACGCTCGCCGCTGTCGTACATCTTCGTTGGATACGTGTGTCCGCAGAACTCCGTGTTGAGATACCGCGGATGATTTGGCGGACGCAGTGGGAATCCGAAGTCGTTCATGGTGAAAACGTCTTCGAGAAACTCTGAGTCGTAGAGATAACGCACGCCACCCGTCGGTCGCGTGGCATCGAGCGAATGCGCCAGGGCGTTGGTCTTGGTGTAGAAGTCGTGCGAGTCCTGCGACTCATTGATGCGCACGCCCCAGAGGATGATCGATGGATGGTTCCAGTCGCGCCTGATCATGCGGCCAACGTTGTCGATCGAGATCCCCTGCCATTGGAGGTCGCCGATATGCTGCCATCCGGGAATCTCTTCGAAAACCAGCAGCCCAAGCTCATCACAGGCATCAAGAAAATATGGGGACTGCGGATAGTGCGATGTGCGCACGATGTTGCACTTCAATTCCCGTTTCAGAATGTAGGCATCGCGACGCTGCGGACGTGCTCCCATCGCTTGTCCAACGAATGGAAACGTCTGATGACGATCGAGTCCGCGCAGCTTGATGACCTGCCCGTTCAGCTCGAAGCCATGATCGGTGAACTGCGCCTGCCGAAAGCCGATGCGGCGGCTATCCTCGTCGACGACTGCCTCACGCTGCTTGAGGCGGACGACAACCGTGTAGAGATTGGGATTGCTCAAATCCCATTTGCGAACTGTGCCCAAATTGCTGAGCGTCACATCGTACGCGATCGGCTCTGGCGTGGCGGCTCCGCCAGGAATGTTCTTCGTCGCGTGAGCGACAACGCGATCGCCGTCGCGCAGCTCAGCTTCTAGCGTGAGTGATCCCTTCTCCGGCGCCAAACGCGCGACGAAACAGGAGACATCGACCGAAGGATGATCGGTGAGCACATCGCGCGGTTTGGCAAAGATGTTCTCAAGGTACGTAGGCTGTACGAGGCGCAAACGAACATCGCGGTAGATTCCGCCGAAGGTCAGGTAATCGATCAAGCCGCCGAACGGAGGAATGTCGGGGCGCTTGGTGGAATCCAACTCAACGGCGAGCAGGTTGTCGCCATCCCAGTTGATGTGCGGCGTAAGCTCGAACGAGAACGGCGTGTAGCCACCTTTGTATTCGCCCAGGCTCTGGCCGTTGATCCAGACGGTTGAGGCCGTCATGGCGCCGTCAAAATCGACGAATACATGCCGTCCTCGCGCTTCGGGCGGCAAGCGGAACTTGCGGCGATAGATGGAAACGAACTCGTACGACTTTTCGTCGAAGTCATGCCACGGCAGCATCTTGTTGGTATGCGGAACCGTAACTTGTTCAAATTTCGAATCGTCGAAATCAGGCGCAGTGTCGTTCTGCGCGCGCTGCGGACTGAAGCGCCAGTTACGATTGATCGAGAAAACCATCCGGCCAGTGCCGCTCGAGGGAGCTGCGAAGCTTTCGGGCAGGAGTGAAAAACCGGCAAGCGCGACAGAGCCAGCCTTAACGAAATCTCTTCGATTCATGATGCCTTTCCATGTGAGATTTGCGAGCGGGCCAGTGTTTCAAAAGGAGAGGCGGATTGCAACAGAACCGGCGGCGGTAGATCGGGGTCCCCGACAGACGCTGCTTTTGCGTCCGTTGGGGTGATAGTCGGTGGGTCGGAGGTCGCCGACATGGCAAACTCCGAGCGCAACGATACCGCGCAGTATGGAGAAGCGCGGCCGCACACACCGCGGCTGCCCCACCGGGTAGCACTCCAGCAACCGCAACACCGGCGTTTGCCGGGGAGCCCGGCTACGCCGCCGGTTCCGTCACTTGCGCATCGTATCGGTCAAGCCCTACATTAGTTCGCATGACTGACGTTCGACCGCACAACGAAACTCCGGGCAATCCGTTTGAGTTTGGCATTACGTTGCTCATCTGCGTGGCGATTTCCGCCACCATCGCTGTCCTCATTTGCGGCGTTGCTTTTCTGTACTGGAAATAGACTGACGGAATGGCCGCTCCGCTCGTCCACTGGCCGCAAGGCGTCACCGCCGACGTTGAGATCTTCTGGCGCTGGCTGCACATCGTGAGCGCGATCCTCTGGATCGGCTTTCTCTATTTTTTCAATCTGGTCAGCACGCAATTCGCGGCAGCAATCGATCCGCAAATGCGTCCACGCGTTCTGCCGCCGCTGATGTGGCGCGCCCTCAACTGGTTCCGCTGGAGTTCGCTGGTCGCAGTCCTCTCCGGCTTCGCGTACTTCGGCCAGATTGCAGGAGCGGAAGCGAAGAACGGAAATGGGAAAGCCGGCCCGTTCTTTCTGAGTTGGTTGGTGATTTGGGTGGTGGTTTGGATCATCTTCTACGCACTGCTCCGCGCCGGAAACAAGGCAGTGCTATTCATCGGAACGGCGATCGTAATGATTGCCGCCTCCTGGCTTTTCCTGCGCCTGAATTCTCACGGATGGGAGAGCAATCGCTCGCTCTCGATCGGCGTCGGCGGCGGCATGGGATTGTTTCTGTTGCTGAACGTATGGGGAATCGTCTGGCGTGCGAACAAGAAGATCCTGCGCTGGATGGAATCGGAAGGGGCGAGCGCCACATCAATGCCCGCGAATCTGGGGTCGCTCGCTCGGCAGTCCGCGCTCACCTCACGCTTCAGCTTCTATCTGACCTTCTTCATCATCTTCTTCATGGGCGCGGCCAGCCACTTTCCGTTGTTCGGCGTGTAACAGAACCGCCGGGCGCAACCGGCAGGCCAGTCGCGATTTCGCGGCTGAGGAGTTCTTCTTCTCCTTGTCGCGACACCGTCGCGAGAGGCTTTTTCGGGAGGTGATGAATCGAAATTCCTTCGGACACGAAGATCTACACCATTCCAGATTCGGGAATCTTCCTTCCAAAACACATATTCGCCCATTCGTCCCCTACGTCTCGTCCCAGACAGCTTGTGGAAATTTAGCTAAGTCATTGATTTTCCGAAGCACAACAATTCTCAACATTTGGTCACAAAAGGCTACAAAGCTGCTGAATTGAGGGATAAGTCCCCAATGCCCCGCCATTAGATGAGTTCCAGGAGGATAGAATGCGTCAGCGATTTACCTTCATTGCGGCTTTACTGTTGAGCTGCATCTTAGCGATTCCGGCTTTTGCCGCGTTAACAGGCGATCTACAAGGTACGGTTCTTGACCCGACCGGCGCTGCTGTGCCGGGGGCGAAAGTCACCATCCGCAACAGCGCGACCGGCGTCACAAAAGTGGTCATGAGTGACCAGAACGGCGAGTTTGCTGCGTTGCAGTTGGACCTCGGTCAATACCAACTCACCATCGAGAAGAGTGGATTGAAAACAATTCAACAGACAGCCCAGATCCGTTCGGCTGAGAAGACCAGAATCGATGTGAAGATGGAAGTTGGCCAGGCCAGCGAAGTCATCACCGTCGAAGGTGCATCGCCTACTCTCGACGTTGCTACAGCACAGGTGAGCGACTCAATCGATGCGCGGACCGCACTCGACCTTCCCAACCTCTCACGCAATGCAGTTGTCCTGGCGACTCTGTCTCCCGGGATCGTTCCCGTCACCAAGGACAATCCATTCCTTGGGCAAGGAAGTTTTAATTCCAACGGTTCTCGAGGACGAGCCAATAACATCACCGTCGACAACATCACGTCGAGCGATATTTCCACCACGGGAACCGCGGAGTTCGGGACGTTTAGCTTAGACGCGATTCAGGAATTCAAGCTCATCACCAACAACTTCGACGCTGAGTTTGGACGCAACTCAGGCTCGCAGGTGCAAGTGATCACCAAAGGCGGCAGCAACGCCATCCACGGCGATGCTTACTACTTCTTGCAAAATCGCAACTTCAACGCGAGGGATTACTTCGACACGAGCGGTCATCCAACTCCGTTGGTACAAAACGTTGGTGGGTTTGTCGTCGGCGGACCGGCCATCAAGGACCACACTTTCTGGTTTGGGCATTGGGAGGAGGATCGCACCCGCGGCGCAGGTTCAACGCGAACCGCGACTGTTTTGACGCCCGCGCAGGTATCCGGAATCACTGACCCAACCTCCGCCGCCATTTTTAAACAAGAGCTGGTGCCAAGCGATCCTAGCGGCCACATAAGTAATCCAGCTCCAAACGCAAACAACCAGCATTCTTACTCGGTTCGAGTTGATCAGGTCTTGCTTGGCGGCAAGGACACCTTCTTCGTGCGCTATGGTGACAATCCATTTGAGGGAACGAGTCCGAGCTTGACGTTCGTCGCGGGCAATCTGCCGAACTATGGCGCAACCAACGCTTCTCACGCGAGACAGTTGACCTTTAACAACACGACAACTTTCACCTCAAGTTTAGTTAACCAATTCCGGTTTGCCTTTGGGCGCAGCAATCCGGGTTTTGTGCCTTTGACAACGGTGACCGGAAATCTCGGACCACAAGTGACGATCAGTGGCTTCGATCCGTTTGGTGAGTCGAACATCATTCCTCAGGGAAGAACTCAGAATACATTCCAATACGGCGATACGGTTTCCTGGGTTCATGGCAAACACGCGGTCAAGTTCGGTGGGGATCTCTTCCGATACCAGGCCTATAGCTTCTTCGATTCCAACCTGCGCGGAACGCTGACCTTCGCCAGCGTGTCGGCTTTCCAAACTGGCCAGCCGACGGCCTGGACGCAGAACTTCGGCAACTCGAGTCGCCACAATTTCTCACTCGATGCTGCGTGGTTTGTTCAGGACGACTTTCGATTCACAGACACACTCACCCTAAACCTCGGCTTCCGCTTGGATTCCTCCGGCGGTGTCAGCGAAGAGAACGGAATTCTTTCAAATCTCGACACTACAAAACAGTGCTCGCTTGGCGGAGCCGGAACCGGTGCTCTGGGATGCATGGTTCTTGGCGGAGAAGCTTTCCACCGAAACAACAATCCTGCGCCGCGCTTGGGACTCGCTTGGAATCCCGGAAGGGGAAAGTTCGTCGTCCGCGGCGGTTATGGGATGGCGTATGACTATCTCTTCCTAAATCCGATTACAAACCTGCGTTTCGCAGCACCGTTTGTCCCCTCGATTACCGTGCAAACCTTCACCGGGGGCAACAGTTATGCTGCGCTGTTCGCGGGAAACTCACAGATTCAACAGAGTACGCGAGCGAGTGTGGGACAGTTTTCCCCGACGGCAACGAACTTTGGCACTATCTCTCCCGTCGACTTGAATCTTAAGAATCCGCGAAACCAGCAGTGGGACTTCGGAATTGAATACGAGGGCCCTTGGAACATGATTCTGAAGACGACCTATATCGGTACTCACAACGAGAATCTGCAGGCATCAATACCGTTGAATCTAGTCCAGGCGCAGGTCACTCCTGCGACCAGCGATGCGGACGAAGCGGCACGCCTTGCTTCCCTGCGTGGCGTATTCCTTGCCGAAAATGGCGCAGGAAACAATCGCCTTGATCCGCGATTTAACAGCGTGAACATGGTCAAGAGTGCGGCTACGTCTGACTACCACGCTCTGCAGGTAGAAGCGATCAAGAAATTCAGCCAGGGATTGCAGTTCGACGCAAACTACACTTGGGCACACAGTACCGACGACGTATCTGACGTGCTCGGCGTGCTTGTCAATGATGTCGCAGGCCTTCAGGATCCGAGCCTGTCCATCAGCGCAAACCGAGGCAACTCCCAGTTTGATGTTCGTAATCGCTTCGTTATGCACCTCGATTATCAGGTGCCGTTTGCGAAGCATTTGAGCGGATGGTCGAATCGGCTGCTGGATGGCTTCACCTTCTCGACTATCTTCGATGATCGCTCTGGCCTGCCCGCAACCATATTTGCAGGACAGCGGCGCGGTGTCAGCGACATTCTCTTGGACGGCAATAGCACCATTCGGGCGAATGGCGACGTTCACGCACTACAGACTGCCGTAGGTGGGCAACCATATTCCAACCTATGTGGTCGCGGCGTAAACACCTCCACGAGCGCAACTACCATCTGCACGAACACTCTTGCCTTTCCGTTAACCCAGCCGCTGCTGGGCAACATTGGGAACAGCGGGCGAAATCAGCTCTACCTCGCCGGCTATCAGGATGTCGATATGGCAATCAGTAAGAGCAATAAGCTAACTGAAAGAACCAGCTTGTTGCTGCGTTGGGAGGTATTCAACGTAATGAACCATGCGAACTTCTCGCAATTTGTGAACACGTTGACATCTCCTTTATTTGCGACCTATCAGGGCACAACCGGACAACGGCAGATGCAGGTAGGAGCAAAGTTCGTGTTCTAAATTCCGATCGGAGTAACGCTTCGGGCCGACCGTGAGGTCGGCCTTGTTTTTTGGAAAGCAGATTGCTGCTCGAATCGCCAAAACCCTGTTTCGTTTTCGCTTGACTTTCGCCAACTTTCGCGATAGCACGGAAGTATGAGCGACGAAGAACAGGCGAAACTACCAACGATCCATCTGACACCCGACATTAGCCAAGGAACAGACGAAGAGGTCAGTGATGGAGTCAGGAACGCGGATGCAAGAACCGCTGAGCTGGAACAGCTCGAAGCCGAGGAATCCACGTATCGATTCGCAGACGATTTCGTGCGGTCAGACGAGGATCTCAACAAGCTAAGCGACGAGGAGCTCCGGCAGCAAGTTGAGTTCCTCGCCGAACAGATCGATCAGGCGAAGAAGCGCATTGAGACGAACCGTCGGGGGCTGAGACTGGGATATCTGAAGCTCGCGAACCAGGCCCGTCGATGCAGCCACCTGAGAAACGACGGCGAGCCTTGTCGCGCGCCAGCAATGGGCAACCGCGAGTTCTGCGTCTTTCATTCGCGCGGCTACGATTGCGAAACCAATCAGAGAATCAAATTTGGCTTTCTTGAAGATGACGGCAACCTGCAACTGGTTCTGAAGCAGATCATGGAACAGCTCCTCAGCGGCAGGATTTCGCCCCAAACTGCTGCGCTACTTCTGCGTGGAACGCAAATCGCCAACGGCGTCCTGAAGGCACGCAAAACAACCCTGCAGCAACGCAAGCCCGCACGCAGCGCAACGCAGCGCGGCCAGCGTAACGCTGAGGAATTTGCAGGGTAACCCTGTGGAAAAGTCAGGGTTACGCTGGCCCTCGGATGGGTTGCGAACGACCGTAATTTTTATCGCAGGGTGTTGATGGCGAAAGACATAGGTTCAAATCGGGAATGGCTGGGGATGGGTTTGAGGCACGAGTTCACTTGCGCCGTTAGCCAAGGTTGGGCGCTACAGGACAAACGGCAGTTTCGCGATGCGCTTCATGGAATGCACGGTCGTATGGAGAGATCACTCTGTGTACGACTTGTCATCCTGAAGCGCTTCCTCCATGCGAAGGATCTCCGGCGATGCCTCAAACAGAAATGCTGGCTGTACGGCTCCTCCACCGCGAACAAATCTTAATGGGCCGAGGAGCCAAAGAAAGTGCATCTGAGTACCAGACATTTCCGGAGATCCTTCGCGGCAAAAGAAGCGCTTCAGGATGACAAATCACGGGATCATTCGTGAGGGGAACTGGGGGACCTCCGACCCGCCGACCATCACGCCGAGAGACGCAAAAGCAGAGTCTGCTGGGAACACCGTGCCACCGCCGCCTCCTCTGTTACTCTCTTCGCGTTCAGAATATGAATGTTGAATTTTGAGATCTGAAATCGAGGAGAGATTTCCGGAAAACGCATATGCAAGAAGAAGCCGATCAACTCACTCGTCGAACATTCCTGAAATTCTCAAGCGTCGCCGCTACTGGGTTGGCCGCACGCAAACTTGCTGCCCAATCCTCCGACGACACACCACAGGAACAGTTGAACATTCGTTCGGCTCCGTCGAATGCGATCGTGATCCGTTCCTCTGACTTGGAAGTAGTTCTCGATGGAACCGATGGACTGCCTTACGAGTACCGGTTCGCACGTGGTCAACGCATCATGCATGGCGAGGACCTGGGCAAGCCCGTTATGGCGACGGTTTGCAAGAAGCAGTTATGGAATTTCAGCGTTCAATCGGTTCAGGCGCAGAAGGCCAATACGGGAAAGGACCAGGTCGATTTCCTTTTCTCCGTCGCTGATGCGGGGCGGCCGGCAGCGTCATTCACCATTCGCTACGCGGTCGAAGGGTCGACTGTACACGTCAGCATGCGTGACGTGCACGAGTCTGCCGGATACGAACTGATCGAAGTGGCCATGCCGCGACTTGTCACGGTCCGCGAGCAGGACGGGCCTGCCTGGCTTGCACACGGTGATGATGGCGGGTGGCTCGCGGAGCTGAAGTCCGCAAAAGCTGGGTCGCTGAAGCCGAACACGTTTTGGGGGAATGTAGCCGCGACATTGCCTGTAGTGATGGTTGGCACAGACCGTGTTCTCTGCGTGCAGGAGACGACCGCGTTCATGGATGGCACAGAGTTGAACGTTGTCGGACAGGCGGGTAGGCGACGAGCTTCGATCGGCACTACGAAGATACATCGCGTGAACGGCAGTCTCTGCTACGACATGAACACCGGCTCGGGCACTCCGCGCAACTGCGGCAATAATCAGACGCCGGACCTGCTCATCGAGCAGGAATCAACCTGCCGCCTTGATTTCATCGCTGCTCCGGACGACCGCACCTCCCTTACCTGGCTTGATGGCGCCAAGCTCGTCCGCAGCCGCATGCCGGCGATTCCGAATCATCTTTACGACGATACCTTCATCTATGGCATTCGCTGCGATGAACCGAGCTTTCCGAAACCGGCGTCGACATTCGAGCAGTGCGAGCAGTTGATTAAGCAAATCGCCGAGCTCACCGATTACTCGCCGCAGATTGTCCACCTCTGGGGCTGGCAGTATCGCGGCAAGGACACTGGTTATCCAGCTGTCGCCGAGGTAAATCAGCGCATCGGCGGATACGAGGGCATGATGCGCCTGATGCAGAACGCGAAAAAGTACAACTGCATCGCTACGCTCTCAGACAACTATGACGACGCATACCGCAGCAGTCCGGCGTGGGACGAAAAGATCATTGCGCGGCGTCCCGACGGTGAGTTGTGGGAGAGCCGCAATTGGACCGGTGAAAACTCGTACATCGTCGGTCTCGCAAAGTACATGGCAGGTCCGGGACTGGAACGCGTTCGCTATACCTGCGAGCGCTATAAGCTTCCCAAAACGACACACATCGATGTGCTTTCATACTTCTCCATTCGCAATGACTGGGATCATGAGCATCCGGCGAGCGGCATCAAGAACCTCCGCGAAGGCCGTTACAAAGTGCTGGAAGAGTTTGCCAAGCGCGGAGTCGATGTCAGCTCTGAGGCTTTGCGCTATGCCTTCATCGGCAAGATCAGCGCCTTCTGGTACATGACTGGTCCGGGAACATGCCCATTCGGCGGCGATCCGATTCCTCTGTTGCCGGCCATCTATCGTAAGAGCGCGATTTGGGGACAGTCGGGAAGAACCACCGGGCCGGCAGACCGTGTGATGAAGACGCTCTTTTACAACGGCTGCTCGCACGCAATTGTCCGGGCCGACATGAGCCTCCAGGATGCGCTCGATACCTTCTACCTCGTCATGGTGCCGTGGTTCCAACTGCACGCCCGCAATATCGAATCATTCCGCCGCGAGGGCACGCGAGCGATCATCGGCCTTGAAGGAGATGCCGCGATCGAAGTGGATTGGGCGGCAAAGACGTACTCGGCGTCGCTGAACGGTGTTCCGATTGTGGGCATGGAGAGCACGTTTTGTCCGCTAGACGCTAACCGGATTGCCTTCTATTCGACCGCCCAAAAGGAACTCTCAACCCAATTGCCGAGTGGATGGGATCCCGGCCAGATCCGCGCCGCGAAGATGACCGTTGATGGCCGGCAGGACATTCAGGTCACAACCGAAGGAGGACAGATCAGAGTAGCTGTTGAAGCTCGGCAACCGGTGATTGTTTATCGAAACGACGAGGCCAAACGCCGAAGAGGAGAGACACATGTGTGAGTAGCTGAAGACATCGTCCACGCCGTCCATCAGGTCCACCGAATCGATCGTGTCCACTCGCGAGGTGCACACAGGATGCAGACGAGCGTTTCCGAGTTGCCGTCGCGAGTAATAGCCAATTGGTCATACTTTTTTCACGAGTTCGTACAGCAACCAGCCTGAGAGCTGCTGCTTCATATATCCGATGAAAGGAACAGCTCTCGTGCGTGAACGGGCCCTATCACATTCGATCGTCAGTCTAATTTTGCTATTCGCTTTGGCAATTTTCATGTCAAGTTGCGGCGGGACTCAATCGGCTCCGCCGGCTCCTGCTCCTAATCCCAGCGGAAACAACGGCGGAGGTGGTGGAGGAAACGGCGGTGGCGGAGGTGGTGGAAACGGCGGCGGCCCGACCACGCCGCAGGACATTACAGCTCTGAATCACATCATCTTTATGTTCCAGGAGAACCGTTCCTTCGACCACTACTTCGGTCACCTGAACAGCTATCGGCAGAGCAAAACCCCCCCCTGGGGTGGGCCGAGCGATGTAGATACTCTCGATTCGGCTGCTCTCGCCGCAAGCGGATTTGATTTGAGCAATCCGGCCGACGATTCTTCACCGGTGAGCTGGACGACATCGAACGCCACGACAGTAACTCTCAATGGCGCGCCGGTTGCTGCGAATGGAAGCGCGAAAGAGACACCGACAACGGCTACTCTTTACACGCTCGTGGCTACCTCCACTACTGGAACGACCGCAACGGCATCGGTTGTTGTGGGCACCACCCCTGATTCGCAAGCCGGTCCGACGATTGTGGTGGGCGCAAGTCCGATGAACGTTCAGCCGGGCGGGAAGTCTCTGCTGACTTGGGCGACGAGAGATGGGTCAAGCGTGACCATCACTCCTTCTCCGGATCCGCTGCACACTCAAGCCTATGGCCCGAATGCCAGCGCTAGCGTTACAGTCCCGATAACTCCGGGATCGGTGACCTACACGTTTACGACCAGTTCGAATGTCACGGCAACCATTACCCTGACGGTTGCGAGTGCGATTGCGGGAGCGCCGGTCGCGAACATCACGCATAACAACCAGGGACATGTGAGTGTGGGAGACGCCGTAAAAATCAAACCGTTCCCGCTCACGGATCAGTGCGTCGAGGACTTTAGCCCCGACTGGCTGGAGAGCCACGGTGCCTACAATCGCGACGATCCGGCATCGGATACCTGGCTGCACAACGGCTTTGTGCACATCACTGCGGGATTTTCGCAGTTCGCCAATTCCCAGGATGATACTCATCATTATTTCGACGTCCGCGGCGAGCGCAATATGGGCTACTACGACGAGACCATGCTCCCGTTCTACTACTACCTCGCTGGCCAATTTGGAACGTCGGACCGCTTCTTCTCTCCGATTCCATCGAACTCTGGGCCAAATCGGGCTGCGGAATTGGCGGCCACAACCGCTGGACACGCGCACAATCCTCCTACCCTCAACGTCAAGAATATCTTCGAGCTTCTCGACACGGCAGGGGTGTCGTGGAAGGTGTACTACTCTGATGTGAGTTCCTCGGGAGTGCCGCTAACTACGCTGACCAACTTTCAGTGGGGGCAAAGCCATAACGATCCCAAGCATCTGGCTCCTGTCGATTGCATAAATAATTCCAAGACTCCTTGCCAAGCCGGACAGACGGATTACTTCACCGATTTGAAAAGTGGGAATTTTCCGGCTGTAGCGCTGATTGAACCAGGTTTCGATACGGGACGCGACGAGCACCCGGGGAATCCAGTGCAGATCGGAGCTGTCTACGACAAGAGTCTGATTTCGGCTTTCATGGACAGTCCGATTTGGAAAGACTCTGTTTTCTTTCTAACCTACGATGAGGCCGGTGGATTCTATGATCACGTCCAGCCGGTAAATAACAATCTGGATCCCAAGGGCATCGCGGTCCAGCCGGATGGGATCCCGCCGGGGGATCTGCAATCCAAGGATCCGAAGGGAGATTTCACGCGCACCGGGTTCCGTTTGCCTTTGATGGTCGTTTCTCCATATGTAGTGCCGCACGTTGTCTCGCACGCGCCCGCAGATTCAACCGCAATTCTCAAGTTCATCGAAAAGCGTTTCAAATTGTCGAATTTGACGAAGCGCGATGCAGCCCAGCCGGACTTTGACAAAGAGTTCTTCGATTTCACGAAGCCGTCGTTGCTGTCGCTGACGTCGGCTGATTTGCCAAAACAACCGGCAGACGCGAACTGCGCAGCTTATGCGAAGAACCCGTAATGGGAACTCGTGCTTATGCTTTAGGTGATTGTCTCGCGAGAGCGCGCTTGATCGTCAGATCAAGCGCCGCTTTCGCTTGCTGATACTCAGGATCGGAGATTTTGCCTTGAAGTCGGTCAGTTTCAAGTTGGAACAGCTCCTCTTTCATCACGTCAAGCAAGGTTCCGCTATTGGCCGAAGGAGTCTGCGGACGGGCTGCTGGAGAGGACGCGACAACCGTTCCGACCGGAGCAGTCACTGGCGCGCGCGGCTTCTGATTGATCACAACGATCGCCCCAACAACCAGCGCAGCGGCAAGACCTCCGATAATCCACCAGCGATAGGCGTGGAGCGGATCGGGCGTGTCCTCAGGGCGGCCTAGTCCGCCACCCGGCCGATTGTCTGGTTGCGTCTGCGCGTTTGCGCTCTGTTGGTTATCGCCGGTGTCGTCCTGAGCATCGCGAGGGATTTGTCCAGTTCCCGAAACGGAAAACGCCATATTTTTCCCGGCAGTAACGTTATGCGCGACGAAAATGCTCATGCCCTTCTCTTCGCCTCCGCTGGCGAACTGCGAACTGTCGCCTTTGAATTCCATGCTCTTCGGCACCATCACGACGACATCTTCCATCGGAGTGACGATCTGCGGCTGGAACGCGAAGCTTCCCGAATAGGGAAGGTGATAACTCACTTGAAAGCGCGTCTCGCCGGGCCGAATTGGGAAAACGAAGGCATAGTGATTTTTGCTGCCTGTCGGCACAGGAGCTGAGTTGACCGGCATGCCTCCCGGTCCGGCGGCCAGAGAACCATCAACGATCGCCCCTTCGGGCAACGTGAATTCGAAGCTGCGCTCGCTCATCTGCGTCCTCGGCGGATTGGAGTTGTTCTGGATGACGAACATCTCCGTCACTTCGAGTTGGCTGTTCTCCGTCTGCACGCGCATGATATCCGCGCGTCCGGCAACGCCCTGCACTTGTTTGCCGGCGTCATAGACCTCTATCTCGACGGAGTTGGTGCCCATCGGCGCGGGCTTGAAGTAGTTCACTCCCTGATGAGTCACGCGAACAAGGTGCTGACCGCCATCTTCCGGAATTGGGAGCTTGAAGTTGCCTTTGGCGTCGGTCTTGGTGCGACCTGCTTCCTGCATACCTTGCGAGAGCTTCAGGATGACTACGTCATCGCTTGATGAAGGTTTGTTCGAAGTCTTGTTGGTTACGCTTCCGGTGAGGTCGGCACCTAGGGCGGTAGCGGCTAGCGTGAGGACAGAGATCATGCAGCGCAGGGCTGGCGCAGCGAGAGCAGTTTTCAGAAAAGGATTTTTAATCATTCGGTTCAAATCTGTGAGTGATTGGAAACAGTCTACCGCGCCGGTTGCACCGCAGTCTGCGCATCTTGCAAAGCTGCGATCTCGGCCAGGATCTCTGCGGCTTCGGCTTCGAGCGAACTTCGCAGCGACTCATAATCCTGCGCGGGATACTTCCCTGCCTTGTAGTCGAAGTTCAGGTCGCGAAGGTTTTCGTACAACACCTGCTTACGCTCCTCTAAGTAAGCGAGACGCGGCTTGTCAATAGCACGCTCGAAGACCACTCCGGGAGCAAAGACGTAGAGAAGCAGTCCGGCGGCAAACAGAATGCAGGCGGCGGCAATCACAGTTCAGTCTCCCGGCGAGCCTGTTCCCGATATGGGTCGAAGGCTGTCGAATTGACCGGTGTCGCCGGAACTGGGCGTCGCTCTTTCCATTTGCGGATCACGATTGCCGCTCCAAACGTAGCCGCGAAGAACACGGCAAACGGCATGATCCAGGCCACGCGATCAAATCCCCGAGCGCTCGGGGCTGCGAGGACGGTCGTTCCGTACTCGCGCACGAACGACTGCAGAATGGCGTCGTCGTTGGACTCGTTCTGAACCGCTGCGGAGAGTTCCTGCCGCATTTTGTCGGAATAGGTACAGCCGACGTGATTGCACTCGAGAAGCATCTGATTACAGCCGCAGACGCAAATGATGCGGTGATGTCCGAGATCATCGAAGCGCGCCGTGTCACCGCTCGCTCCGAGCAGGGCGACGGCGAAGGCTATGACAATTACAGCGGAGCAGATTTTGCGCAGACGACTCATCAATCCCCTGCCTCGACTGGCTCAGTCTGTCGCGGAAGTGGGACCGTTACCGGACGAACTCGCAAAGGTTGCGGAACTGCAGCTGCAGTCATCGGCGGCACCATGGCTATTGCAGTGCCGAAGATGAGAATCCACACGCCCGTCCAAATCCACATCACAAGAGGATTGATGAATGCTTTGATAATCGGACGGTCAGTATCGAAGTTCTTGCCAGCGTAGATGACGTACAGGTCTTCTTTAGGAGTGGAATGATTGGCGACGATCGTGTCCGGCTGCTGGCTGGCCTTGAAGAACTTCTTGGCCGGAAACATCTGCGCCAGTGGTTTCCCGTTTTTGTACACGTTCAGGACCGCATACTCGATGGAGTAGTTGGGATTATCTTCTTGCGTGTAGCTGTCGCAGACGAGCGTGTATGGGCCGATCTGCATCTTGTCGCCAAAGCCCATCTCCTGCTCCTTCTGCTGATTAAATGCAGCTCCCGCAAAACCAATCACAAACACCACAACGCCGAAATGCACGATGTAGCCGCCATACCGCCGCGTGTTCCGCCGGGTGAGAGTGACCATCGAGGCGAACAAGTTTTGGCCGGTGTGACGAGCGATCACGCGCCCGCCGCGCACGAACTCTGAGACGATCGTCGTTGTCACCAAAGCCGCAAGAGAGAAGGCCATTAATGAGTAAAAGTGAGCTGCGTCTTCCCACGGCTTCACTCCGAAGACCATGAGCAGGACCGCCGTTGCCAGCGCAGCGATAACTGGAAAGGTGAAATTACGTTTCAGGCTTGCCCAGGAAGTCCTGCGCCAGGCAAGCAGCGGTCCTACACCGGTGAGTAGAAGCAGGAACATCGCAATCGGGATGTTGACGCGATTGAAGAAAGGAGGGCCGACGGTTTCTTTTCTGCCCTGAATCCACTCGGACAAGATTGGGAACAACGTTCCCCACAGCACGGCGAAGCAGGCCGCTAACAACACTAGATTCTGGAAAAGGAAACTTGATTCGCGAGATAGCAGCGATTCCAACCGATGCTCGCTCCGCAAATGATCACGATTACGAATGTAGAAGAAGAGACAAACGACGAAAATGCAAGCCAGGAACCACAGGAACCAGTCTCCAATCGAAGACTGAGCAAATGCATGGACAGAGCTCACGACGCCGCTGCGCGTCAGGAACGTTCCCAGAATGGAAAGCATGAACGTGCAGAAGATCAGCCAGACGTTCCAGGTCTTCA
>CAYZHX010000077.1:0-18095 GCA_964476905.1 uncultured Terriglobales bacterium
AACTGGTGACCTCTCCCTTACCAAGGGAGTGCTCTACCAACTGAGCTACATCGGCATGAAACCCGGCTGTCGGCTTCTGACTATCGGCTTTCGGCTCGGCCGTCGTAACGACAACATTTTCCTCGAACCTCTGCCTTCTCGCCCTCTCACGACAAATTCCGAAGCGCAGCAAAGCACTGCAAATGCAAACCTACGTTCTCAAAAGACGTACCGGATAATCAGAACCGGAAAGACTTCAGGAGGTGTGTTCCTCTTGTGCAGGTGTACTTCTTGTGCGCTGCGGCTGCCGACAATCTGGAGCTGGCGAAGGGATTTGAACCCCCGACCCTCTGATTACAAATCAGATGCTCTACCAGCTGAGCTACGCCAGCAAACCTTCCCCACGCGCCCAACTGTCCATCGACACTTAGACCCGCGCCCGCAAAGCGGGAAACTATGAAAGTTTAGCATCGGTGGTGAGTAGGCGCAACCGCGTGCGAGTAAACATGGATAGAGCTAGAGCCCTTCGAACGATTCTGGTCCGCGCCAAGCAGTGCGCGACACACACCGGCGGGTCCGCCATTCGGAACGGCTCATTGCAGCTATAGTGCTTGTGAAGTCCTGACGGTTTCCGCTCGAACAGCTGCTTTAGCGGAGAGCCCGCAACAGCAAGACTAGGATGCGATCCGCCACCACGGCCGTCACAAATGAGAAAGCCCATCCGAGAATGACATGCAAGAAGAAAGGAGGTGCCTCATTTGAAGCGGAGAAAGGCTGTTTGCTGAATGACCACCAAACCGATTTTCCACGCTGATGTCGTTGGACGTGGTAAGAGGCCAGGGGCACGATGGGGAGCCACATAATCCATAGCCACAGTGTTGAATCGAATTCTTCTGTCAAGGAGGCTGCGTCAAGGTGGTAATTGGATATACCGAAGAAATACTTGCCGTAACCTCGAGGAGAAAATCCCAAGTTCCCAATCGCACGTCGCGTCGCTTTGCGCTCAGCCCGCCTCGCCTCTTGTTTCGCAGTGGCAACGGAAAAACCGCGCCGGGCGAGTTCTGCGTCAATTGCGATCGCCGCCTCAGGAATCAACGTTTCGCGGTCGGCAGCTACTCGCAACAACTCCCCGTCGCTCATCTGTTCGTACCGTGCGGCGAACGTTGCTGTATCGTTCACGCAACCCCCCCTTCCAACGTCCAACGAGCGTTACCGAATCTTCCCATCTTGCGAAGAAGCGATGATTGTTGTAAACAGCCGTCTTCTTTCGTTTACGCAGTAATCACCAGATTGCGCGGCGGCCCCATGCGCCCTGCCTTTGTTATCATTCTGCACGCCATCTTGCATACGCGATCCCATCACCTTTCTCTTCGCGCAGCGCTTCGTGACATTCCAAAAATAAACCTGCGCGCGCTTGGCTTATGAGCCGGATTCGGCGGCGGCGCAATCTCGCGATCGCAATTACGGTAGTCGTCCTGCTGGGGCTGCTGACGTCAGCTGTGTTGTTGCGGTTGCGGGCGGCCCCGGAACCGGCGCGGCTGTTGCCTGAATGCGATGGCGTCCTCTATGCCAATTTGAAGCCGGTGCGGACGTTTACCAATTTGGGACAGAAGCCGAGCAATTGGGATCCCGACTACCGCACTTTTGTCGAGCAGACTGGCTTCCAGCTCGAGCGAGACATGGACCAGATTGCACTGGCGATCCATGCTCCTCACGGATCGCAGACCGAGACCCGTTATAGCGAAGTAATGGTAGGGCGATTCGATTCGCAGAAAGTGGGGGATTTCCTGGCGCGGATGGCGCAGTCGCGCGAGAGCTATCGCGGCCATGAGATCTTTCTTATTCCGCACGAAGATCGCATCGTTCGCGTAACTGTTCTCAGCGTGGATGTGGTCGCTGCCTCCAACACGGGCGATACTGCGCAGATCGACCACATCATCGACGAGTTCCGTCATTCGGCATTTACGACGCGCGGTCCTCGGCTCGTTGCCAAGTACTACCATCACGTGCCGTTTGGGAGTCTCGCGTGGCTGATCACTGAAGTTGAGCCTCCATCGGGACTGAATCTTGGCGGTGGACTCAATCCGCTGCCGTTTATTCGTCAATTATTTGGCGGTGGAGTGGTGGTTGCATCAGCGCGCTACAACGGAAATGTCTTGTTGCGAGCTGACGATTTTCTGCCCGACGAGAAGTCTGCTAAAGATCGTGCAGAGCAGATTCAGAATCTGTTTACGCTATACAAGAGCACCCAGGACGTGACGCGTCCCGAAAATCCCGATCCCGATTTGGAATCGGCTTTGAACAGCTTGAGCGTCGAGCAGAAGAGAGAACGCGTGGAGGTGAACGCGTCGATCCCGCGGACGCTGATTGCGAAAATGTTCGAACCGCCGGAAGAGCCGGCGCCCCAACCTGCCCCTAAGCTGCAGAAACATCGGCGTTCACGGCGGCATCGGAAGTAACAGAACCGGCGCCGGTAGGCGATGGGGCAGCCGCGTGTTTTGCGGCTGCGTTCCTCGAAAGTGTGTGCGGTATCGCCACGCTCGGAGCTGGCCATTCGGCCATCTGCGACCACCGGCTACCGCCGCCGGTTCTGTTCCTGTCGCGGGACATACTTCCCAATTTGGGGAAGTATGGATGGTTAGCAGAGATCGGAAAGATTGATCAGAATCCAGTTTCGAAGCTCCGCGGATTCGCAGCTTCTACATTCCCGTCATCACACCGGTCAGCCCGCTGCGCGCCCAGATGGTGCGCAGGTATTTGTGCGGGTTCACGGGTGTGTCGTGAATGCGGACTTCGTAGTGGAGGTGGGCTCCTGTGCTGCGTCCGCTGGAACCGACGAAGCCGATTACATCGCCGCGATGAACCGATTCGCCGACTGTGGAGCTGTATCCAGAAAGGTGTCCGTAGAGAGTACTGATTCCGTGGCCATGATCGATGATGACGGTGCGTCCGTAGCCGTTGACATACTGCGTAGCTTTCACAATTCCATCAGCAGGAGCGATGATCGGAGTTCCTAACGGGCTCGATATATCAACACCAGTGTGGAATGCGCCTTCACCGTTAAACGGATCTATGCGCTCTCCGAACGAACCAGTCACAATTCCTTCCACCGGCCATACGGAAGGAGCAGCAGCGAGGCGCTCCCAATCCGTCAGGGTGAGACTGCCTAAGTGGTTATAGCTGGCCGCGACCGCTGCGCCTGCTACACCGGACATTGCCGTATTTCTTAAAACTGCAAGTTGGTCAATCGAGCGGCTAATCTGGTCAGCTTTTGCGGCTTCAGGAACTGCAGGATTGATTTCGGTATCGGTCTTGAGTCCGTATAGCGCGGAAACTTCACTCGCAAGCGAGCCAAGCGATGCGACCTGCACGTCTTTTTCTTTTGCGACTTGCTCGAGCTTGCTGTAGTTGCGCGTCAAGTCTTCTTTTTGTGTGCGCAGCTCGTTGAAGCGCGCGACCTTGATCAGCATGCGCGTATAGGAACCAGCCATGCCGGTAATCGTCAGCATGCCGATGAGTGCGCCTGCGACGAACAGGTAGAGATAGTGAAGAGGGATCGGCATCTTCACGAGTTCGCCGTCGGCGTCTCGCGCGACAAACATGATGTAATATCGCTTCCGCATCTCACTCCACACCCTTGGGGATTTTGTCGAGCTGCCCTAAGTACTTGCTACAGAGAGGAAGCCAGGTTTGGACAACGCTTCTCTGCCGGTCACTTAGCGAAAGTGAGTTTTGCCAGGCGAAGTTACCGCTCCCGCCCTGAACTCAGCGTGCTCAAGCGACCATCGGGCTTTGGCCAGAGGTACTTGAAAATCAACGGCAAGTTAACAAACAGCTACTCTGGTGTCAAACACGAAAGTGCGGTACTAAAGTAACTTCTCTTAGAATCAGCAACTTAGAGTTCTAAGGGAATTGGATCCAGCCCTCTGAAAACAGGTGAAAACCCTAGTAACTTTGACAGCGTTGTCTGGTGGAAGAACTTCGCTTTTTCTGGTGCGCTGCTGTTCCCTGTCGCCCGGTTCCCTGTAACCTCTTCGAGTGCCACTGCCTGAACGGGAGCTCATTAACCGGCTTCGACGAGCGGCTCGCGGAAAACGAGCGATCCTCGGGATTGGAGACGACTGCGCGATTTTGCGCGTTCCCGCAGGTCAAGAGGCGCTGGTCACGACTGACTTCAGCTTGGAGGGTGTGCATTTTCGGCGTCACTGGCAATCCCCGGCGTGCATTGGACATCGTTGTCTTGTGCGCGGGCTCAGCGACATTGCAGCAATGGGAGGACGTCCGATCGCGGCATTCCTTTCGCTGGCGCTTCCGAAGAATCTGCATCAGCGCTGGGCGGATGGTTTCTTTGCCGGCCTATTGCGGCTTGCAAACCGATACGGAGTGGACCTTGCCGGTGGCGATACATCGCAATCCCCTGGCGGAGTTCTGGCGGATATCACGGTGCTTGGGAGCGTGGCAAAGGGCAACGCCCTGCGCCGATCTGGCGCACGAGTTGGCGATCAGATTTATGTGACTGGGGAACTCGGCGAATCTGCCGCGGCGCTCCAACTACTCACACAAAACAAGACCAAGAAACGCGATATTTTTCCCGAACCGAGAATTGCGATTGGCGAGTGGCTCGTGAAAAATCGCATGGCGTCGGCGTGTATCGACATCAGTGACGGCCTCTCCACCGATCTGTCACACATCTGCGAAGAGAGTGGCGTCGGGGCAATTGTGACTTCCACGGCAATTGCAGTCCATCCGTATGCACGAAAGCTCCAAAACGCGCTCCACCTTGCCCTCCACGGTGGCGAAGACTACGAATTGCTGTTCACGGCTCGGAAGAACGCGCGGGTGCCTGCTCGCATCGGGGGTGTGCAGATAAGCAGAATCGGAGAAATCACAGCCGCTAAGAAAATCCGTATCTGCAAAGACGGGAAAACTCAGGTCGTCACCCCGGCTGGCTGGGAACATTTTCGGAGAAAGCCTTGAATAGCCGAGGAGAACGTCAGAGCCGACCCGGAGGCAATGGTTCTGTTCTTGACCTCCTCAGCTACTCCTGTGGCTCGGCAGCGGCGGTGCTGGGAACGATTGCTTGCGGACGGTTCTGAGGTCGGGATTCAATGCGCGGCCCATTCGCAGCCTGCTGTGCCACTGGGCCATTCTCTTGCGGACGATGAAATGCGGCACGTTCGTCGAATTTGCCGAAGATCATCTTGCCTGCCGTGGTCTGCAGGACTGATGTGACCGCGATGTCCACATTCTTGCCGATCATCTTGCGCGCATTGTCCACGACGACCATTGTTCCATCGTCAAGATAGGCGACACCCTGGTTGTACTCTTTGCCTTCTTTGAGAATGAAAACACGCATCGTCTCGCCAGGCAGCACGATCGGCTTGAGTGAATTGGCGAGTTCGTTGATGTTGAGGACTTCCACTCCCTGAAGCTGCGCGACCTTGTTGAGGTTGAAGTCATTGGTGACGATCTTCGATTCGTAGAGCTTGGCTAGTTCAATCAGCTTGAGATCGACCTCGCGAATCGACGGGAAATCGTCTTCGACGATCTGCACATTCATCGTCGCCATTTTCTGAATGCGCTGGAGTACGTCGAGACCACGACGTCCGCGATTACGCTTCAGCGAGTCAGCGGAATCGGCGACCAGCTGCAACTCTCGCAATACAAACTGCGGAATCACGACAATACCGTCGAGGAAGCCGGTTTCAGCTATGTCGGCGATGCGGCCATCGATGATGACGCTAGTGTCGAGAATCTTCGAGCTGCGCCGACCCTGCTTCTCCGAGCCGAATATGCCGCCAAGCGCCGAGAGGTTGAGCAAATCCCCTTTATTTGCTCCGACGATGAGGCCAACATATGACATCAGCAGCATCACGAAGAGCTGCAGAAAGTGCTGAGTGCGTCCGGGCTCGATGCTGTCGCGCAGAACGAGGCTGAAAAGATAGGCACCGAATATGCCGAGAATGCTGCCGATCACGGCGCCGATCAGTCGCTTGAGGCTCACGATGCGAAGGCGCGCCTCAAAGAGTACGACAGCAAGGCCGATTATGGCGCCTGCCCCTGCCGCTGCCCAGTTCTCAAGCGAGAACGGGCGCAGCACGAAGCACGCAACGGCAACAACGAGAATGAAGACTATCCGTATGAATAAAAGGTCCACAAGGACCTCCCAAAAGGGGACGCGTGAAAATCGAACTCCGGGCACGCTCCCGGCACCGCTAACGTATGGGGCCCGTATTATGAAGTTTGCGTTTGAAGTACTTTTGATCGAGGGCAGATGAACATACGAAATTCCCTCGGACTTTGTGGAATGAGTATATACCGCGAGTTACTGTCGCGAGCATGGTGTGTTTAGGTGCTCATTAGCGGCGGCAAGTCGTTCTGGGACGAACCGGACCAAGAACTTACGGGTGCCAATCTGGAGTTCCCGGCAGCTAGTCGCAAAGGTTAATTTCTGGCAGAACGACGATTTGCACTACATAGAAGCCACTGCTGCTCCGAAGCAGCTCAAGCAAAACCGGTGGTCGGCCGGTTCCGTTAAACCGAAATGATGCAGTAACTTTGCATCATTACTGTGAGGTTACCAGAGAACCCTTTACAGAGTTGGCGAGTGCCTCTATTCTCCTCATCGAAGGCAGTTCTGGGGGAGGGCTGCCGGGCGCTTGCAACCTCAGGGTTGGCAGGCGCTTTTTACTTGTAGTTGCTAGCTTCTAGCCAATAGCTTCTAGCTTGTGCATGGCGGAACTACGTTTCTGCTCTCTGTCCACCCCAATTCAGCTTGATCAAGTCTGCGATCAATTTGGTGGTGGGTCTGTTTGAATCCAAACGGCTGAGGCGTAGACTATTCGCGGACAGACATGAAAGTGATCGCCATTTTTGTAGCCATTGCCGTCCCGCTTTTCATCGCCATTTTCCTCACGCTCATTCTGTCGGGAAAGCGGTGGAAAGCAGCAGAGGAGAGGGCGCGTGCACGCCGACTGGCTGACGCCAAAATGAATGCGAGACTCCTAAGATTCAACATCTGATCGACGCAGATTTAGAGTACTACCTTGTTTTCCTACGCAGCCTGCGGTGAGGCCGTCCAGAATCGTGGTCGGCTAGCAGGACCAGCGTGCTTTCTTTCTTAACGGCAACTCTCGGTTGCAAGCATCTGATTTTGCTTTGGCTAGCAGCTACTAGTGGTAACTGGCAGCTCCCCGCTTCTTTCTCGCCAAATCCACATCTAATGTCATAGTTCGGTTTCATGCAGCCTCAGGTGCTAGGATTGACGCCTGCCCCTTGGGGCCGCAATTTCCAGAAACCGATTCAGGGAGAACTCAGATGGCAGGTGAGACAGCAACGGCAGTAGCGGAAGTCACAGACGCGACATTCGAGCAGAGTGTCCTCAAGTCTGATCAGCCAGTGATGGTGGATTTTTGGGCGTCGTGGTGCGGTCCGTGCAAGGCGCTGGCGCCAGTGGTAGACGAGGTGGCACAGGCGTATAACGGCCGCGCCAAGGTGTACAAAATGGACGTTGATCGCAACAACGCCACACCAATGCGTTATGGCGTACGCGGCATTCCGACACTGCTGATTTTCAAAGAGGGAAAGGTGCAGGAGCAGATTGTTGGCTACGTTCCTAAGGACACGATCCAGAAGGCCTTGGACAAGCACGTGTAAGTTTCTGTTTTGAACGAGAAGAAGCGCGAATTTACGATTCGCGCTTTTTCTTTTTAGTCCCGCGCGAGCCAGGATGCAAAATCAGCATTCAAGCCTTTCAAGAAATCGGTGGCGGTGCACCATTAGGGCAGCCCTCCCAAGCCGCCCGATGATGCACCACCCAACAAACCTTTTGCTTTAGAGCGTCTCCAAGAAAGCGACGAGATCCTTCTTTTGCTGCTGAGTAAGGTGCAGATTGAAGCGCTGATCATAGAAGTTCGCGACGTCCATCAAATCCGCCGCCATTCCGTTATGAAAGTAAGGAGCACGCGCCGCCAGGCCGCGCAGAACAGGACCTTTAAATTTTCCCAAATCAGAACACTCCCCGGTGATTAGCGCCCTTCCGGGATCAGAGACCTTTACGATAGCCCCGTTGCTGCACCGGAAGGTATAGAGCGGCAGGTCGGGCGTGCGTTGTGCTTCGTCGGCAACGCCGATGTTCACTGGCAGCGAGACCGAGTGATTGCCTACGTTTGGCGAATCGTGACACGTCGTGCACGTACCCATCACCATCGGCTTGTTCAACACATCATTCAGACCGCCCACACCAGTGATCGCGATCGGGAATGTGTTGAAGAGTTCCTCGCCGCGTGCGATGGAGCGGCGCGCCTGATCGTGATCATCATTTCCGGAATAGGCAGTCTTCCACGCCGAGTAGACCCCAAAGGCTTCTGGATTGAAAGGCTGTCCTGAAGGATCGCCGCCCAATGCATCATTAATCCCGATATGGAACTGCTGACTGGCCAGCGCCTGGGGGCCACCCGCAGCGCCTGCATCATCCAGCATTCCAGCCTTGCGATCGCGAAGCTGGGCCGTATACAAGTCCGTCTCGAAATTCACGATGTCCTGAAGCTGCGCGTCCGCGGGTCGCTGGCCCTGAGCGTGCCCCATGGTTGCGTCGGCAGCTTGGTTGAGCAGTGAGGTCATTAGCTGATTGGGGACGGTCTCACGTCCGTCCCACATTACTGCACTTAAAAAACGCAGATTGGCTGCCGGCAGCGGGCGCCGAAATAAGGACATGTTCTCGGCGCTGGCGCAGTGATAAGGATCATCTACTTTTAGCAGCGAAAATTTCGCGTTCGCCGGAATGGCCATCGAGACGCGAATCAGTCCCTTGGCCATCAGCAACCTATATGCGGAAGCCTTGTCTTTCAGCGTGGAAACATCTGCCGTTGGACAAACAGCGCCATCTACAAGTCGGAAGATCGGATCAGAGCCTAGAGTCGCAAAGAATCGGGCCCGAACATGATCGGCCGAAATTCCCCAGGCATCGCTCTGTTGATGACACGTGGCGCAAGTGCGGCCGTTCGTTCCCAGGTTCTGAAAAAAGGCGCTCCCATTGTTGATCATGCCCGTCGAGGTGAAAGTCGCAATTTCACCGCTCGGATCGTGCATCGGCGTCATTGCCGGTGACTCGCCGGCTGCCTTCAGTCTCGTTGCTGCCAGCCCCAGGACTGCTCCCAATGCCAAAACCAAAACTGCATTTCGTTTCCTCATGGCCGATTCTCCAGCAGACTGTTGACCGTCCTATGGCGGCATCGACGAAGGGCGCGCTTCCAGGACCGCTTTTGCTTTCCCGTTCTGGTGCAATTGGCAGGCCAATTCATCCCGCACACCACCAAAGAATTCGTGCGATTGTGTAAATCACTGATAGTGAATCGAAAGCGTTCTGTTATTTTCGATCTGACGGGGAGCGCCTCGAGGGGTTGCTAACCGTTCGGTTAACTTGGGTTCAACCACTCGGTTTGAGAAACGTTCCAGAGTATGGAGAGAGTAAAGATCGCGTCAGGAATGCAGATTTCAGTACGAAAGAGATTTTTTGGTTTACAGTAGGCTAGCCAAAACGATTTAGTACGGTAGCAGCCACCCCATATTTTCGGAGAATCACTGTTGATGAAAACCGCCCGGATTGTGTCGGCAGTCCTCCTGTCTCTGTCACTTTGCACGTGCTGCTTTGCCCAAGGACCCCGTCGGTCTGCTGCAAGTGACGAGCTCAAAAGTAAGCCGTGGATGAATTCACGACTTTCACCCGACGAGCGTGCCGAATTGGTACTGAAAGAAATGACGCTCGACGAGAAGCTGAGCCTCGTCCACGGTAATGGCATGCCCGGGTGGCCAGGGCCCCCAATGCCGACTGCTCACCTTGGGAACGGCGGCGCCGGCTTCGTGCTCGGCGTGGAGCGACTTGGAATCCCAATCATTCAAATGAGCGATGCGGCGTACGGCGTACGTAGCAGCGCTTCGAACGGCCGCTACTCAACCGCGCTGCCGTCCAACGTTGCCTCAGCGTCGAGCTGGGATCCACAGGCGGCATGCGAGTACGGCGCGCTAATCGGACGTGAACTGCGCGCGCAGGGATACAACATGACGCTTGGGGGAGGCGTGAACCTTGCTCGCGAACCTCGCAACGGACGAACGTTTGAGTACATGGGTGAAGATCCAATTCTCGCCGGCACTCTGGTCGGCAACCGCATCAAGTGCGAGCAAGCACAGTACGTAATTGGTGACATCAAGCACTATGCAATGAACGATCAGGAGAGTGGGCGGAACGAAGTAAATGTTGTGATCGGCAAACGCGCAATGCGCGAGTCCGATCTGCTGGCATTTGAAATCGGCGTCGATACTGGACATCCCGGTGCGGTCATGTGCTCGTACAACCTGGTGAACGGCGACTTCGCGTGCCAAAACAAATATCTCCTCAGCGATGTTCTGAAACGCGACTGGGCATTCAAAGGCTTCGTTGTCTCCGACTGGGGCGCGACGCATAGTACGGTGGAGTCCTCAGCCGCTGGACTGGATAATGAACAGCCGATGCCGATCTTCTACGGCGACAAACTGAGGGCCGCGGTGCAGTCGGGCCAGGTTCCCCTTTCAGCACTCGACGATCATGTGCGACGAATCCTGCGGTCGGAGTTTGCCAGCGGCATCGTCGATCATCCTGTGCAGAAGGCCGTGGTGGATGTCGAGGCGGGATTTGAGACCTCGAGGAAAATCGCGGAGCAGAGCATTGTTTTGCTCAAAAACCAGAACAACATTCTTCCGCTTGACCGAAACGCTCTGCACTCGATTGCACTTATAGGAGAGAAGGCGGATTTCGGCATGATCTCCGGTGGAGGTTCAGCGCAAGTCGATCCTCCTGGTCCACCTTCGCCATGGCAGGCGCAAGTGTGGTTCCCGACGTCGCCGCTCAAAGCAGTCAAAGAGAAAGCGCCCGGTGCGAATGTGACTTTTGACTCCGGTTCTGATCCTGCGCGTGCGGCGGCAGCAGCAAAGCAGGCTGATATCGCCATCGTTTTTGTACATCAATGGATGAGCGAAGGGATGGACTTGCCAGATCTCTCACTGCCCGGAAGCCAAAATGATTTGATTCAACAAGTCGCAGCAGCGAATCCACGCACGATCGTCGTTCTCGAATCGGGAACAGCGGTGACGATGCCCTGGCTCGATCGTGTCAGCGGCGTTGTTGAAGCGTGGTATGCGGGCAACAAAGGCGCCGACGCGTTGACGAATATCCTCTTCGGCGATGTTAATCCGAGTGCAAAGCTGCCAATCACATTTCCGCGCAGTGAGCAGGATTTGCCGCGTCCGAAGCTGGCGGTTCCGCCTCCGAAAACGGGGGGGCCCGACACCTTCCGTCGTCCGGAGCTTGCGAAAGCGACGTTCACTGTCTACTACGACGAAGGGGTTAAGGTCGGATACAAATGGTACGACGCCGAGAAGAAGTCTGTTCTCTTCCCATTTGGGTACGGGCTCTCCTATACGAACTATGCCTACAGTGATCTCAACGTGAGTCCCGGAAACGAAACCACAGTGACGTTCACCGTCAAGAACACCGGCTCAAGAGCGGGTGATGAGATCGCGGAAGTCTACGCGAGCTTGCCCGAGAGCGCGAACGAGCCTCCGAAGCGGCTGGTCGGATTCAGCAAGGTTCATCTCGAGCCAGGCGAGAGTAAGCAGCTGACGGTGCGCGTGCCGGCAAAGTATCTCTCCATCTTTGACGAAGCGCAAAACGGATGGAAGATGGTGCCTGGCAAGTACATCTTTCGAGTTGGCGGTTCTTCACAGGATTTGAAACTCGAGCAGGAAGTCAGGTACTAACTGCTACGTATGAGACGGCGCGAATTGAGTCGGCCTGTTCAGCGCGTGAGAGATAAGGGTCGGCCTAATGTGATTTTCTGTCCCCTGCTGATTGCACGGGCACATTGCGGAAGATTGCATCACAGCGGGCGACCACATGCTGCAGTTCATCGAGATAGGCCGAATCATCTCGGATGAATTCGCTCTTATGCCTCAATAAGACGGGAATTGCCTGTTTATAAGATTCGCTTGCCTCGCGACATAGAGCCTGCTGCTGTTTGGCGTGCGGCGCAAACGCTAATCTCGCCGAAGCCTGGGCGACACTCGCCTGCGACCATGCCGCCGAGAGGCGCTTTGCTTCATTGGAGGGATCAGCATCAGAGAGAATCTTCCTTATTTGGAACGAATGCTCTTCGTCATCCAATGCTGCCTTGATTTTTTCTTGTTTGGTGTGAAGGCCAGCGAGATAGTGGTACGTATTGGCTAAGCCCGAGCGAGCCCGAGTATCTTGTGGGTCGGCCGCAACCAAAGCACTGCGGATTTGAAAGACCTTTGTGTAATAACCGACAGCCTCGTCGATGTTGCCGAGCTTCCCGAGAATATAGCCCATGTCGCTATAAGTGAAGGTAATGGCATATCGACGGTTTCCATCCTGCGGATTTGCTTTTAACAATTCTTCATCAAGTGCCAGCGCCTGTTTGTATTGCTCGAAACCCGCTCGAAGCTGTTCTGGCGCGTGTTGGGTTGCCAGCAGACCACCCAGATGCTTGTGCGCGAACGAGACCTCCGTCCGATAGTCATCGTTTTTCGGGTCTGTATTCATCAGCTGCTTGTACATCACGAGTGTTCGTTCGTAATCTGCTTTCGCCTCATCTAGCTTCCCAGCGTCGGCCAGACTTCCGGCCTTGCGCTCCAGCGCCTTTGCTAGCCCATACTGCACTTTTGCATTCTGCGGATTACTTGATGCCAGAGGCTCAAGTATGCTGATGGCTTTGTTCAGATAGTCGTCACGCGGATTGTCGGCCCCAGTTGCTGCACTCAGGAGAGCCACATCCAAATAGCTCTGTGCCAGATCGCAATGCGCCTGCACATCCGACGGGCGCAGTTTCACTATGCTCTTCCGCAATTCGAGCGCACGGCGATAATCCTGCAGAGCTCGATCTGAATTCCCGCTGTTAGCATCAAGACTGTTTCCAAGCACGCTGGCGAGCCGCCGATATGCTCCCGCCAATTCGCTCAACAGAGCCGGATCGGAACTCTTCTGCGACGCCAAACTATCGAGATACTCTTGTGCTCTTTGTGCGATCAATTTACGCGCGGTCGTCGCTCCAGGCAGGTTGCGAATGGAGTCGTGCACCTCGAAGATCAGGGAATTCGCCAGCTTGCGCACATCATTGAATCGCTGCTCAGCAATAACTTGCTGAGCCCGGGCTCGACGTTCGGCTTGAACAATCAGCACTAAACCGGTGAAGACCAGGGCAAGAATTGCAAAGCCGGTGACAACTCCAAACCTGTGACGTCGAATGAATTTATTGCAGCGGTAGATGAAAGTACCTTGATGGGCGATGACCGGCTCGCCACGAAGATGGCGGGAGATGTCTTCCGAAAACTGAGCCACCGAACTGTAGCGCTGAACCGGCTCCTTGCGAATGGCTTTGGCTACGATGCTCTCGAGGTCACCTGCAAGTCGCTTTGACAATTTCTCAACAGGAAGTTTTCGCAATGCGCTGATCCCTTCTGATCTGTTGGCTTGCCCACCTTCAGAATTGGCGTGAAGTATTACCTGGCTGGGGCGCTCAGGATCACTTTCCAGAATCGCACGCTGTCGTTGCACGGGTGAAGTGAACCGCTCATACGCATATCGGCCCGTCAGAATTTCATAAAGTACAAGCCCAAGAGA
Source organism: uncultured Terriglobales bacterium (assembly GCA_964476905.1). Classification (GTDB taxonomy): domain Bacteria; phylum Acidobacteriota; class Terriglobia; order Terriglobales; family Acidobacteriaceae; genus Gp1-AA112. Next base: position 13,652 of record CAYZHX010000077.1, read on the forward strand.
GTAGATGTCTGTCGAGGTGGTGACTGCCACGCCAGACAATTGTTCTGGGCTGGCATACGCCGGAGTCATTGCTCCCATCGTCTGCGTCTCCGCTCCGCTGCCTGCGATTTTCGCGATCCCGAAATCCAACAGCTTCGGCTCGCCTTCACGGGTGACGAGAATGTTCGCGGGCTTGACGTCACGATGGATGACAAGGTTCTGATGGGCGAAGTGGACCGCCGAGCAGATCTTCTGGAACAGCGCTAAGCGTTCTTCGATAGAAAGGTGGTGGGAGTCGCAGTACTTCGTGATGACCTCGCCTTCCACGTATTCCATGACGAGGTAAGGAGACCCATCCTCATGCGTTCCGCCGTCCAATAGGCGAGCGATATTGGGATGTTCCAAATTGGCCAGAATCTGGCGCTCATGGCGGAAGAGTTCTGCACTCCGTCGCGAGAGCATTCGACGATCGACTAATTTAATCGCTACACGTTTCTGGTAAGTATCGTCTGCGCGAACGGCACGATAGACAGTGCCCATGCCTCCGTGAGCGATCTCTCCCTCAACCTGGTAGGCGCCGATGCGCCTGCCTACTACACTGTCGATGAAAGTGACGCTTCCAACTTCGAAATCGTCGATGAAGTCGAGACGGTCCAAATGGCTGGCAGAGGTGTCTTCGTGAGCTCGCAATAAATCTTCGAGCTGACATCGCAGATGCACATCTTCGCCGCAGGAGCTGTCGAGAAAACCGCTTCGTTCCTCTTTTGGCAATTCGATAAGCGTCGCCAGCAACTCACGCGCATGGCGCCACGCTTCAGGTGTCCACTGCGATCGCGCTGCTTCACCCGGCATTATCGGCTCCGGCTACTTTCGCTTGCTCGGCAATTGTCATCTGCTGGAAAAGCCAGGCTCGAGCGGTCAGCCAATCGCGTTTCACCGTCGCGATCGACATACCCATTACTTCGGCGGTGTCCTCAATCGAGAGGCCAGCAAAAAACCGGAGTTCCACGATGGTGCATTGGCGAGGATCGAGCTTTGCCAGGCTGGTAAGGGCCTCATTGATGGCAAGCACATCGAGGACCCGATCAGTGACGGGAGCGATTTTGGAGTCCAACTCGATCTGAACGCCGCCATCCCTTTTCTGCGCTTGCTTCTCCCGCGCATGATCTACGAGCACTTGACGCATGACGCCCGCAGCCAGGGCTAAGAAGTGCTTCCGGTCCGCCACTTTGTTTGGTGGATTCTCGGCCAACCGAAGGTAGGCTTCGTGAACAAGCGCCGTCGTCTGGAGCGTGTGGTTTTGTCGTTCGTGACGCAGGCGATTGTGGGCTAGCCTACGCAATTCGCTATAGACGATGGGAACCAGCGACTTGAGCGCTTCCTGATCGCCACCCGTCCAGCGGGTAAGAAGTTGGCTCAGGCCGTCAGAATGAAGATCCTGCGGCGGAGACATAAAGCCTTATGGTGGGATAAAAGTATCCACTGAATTTCGGGCAGGTCAATGGATTTCCAATCGGTTAAAAGGAATATTTCACGCGACGTTAAGCCTTGCTGTGCAATTTTTTGCACAGCTCGCTCAAAATTGAGCCACTATCGTCAGTTTTTACGCTTACCTAAGTGAAGAAATCCAAATCTGGCCGAATTATGCAACTTCGGTTGCGAGGGCTGTATGCAGGAGAGTTGTGTGTCGTCGTCAAGTCAGGCAGGGGAGCCACACGAATTGAGCGACAGAAGAAGTCGGCGAAACGCCAATGAGCTGCAGCAACTTCTTTTGCTAATCGCAGAGTTGCGAAAAGGGTGCGGAGCTGAATCGGGCGGCGCATCCGCAAGTCAAGGAGCTTCCGCCTAGCACCCGGACGGTCATTTGGGACGTAAACACGCGGAAGCCCTGGCTGGCGGACGACGGTGCTTGATTATCGAGTTCTCGTTCTCGCCGGCGTCACAGATGCGATCACCACGCCATAGGGAGCCAGCTCAACTCTTGTCAAATTGATTTGTCTCGTCTGACGATGGGTGGAGACCATAACTGTCGCAGACGTGGTTCCCACTTTAGAAGTATCCAACGAGATCGTCTGCGGCTGTGCAGAAAAATTCAGAATCACTATCGCCCTCGAGCTACGAGACTCTCTCAAATAAGCCATGATATTGGGATCAGTGTCGGTGAGCGAGATGTAATTGCCGTTGTAGAACGCCGGATTGCTGCGACGCAGTTTGATGAGTTGCCGGTACCAATTCAGAACCGAGTTCGGATCTTCAGATTCTGTGGCCACATTGTGTGTCGGATAGTTCGCGTCTAAGGGAAGCCAGGGCGTCGTACCTTTATTGAATCCAGCGTTGAAGGAACTGTTCCACTGCATAGGCGTGCGCTCGCCATCGCGGCCAATTTCCTTCGGCCACCCCTTCTTGCCGATCACGTCCTTTACATCTTCCACGCGCTTGGGATCGTTGTTCTCCATTCCGATCTCTTCGCCGTAATACATGATGGCGCTGCCGCGCAAAGTTAGATACAACGCGGACATCAGCTTCGCGATCTGATCCTTGTTCTCTCCATTGCCGTAACGATCGACATAGCGGCGGATATCGTGATTACTGAGCACGTACACCGGCCAACCATGTACCGGATTGGCTTCTATGGCAGCAACTTTCTGCCGGAACTCGTTCGCGTCGAGCGTCTTTACTTTCGTGAAGTTGAAGTACATGGGCATCTGCAGCTCATCATTGTTCGGCCCGTAATATTCGGCGAGCTGTTCCGGCGTATCAGTCCACGTTTCCCCGATCAGAATGCGTCCAGGAAATTCGTCGGCAACTTTACGCAGCTTGCGCAACTCTGCATGAACCTCCGACGGAATCTTGTCGTGGATATGCTGCTGCAGCGGCATGCCATAGGCATCGGTTCCCGAAACGGGAGGATTATCGGTGAGGTTCGAATCTTCAAACAACGTATCCACCGCATCGAGGCGAAAACCGTAAACACCGCGGCGATACCAGAAGCGCGTCACATCAAACATCTCCTGCTCGACCTTCGGATTGCGCCAGTTCAAATCCGGCTGCTGCGGATAAAAGAAATGGTAGTACCACTGGCTGGTCGTATCCGAGTACGTCCAGCTTGGGCCGCCAAAAGTTGACGTCCAATTATTCGGTGGCTGGCCTTGTCCTTTGCCGTCGCGCCAGATGTAGTAGTCCCGATATGGGCTTGTCTTCGATTTCTCCGATTCCTCAAACCAGCGATGCTTATCGGACGTGTGATTCACTACAAAATCCAGAATGACTTTGATGTTGCGCTTCTTGGCTTCGGCAACCAGACGATCGAAATCGGCGAGCGTGCCGTACTGCGGATCGATGTTGCGGTAATCAGAGACGTCATAGCCGAAATCCACTTGTGGCGATGGAAAGCAGGGAGTAATCCAAATCGCATCGACGCCGAGCCTCGCAAGATGATCGAGGTGCTGCGTTATTCCGTTCAAATCGCCGGTTCCGTCGTTGTTCGAATCGCCGTAGCTGCGCGGATACACTTCGTACACGACTGCGTGCTTCCACCAGTCGTTCCGGGCAGCGAACTTATTCGCCGGCATTGCCGGTCCAGCATTCTTATGATTAGGAACTTGTGCGGTGGTGAAGAGCGAGAAGACGAGACAGCAGGACAAAATGACGCGTTGCATGAGGGCCGACTCCGATTCGAAGTAGAGCGCCCTAGTTTAAATCAGAGTGGCTTAGAAGGAAGGCGAGTCCAGACCGAGCGGCGGAGCAGATCAGAACCTCTCCGCCGCTTTCCCACATTGATCTGGAACTCAGATCTACTTCGCAGCAACGGCGGCGCACATTCTCTCTTCCATTTCTGCGGGAGAGACGTCTTCGACATGACTCGCCAGCATCCACTTGTGCCCGAATGGATCCGTCAAACGGCCAAAGCGATCGCCCCAAAACATATTTTGCAGAGGTACCGTCTGCTGCGCGCCCGCATCGAGAGCGCGTTTGAATGATGCATCGACATCGTCCACGTACAGGAAGAGTCCCGACGTGGTTCCATTCAAGCTTTCTGGCGCCTTCGCCTCGCTGCACGGTGATTCATCGCCGAGCATAAGCGGCGAATTGCCAATTCTGATTTCGGCGTGGGCGATCTTTCCGTCGGGACCATTCATGCGGAAGATTTCGACCGCGCCAAACGCCCGCTTATAGAAGTCAATCGCCTCAGAGGCATCTTTCAGCGTGAGATACGGGGTGGCTGTATGGTAGCCATCAGGAATCGCTTTCACAGAGTTGCTCATTGTCGTCTCCTTGCATTCGTCTTAAGAATTCCCATTTTTGCCGGGTTCATCTGTACGACGCGCAGTCGGACGGAAATCGACAACGTAGGCAAGTTTTTTATAGAGCTTAGAGACTGTTAACTGTCGTGGCGAGCCCTGTCTTGTGAACAGCCTGAATTCATTGCTTTTGCACTCACGGGATCTGCCGTGCGGACCTACTC
>CAYZHX010000078.1:0-17900 GCA_964476905.1 uncultured Terriglobales bacterium
AGCTCGGAGGGAAGCGAGTACACAGCATCGTAGCGCTCGTCACCGCGCGGAAAATCGTAGATGGGCCCAACGATCACCGGCACCTTCCACGAGGCGATCTCGTCGAGAATCTCCTGCGAATGCGTCACGTGATTCAAGATAACTTTCAGATTGAACTCGTGCGCAAGGCGCATTGCATTCTCAACGTCGTAGCCGTCTTTCGCTCCGATGACGACGGGCTTCTGGCCGTGCAGGTAAGGGAGCAACGCCTCGAGCTTCAGATCGCGCTTCTGACTTCCCGCCCGCCCAGAAGAACTGTTGGACGAATCAGAAGTGCGCGCAGTTCCGCTCTTCTGCTTCGCTTCATAGTCCTGCGCGTCGAGGAATGCCTGACGAAGCTGCGAGGCAAGTCCCATGCGCGTCGATGGAAAACGTCCGCTGATTCCTCCGCCACCGCCTTCACCGCGTCCTCCGCGGCGGCGCTGCTCGGCGGAGAAGTTCAATGGCATGGCAATGTCGCGTACGAGGATCATGTCGTCACGATCTTTGCCATCGAGCTGAATGAAGATGTCCTGGCCGGGAAGGCTGTCTTCTGTTCCCGGAGCGACGATTGCATTGGTAATGCCGTTCACGCGTACCACAGGGATGCGCTGCGTTTCTGCGTGAAAGGCGTCGTAAACGTGCATTTGCGGCATGATCTCGTCGCTGGGTTCGACGAGGTCATTGCTCATCTGGTCGGCTTCTACTTCGACTAATCCAATGTTCGTTTCCGAATCGATCAGACCGGGATACACCGTCATTCCCGCCGCATCGATAACGGTTGCATTGCGCGGAATCGCGGTGCCCGGCCCGCCGACGGCCGTAATCTTGCCGGCATCCATCACTACGACTCCATTTTCAATCACGCCATGCGTGATGGTGAGCAGCTTCCCTCCGCGAATAGCGATTGGGCCGGCTTCTTCGACCTTCGAAGTCGCCATACGCGTTCTCTGCTTCGAGCTTTGGGCAGGCGAGAATGCAACAAGAATTGAAAGAATGTTGATTGCGAGTAGTCTGGTTTTCATTTAGTGCATCTCCCCGATTCCCATTTCGTCTTCGAGACTGCCGTCAAAGTCACTGCCCGACATGGGAGCGTTCTTCCAGCGAGTGAGTCCCAATCCGGGGAGCGAGCTGTCGAAATAAACTTCGCCGTCGATGATGGTCTTTTCGACTTTGGCGTAGCTGGAAAGGGGATCCGTGTTCCAGATGGAGATATCCGCATCCTTGCCGACTTCGAGTGAGCCCACACGATTGTCAACGCCGATGATCCAAGCTGGATTGAGCGTGATCATCTTCAACGCTTCTTCCTGCGTGGCGCTGCCATAGCGGATCACTTTGCCGGCATCCTGATTCAAGCGGCGGACAACATCGTTCGAATCGCTCTTCAGCGCAACGCGAACACCGTGGCGAGAGGACATAACGGCATTCCAAGGCTGCGCGTCCCAGGCTTCATCTTTGAAACCCCACCAATCGGGCCATGTCGCAATCGCAATTCCTTCGGCAGCAATTTTGTCCGCGACTTTATAGGCCTCAAGTGCGTGGTGGAAGGCTCTGATGTGGTAGCCGAACTCGCGAGCCATCGCCATCTCCGTCAGAAATTCGTCAGCGCGATAGCAGTGAATTTGAACGTAAAGTTTGCCGCGCAGGACATCGGCAAGAGCGTCGAGCTTCAGATCGCGCTTGGGAGCTCTGGCTTCTTTGTCTCCTTTTTGCACCTTAGTGTTGTAGTCATCCCAATCGCGCATGTACTCGCGAGCCTGCTGCAGAGCTTCGCGCTGCACTTCGAAGTTGCCCATGCGAGTCGAAGGAAGCTGGTTGCGCGACCCATAGACCCGCTTCGGATTCTCGCCGCTGGCGAACTTGATCGAGCGCGGCGCGTTCGGAAAAAGCATCTGATCGCGGCTAAGGCCGAACTTGTTCTTGATCACCACCGCTTGGCCGCCAATCATGTTGGCGGAGCCATGCAGCAGAAGCAGCGAAGTCACGCCTCCCGCCAGCGCCTGGTAGAGACCCTTGTCGGTGTTCACAAACGCATCGAGCATGTTCATCGAAGGCGTGATCGGACTTGTGGCTTCGTTTACGTCGCTGTCGAGCGCTAGATGCGAGTGGCAGTCGATGATGCCGGGCATTACGAATTTGCCGCTGGCGTCGATGACCGTAGCGCCCGCAGGCGCAGAGATATTGGCTCCAATCTGTGCGATTTTGCCGTTGTGGACCAGCACGCTCCCGTTCTGAATCACGCCGTGAGTAACCGTCAGAATTGTGCCGTTGCGGATAAGCAGATCCGGCGCGGCAGGTGGACCAGTTTGGGAATTTGCAGCCTGGGCTGCAGCCGAAGTCGTGAATGCCGCCGTAAGCAGGCCTGCACACCACAACCAGCGGAAGATTGCCATTAGATTTCTCCTGATTGATGCGATAAAGACAGAGCAGAGTAAATGGAGCGAAGCCGATAGGCAATAAGCACGGGCGATGCGACAGTGCATTGGAGAGAGGCGAACACGAAGATCACGAAGGCAATGTCGAGAGGTCACGAAGTGGACAGCTGCAACACCCATCTTCTTTGATTTCTATGTGACCTCTCGAAATGGAACTTCGCGACCTTCGTATTCGCCTCTCTCCGTCTATTCACCATTGCTTATTCCCGTACCCTCATTCATTCTTCCCAACATGCGTGCCGTCGTTCAGCGAGTTACAGAAGCGAGCGTCACCGTCGATGGCCGGACGGTGGGGCGCATGGGGAGCGGACTGCTCGTCCTGCTTGGAGTCAGCAAAACTGACAATGAGACCTCCGCCGATTACATGGTTGAGAAGCTGCTCGGTCTGCGCGTTTTTCCTGATGCGGAAGGCAAGATGAATTTGAACGTGCGCGAGGCCGGCGGGGCCGTGCTGGTGGTATCGCAATTCACGCTGTATGGCGATGTACGGCGAGGGAAGCGGCCGTCGTTCGACGATGCCGCACGTCCGGAGCAGGCCAAGGCCCTTTATGAATACTTTGTCGCAAAGATTCGCGAACAGAGCATTGAGTGTTCGACCGGAGAATTTCAGGCGATGATGAAAGTGTCCCTGGTCAACGATGGCCCAGTCACGATTCTGATTGATTCGGAAAAAACATTTTGACCAGAAGACAACGGAACCGCGTGCTTCGCGGCTGCATTTTCTCAAGATGTACACAGCGTCGTTTGCCCGGAGCTCGCCTTCCGTCATCTCCGCCCAGCGACTACCGCCGCCGGTTCTGTCGCTTGTTGCTACCGTACGAAATTCGTCTCCACAAACGATATTGCTTCTTCCTTCGTGTGCAGCGAGCCCTCCAGTTGCGCGTCCTCGACAGCCTGCAGCATAGTGCGAAATTGCGGACCGGGTTTCCAGCCCTGCTGAATGAGATCGTCGCCGGTGATGAGCGGTGCCGGCCTCATCTCTTCTTCGGGAGTGCTCTCCAGCTTGTCGCGCACCAGATCGTAAAGCGACAGATCGCGATGGCTCCCGAGGCAATCAAGGCGATGAAGTTCCATGTGCTCGTGGAAATGCGGCAGGCGCATGAAGCGCTTCAGCGTCGATTCTTTCATCTTTTTCACATCGCCGAAGCGCATGTGATTCGCGACGAGCGCGGCGACCTGCTCGGTAGTCTCGTTCGAAAAACGCAAACGCCGGCAGATTTCCTCTGCCATGCGTGTTCCCACTTCGGCATGACCGTCGAAGCGAATACGATCCGGGGCGATTCGGAACGTCGGCGGCTTGCCGACGTCGTGAAGCAACACTCCCCATGCCAGCGATTTCGAGCAGCCTTTTTCCAAGCCTTCGAGCAGCAGCAAAGTGTGAATCCACACATCGCCCTCCGGATGGTACTGCGGCGGCTGCGCTACCCCTTTCATGGCGCTGACCTCCGGCAAGACCTCGACCAGAAGGCCACTTGAGTCAAGCAGCTCGAAGCAGCGTCGCGCGCGTCCTTCCGTGAGCATTTTGTCGAGTTCATCGCGGATACGCTCGCGGCTGACCTGGTGAATCTCATGCGCGAGTTCCCGAATCGCAGTCATCGTTCGCGCTTCGATCTCATAGCCAAGGCGAGCGGCAAAGCGCACGGCGCGCATCATGCGCAGCTTATCTTCGCGAAAGCGCGTGAACGGATCACCGATGGTGCGAACGATCCTGTGTTCCAGATCGGAACGCCCCCCGATGTAGTCAAGGACCTCGTTCGTTATCGGATCGAGCAGAAGCCCGTTGATGGTGAAATCGCGGCGCTGGACGTCTTCTTTGGCGGTATCGGAATAGCGCACGGCGTCGGGATGGCGGCCATCGCTGTATCCGACGTCGCTTCGATACGTTGCGACCTCCACCTGGATGGGAGCAGCGCCGTGCGTTCCGTTCGGGCGAACGAGCACTAGAATCACGCCAAATTGAGCCCCGACTGCGATGGTCTCCGGGAAGACTGTCATAACATCTTCAGGCCGTGCGCTAGTGGCGATGTCATAGTCCTGCGGAGCGACGCCGAGCAAAAGATCGCGGACGCATCCTCCAACAAAGTATGCCGAATGACCCGACTTGCGAATTCGTTCCAAAACGGAAAGAGCCGCACTGCGTGCGATCCTGGAGCGTGTCTCGGTATCGGAGATGGTTTTGATGGTCACGACGGCTGGCGAAAGTCGCTCCCTTTTATCATAAGTACTGCATGGCCCTGATTCTTGGCATCGAAAGCTCCTGCGATGAGACGGCAGCGGCAGTAGTTCGAGACGGCGAGCAGCTGCTTTCCAACGTCGTATCCTCGCAGATCGCCACGCACTTTCCCTATGGAGGTGTTGTTCCCGAGTTGGCATCGCGCGAGCACCTCCGCGCCATTGTGCCGGTTGTCCGCCAATCTGTTTTCGAAGCAAAGGTCTCACTGGAAGCAGTCGATGCTTTTGCTGTTACACAGGGGCCTGGGCTGGCGGGTTCTCTACTTGTGGGCATTACTTACGCGAAAGCACTGGCGTTTGCCCTCTCGAAACCACTGATCGCAGTCAATCACCTGGAGGGACATATTCACGCCGTTGTGTTGGAGTACAGGCGATCGAACTCCGCAGAACTCCCGACACCAGCGCTTGCCCTTGTCGTGTCCGGTGGGCATACGCACCTCTACTTGGTACAAAGGTCTGGGAAAACATGGCGCTACCGCAATATCGGGCGCACGCTCGACGACGCCGCTGGAGAGGCTTTCGACAAAGTGGCCAAGCTGCTAGCACTCGGCTATCCCGGAGGCCCGATCCTTGAGAAGCTCGCAGTTCATGGAAACCCTCGCTCAGTCTCTATGCCGCTGTCGCAAATCAAGGCTCAACTGAAGCGGCATGGCGCTGATGCCGAAGAGAGTTACGACTTCTCTTTTAGTGGAATCAAGACTGCTGTTCTCCGTTTCGTACAGACGCACGGCGTGACCAGTTCAATTGAAGAGCGCAGAACAGCCATCGCCGGCATTCATGCGCCAAAGGCAGATGACTACCTGCGGCATCTCGATCAGCTCACGCTAGATCTGATTGCATCTTTTCAGGAAGCAGTCGTGCAGGATCTTGTACGCAAGACTCTGCGCGCAGCCGAGCGGTTCGAAGTCGAGTCGCTGATCGTTAGTGGCGGCGTAGCATCGAACAGCCGCCTTCGCGATGAGTTTATCGCGCGAGCGCAGCCACGAGGGCTGCAGGTCTTCTTCCCGGGTCGTGGACTCTCGACAGACAACGCCGCCATGATCGCGGCGGCGGCTTTCCCAAAATTCGAAGCGAGAGACTTCGCCGATACTCATGTGTCGGCGGAAGCCTCGTTGGCCCTTGATACGGTTTGATCGACGCTACCGGGTCGCGTCACACACCGCGTGATAGATTGAAGACTTCACAAGATGAACTCCCGCAGATTGCGGTTTGAGATTCACCGCGCGCAAAAGATTGCTGCCGCGTTTCTTCTCATCTTCCTCCTCCAGACCCTTTGGCTCGCGGCGCATCTGCCGCTCACGATGGCAGAGACGCGCAATGCGTTTGCCGGACAAGCGCTGTGGTCGAGTCGCCAGCTCACGAATGCGCGCTCGCCACTGATTCCGGGCGACAGCATTCTTACTCTTCGATGTGCTGGTTTACTACCCTCGCTGGCCCGCCACTTTAAACAGAACGCGAGTGAGTTCAACATCTATGCCCCCCCAAACCGCTGGCTTGTGCGCTTACCTTTTGTGCTGTTCGGCGTATGGCTTGGCGCCGCCCTGTGGTGGGTCGCGCGACGGCTCTTTGGTGATACCGGCGGATATGTAGCTTTGAGCCTCTACTGTTTCAGCGCTCCTGTGTTGCTGGCCAGCGCTACCGTTGACGCTGCTATTCTCGCGAGTTGGGGCTTGTTCGGACTCGTATTTACGGCGATCGGTGTCGCACACACGCTCTACGCTCCTCCAGCAAAATGGCGTCCTCGCATTGTTCTCCTGGGCCTCTCGATTGGGCTCACGGCCGCTGCCAGCGTTAACGCTGCTATTGCAGGACTGGCGATCGCGGCGGTTTTCATGATTTACCTTACGCCGGGACGGCGTCTTCCCGCCGTGGGAATACTGGTCATCAGCTCCTTCATTGGCATGCTCGTGCTGATGCTTTGCTTCGGATTTAATCTGCGAGATGTCTCCGCCGCCGCACTTCGTCCCAATTCCGAATACCTTGCCCTCACTGCCGACAGGATGCATTTCTTCCTTAATCTTCCAGGAGGCTTACTGCTGCTTGTGGCATTCTTTTCCGGGCTCGTAGTCTTCGGCATCTGGCGACGAACCCGCTATTTTGGGAATGCGGCTCCGCTGCTCGTCGCCGTTCTGCTGCCATGGTGGCCGGGCCGGTTCATTTCCGAGTCGGCGCTACGTGCAGTGCCGTTTGCGCTGGTATTTGTAGGTGGTATCTATGCGGACCTGTTCGAGCCACAGTTCTTCGGCGGACGATTTCGCCGGCTGGTCTCCGCAACGGCTTTCATTCTCGTGGGAGCGAGCGCAATTTTGAGCATTATGGTCGTTTCCAGCGCCTGAGACACGAAAGCCGTCCCCAATTGGGACGGCTTCTGAGAAGAGCAGCTCTAAACCAGCCGTGCTTGGCGCTGATCCACAAGCATTTCCTTCTGCATTACCTGTTCGACCATGCGTTCAACGGTAGGCATAAACGGCTCTGGAGCTCCGTTGATTGCGATTTTCGTACTGTGACCAAGTGCGAGCGCAACTTCGTTCCAACGCAGCAGCGGAGAATCGAGCGGAATGTGCACGGTTTCGCGCTGACGGTCAGGCTGTACAAGATAAGACACCCACACCAGGAGTGAACCGAAGTACACGACCGGCAGCATGTCCGCCAAGTGATGGAGTTTACTCACGTGCGCGTTTGCCATGGCGCTAAACACCACCAGTTGGAAGAAAGCATCAAGCCCGAATCCCAGAGCAAATCCGAACACCCTATTGCGTTTGGAAACGCCCAAGTGCTGAGAACCGATGAAAAGAAACATCAAAAGGGCGCATTCCATCACTCGAACAATACGCTCAAAATCGTAAACACCCAGAATGAGCCAGCTGAACTTTACTCCTTGCATCGAAGGCATTGAGGCGAAAACCAGGAAACCGATGAAGAAGATCGACGCTGCAGCCCACTTGAATACGACTTTTGCGAGATCCTGGAGGCCAGCGAAAGGCCGGAAAGCTGCACAGAAGAGCTCGTAAAGGACAGCAATCATGAACACGTCCTGCATCGCGGTTGCAACCCAATATGCAGAGTAGTAGGTCCAAGATTGCGGAGACGAATAGTGATAGCAGAGGTACAGCACGCCTGCCTTGATAGTGATAAAAACAAAGAAAGAGGCGAGAAACTTGAACTGTGGCAACAACTTACGTTTGAAAAGAAGGAAAACGCAGAACAGTTGAAGAACCGGCGAGGCGATCCAGATCAGCTCAGACTGCAGCGAAAGGGCGGGCATAGTTCACCTATTCGCGAGGAGAATAGCCCTTAACCCGCCCCTATATCAAGGCAAAATATTGAACCATAGTAACCTTTACCACCCGGTTACTAGTTGATCGCGCATACTCCCGGAGGGCAAGCCGGAACTGGTTCGCATCCTGCTCCGAGCAGATTCTTCGAGCTCGAGGTTGCGGCAGAGGCCACAGCAGCGGCCATAACGATGGTAGCGAACAGCAGACGGAGCGACTTCTTCATGGGATTCCCCCTAAGTAAAGGCCAGTAACCGCATTACCAACGTAATTCAATATGTGGTTACTTTCGTGACTGGACAATACCAAGAGGTCTCGAATTTGAAAACAATAATTTCTGTGGAAAGCTGTGGAAAAGCTTCTGAGTTGCTACCCCTGGGAACTTCTAAGCCGAGGTGTGCCGGCGCAAAAGCTGAAAAGGTTCGGAGCGCATGAGCTTTCCGCGTCCCCATTTAGAGCGAAACACTATGCCCCGAAATCGCTTACTCTGTGTTAAAATCGTAGTGTCTCAAAAGGCGATAAATCCCTGAATAATCAAGTGTTTTGCATCGCTTTTCGCGCCTAGTCCGCAGTGATTTGCAGGGTCATTCCTGTCCTTAAGAATTCCGAGTGGGGTCCCCATTGAAAGAAACCGCAGCAGCCAGGACGCAAGTGGAACAAAAGTTGAACATCGAGAAAGAACCAAAGCCGAAAAAAGCCAATGGCAGTCCAAACGGCGAGTACACGGCTGACAGCATTAAGGCCTTGGAGGGTTTGGAGGCCGTCCGTCTCCGTCCGGCCATGTACATCGGTTCGACAGGTGAAATGGGCCTCCACCACCTCGTGTACGAAGTGGTCGACAACTCGGTTGACGAGGCGCTTGCCGGACACGCTGACCGCATCGATGTCACGATCCACATCGATAACTCGATAACGGTCGTTGATAACGGACGCGGCATTCCGGTCGATGACATGGAATATCACGGAGAGAAGCTGCCCGCGGCGCAGGTGGTTCTCACGGTGTTGCATGCGGGAGGAAAGTTCGATTCCTCCACATACAAAGTTTCTGGTGGTTTGCACGGCGTAGGCGTGAGCTGCGTCAACGGGCTTTCCCATCAACTCGATCTCGAAATCTGGCGTGATGGCTTCGTTTGGGAACAAAGCTTCTCGAAAGGCATACCGGCTTCGAAATTCAAGAAGACGGGCACGACGAAGAAGCGCGGCACGAAAATTCACTTTCTTCCTGACAAAGAGATCTTCACCACCATTGAGTACAACTACGACACGCTGGCACAGCGTCTTCGAGAACTCGCGTTCCTGAACAAAGGCCTTACCATCACGCTCACGGACGAGCGCGCCACAGACAGCAAAACCGGCGAAGCGAAACACGCGGAATTCAAGTACACGGGCGGCATCGCGGAGTTCGTGAAGCACCTCAATCGCGGCAAGACGGTGCTGCACGACAAGCCGATCTATATGGAGGCCGAGCGCGATGGCGTGGGCATGGAAATTGCCGTCCAGTACAACGACGGCTATTCCGAGGCGGTGTTCTCGTTTGCGAACAACATCAACACCGTCGATGGCGGTACACATCTCTCGGGTTTCAGAACTTCGCTGACTCGCACGATTAACTATGCCGGCCAGCAGCTCGGGCTATTTAAAGACTTGAAAGAGAATCTCTCGGGCGACGATGTGCGTGAGGGACTCGTCGCAGTGGTCAGCGTGAAACTGCCGCAGCCGCAGTTCGAGGGTCAGACAAAAGGGAAGCTTAATTCGGACATCGCGGGAATCGTGCAGGCGTTCATCAATGAACGTCTTGGCGCGTTCCTTGAACAAAATCCCACTGTTGCTCGTCGCATCATCAACAAGGCCATTGAAGCCGCACGTGCACGCGAAGCAGCGCGCAAAGCGCGCGACCTTACGCGTCGAAAAGGCGCGCTCGATGGCGGAGGCCTGCCGGGCAAGCTTGCTGACTGCTCCGAGCGCAGCGCTGATCGTTGCGAGATCTATCTGGTCGAAGGTGAGTCTGCAGGCGGTACCGCGAAACAGGGACGTGATCGACGCTTCCAGGCGATTCTTCCTCTCAAGGGCAAGATCCTCAATGTCGAGAAGGCGCGTTACGACAAGATGCTCGGGCACGAAGAAATTCGCGCCATGATCACTGCTCTCGGATGCGGAATCGGGAAAGACGACTTCGATCCCGCCAAGCTGCGTTACGGGAAAGTGATTCTCATGACGGATGCTGACGTTGACGGATCGCACATTCGCACGCTGCTGCTCACGTTCTTCTTCCGCCACATGACGGAGTTGATCAAGCGCGGGCACGTGTACATCGCGCAGCCTCCGCTCTACAGGATAAAGAAGGGGAAGTTCGAGCAATACATCAAGGATGATCGCGAGTTCGTGAAAGTGATGGTTCGCCGCGCAGCCGACGGTATGACGGTACGCTACGGCGAAGGCGCCGCCAAACTGGAAGGTCCTGAACTCACGAAGTTCATGACCAAGCTCAACGAGTATCTTGGCTTTTTCGAGAAGGTGAATAAGCACCTGCGCGAGGAACGCATCGCCGAGCTGCTGCCGAAGATCGACTTCACTGCCCGCACAGATTTCGAGGGCTCCGAGAAGGGCATTCCTTCGAAGGTGAAGGAACTCGAGAAACGCATTAAGGCGCTGCTGAAGGAACTCGGTCTAAAGTCAGTCGACACGCGCCACGAAGAAGAGCACAACACGTGGCTCGTGAGCTTCGTGGACTCACAAGGTGCCGAGCGGATCATCAACTGGGAACTCATCACTTCGCCCGAGTACAGGCAGATGATCTCCAAGTACAAACAGATCGCGAACTACATGGAGCCGCCGTTCATCATCGAGCACGCTCCTAAGGCGGAAAAGGGCAAGGCGGCCGAGGAGGAAGCAGAGACTCCGATCGCCGAAGCTGAATCAGCGAAGCAGGAAAAAGCCGCAGCGAAGCGGAAGAGCACCGTCGAGCCTGTGGAGAAGAAATCTCCGCGCGAGCTGTTCGAGTACGTCCTCAGCCAGGGCAAGAAGGATTATGACGTCCAGCGATATAAAGGTCTTGGTGAGATGACCTCAACGCAGCTATGGGAGACGACAATGAATCCCGATATCCGCAGCCTCATGCAAGTGAAACTCGAAGACATTGCAGAAACCGAGACAATCTTCACCACGCTCATGGGCGAGGATGTCGAGGCGCGCCGCAAGTTCATCGAAGAAAACGCTCTCGACGTTAAGAACCTGGATATCTAAGCAGTCGGATTCGTCGCCAGGCCCAAATGGCACACTCAAACGGGTGCCATTTTGTTTTGAGATCGCTGCCAGTGCCGCTGAGCAACATTGCGTTTCTAAATCTGCACCGTTCTCAGATTAATGACAGCCGACACTCGCTTCAACTCATCCAATGCCGCTTGCGTTACTGGCTGATCTGTCTGCACCACTGCCATCGCTTCGGCACGCGCAGAAGCCGCGCCCGACGACGTGCTTGCGGCAGCACTGCTGGCACTCGCTTCGCTGCGTCCCAAAGCAAAGTTGGCGATATTAATCTGGTTCTTTCCCAGGACAGTTCCAACCTGGCCGATTACTCCGGGTACGTCGCGGTTGCGCAAAACCGTTAGATGTCCTTCCAGTGGAGCTTCGACGCGAAACCCGTCCAGATCGAGCAGACGCGGATAGCGACCATGCAGCACCGCAGCACGCGCGCGATGTTCGCCTTGGTGCGTCTGCACCTTCAGCGAAATTACATTTCCTCCGCTTAGGTCTTCCGGCTTCTTCTGCTCCTGTACTTGAATTCCGCGCTCTGATGCCATCGTGTTGGCGTTTACCAAATTTACGCTGTCGATGCTGTGTTTGAGTGCGCCCTTCAGTGCGGAATTGCGCAGTAGCGCCGTTTTCCATTCGGCGACCCGTCCGTGGTAAGAAACGTTGATGCTTTCGACATTTCCTTCGCTCAGTTGTCCTAAAAAGAGACCCAGCTTTTCCGCGAGATCAATGTAAGGGTGCATCTCGCGATATTCTTCATCAGATAGTGAGGGCACATTGACCGCATTCTGGATCACCCCGCGCTTGAGGTACTCTTTCACCTGCATCGCGATCTGTACGCCGACGAGCTCCTGCGCTTCATTCGTCGATCCGGCGATGTGAGGAGTAGCGATCACGTTTGGGGCTGCGAGCAGAGCATTCTCTTTCGGAGGCTCATGGGAAAACACGTCAAGCGCTGCGCCGGCGACTTGTCCTGAATTGAGCGCCTGAAGCAGTGCTGCATCGTCGATCAATTCGCCGCGAGCGCAGTTCACTAGCCGCACGCCTTTCTTCATCTTCGCGATCGAGGCTGCATTAATCATTCCCGCAGTCTGTGGCGTCAGTCCGACATGAAGCGAGATGTAATCAGAGTTAACGTAAAGCGCGTCGAGTTCCCCCAGCTCAATTTCCAGATCACGCGCGAGCTGCTGGGAGACAAATGGATCGTAGGCAAGCACTTTCATTCCGAAGCTCCTTGCGCGACGCGCCACTTCAACTCCTACGCGGCCTAATCCGATGATGCCGAGCGTCTTTCCTTTCAGCTCTGTTCCTTGCAGAGACTTCTTCTCCCATTTGCCGGCTCGGGTGGTCTGGTCCGCTTTAGGAATGAAGCGGGCTAGCGAGATCATCAGGCCGATTGTGTGCTCAGCGACGGCGATCGCGTTAGCTCCGGGCGTGTTCATCACCACGATGCCTTTGCGCGTCGCGGCATCAGCATCAACGTTGTCCACACCAACTCCTGCGCGTCCAATGACGCGCAGCTTCTGCGCTGAGTCGATCAGCTTTGCATTTACGTCGGTCGCTGAGCGCACCACGAGGGCATCTGCATCGCGCACCGCAGTCGCCAGGTCACCCATTTGATCGTGAGTAATAACTTGGAAATCCGGCTCGTCGCTAAAGACCTTGAGTGTTGCCGGAGAAACTTTTTCAGCTATAAGGATTTTCATGAAGACCTCGATATGCACATGATAAAAACGTGGAACCAGCCGCCCTCGGGCCGGGTTCTCGGTGGAAGCTGCCACGCAAGTATCTATAGGTTGCGATCAGTGGATTCCGGGACCGCCGAAGTCGAATGGCAGTCCCGATCAACATCCGGCCGAGGGCGGCCGGATCCACGTTAGCTAGGCAGTCACAGCCAGACTCGACGAACAAACTTCCGATGTGCGTCCGCACGAACAGCGCTGATCTGATTCGAGTAGCTCGGCGAGCGTAGTCCCCTTACGCTTTGCATAGACCTCTTGCGCTGCTTTCAAGCCAACGCCAAGCAGGTTGCGCCCGAGGACTGAGCCAACAACGTGCTCGAGCCCGCCCACCATTGCGATGGTGTCGAGATAGTCGAAGAAGCCGAGATGAGCAATGCGGAAGAGCTGTCCTTTCATCTCGCCTTGGCCGTTCGCAATGACGCCGCCGAACTGCTCCTTAAATCCCTTCACGATCTTTCCCGAATCGGTACCCTCGGGCGCCAGCACTGCTGTCACTGCCGAGGCTGGTGCTGCAGGCGCGAAAAGCTTGAGTCCGAACGCCTGAACAGCAGCGCGCGTCATCTCAGAAACGACTTCCGCATTGTGGATGAGAGCATCGCGTCCAGCAGCGATGTCTCCGCCTGATCCAGCAGCGATATAGTCGAGCGCCGCGCCGAGAGCTGCGATGAGAGCGACCGCGGGGGTGTAGGCTGACTCGCCTGCGGCAGCCGACTTGCGCTCTTTGCGCAAATCGAAGTAATAGCGCGGGTTCTTGCTGGTCTCCATGCGCTTCCAAGCTCGCTCACTGACGGCACAGTAGGCGAGGCCTGGCGGGATCATGACAGCCTTCTGCGATCCACCAATGATTACGTCAATGCCCCAACCATCAACGTCAAAGTGCGTGGTGCCGAGTCCGGTGATGGCATCGACCACGAGCAGAGCGTCGGTCTCTTTGGTAAGTGCGGCGATGCTCTGCACGCAATGACGCGCGCCGGTGGATGTTTCGGTCGCCTGCATAAAGACGGCCTTCACGTCCGGCTTAAGTCGCGCACGAACTTCGTCGATTGAGAACGTCTGCCCATATGGCGCGCTGAGTGTGTCCACCTGACAACCAAAAGCTTTGCCAAGGCTGGTCCAGCGTTCGCCGAATTTGCCGGCGCTGAGTACGAGAATGCGATCGCCCGGCGAGGTGAGGTTCGAGACCGCAGCTTCCATCGCGCCTGTGCCGGACGACGCGAGAATAATGACGTCGTTCTTAGTTCCGACGAATTCTTTGAGCTGCGAGAGCACGCGCTGATATAACGCGCGAAACTCCGCGGTGCGGTGATGAACATCGGCGGCTGCCATGGCAAATTGCGCCGCGGGTAGCAACGGAGTAGGACCAGGAGTAAAAAGACGAACCTTCTTTAACATGCCCTTATTCTAAGTTGAACTGCTGCCTGTTTGTGATGCACGAAACGAAGTTTTGCAGCCTGAAGTCATCAAAAATTCTTCTACTTCGTATTATTGAAGCTGATAAACGGATTCGGAGGCGTCTGTCGCAGCGCTCCGAGGCATCTGTTGTGCTTTACGTCTCCGAGGCGAATGCATTTTGCCTTTTTCAAATCGGGAGTGCTGATAGCGCTCATAGCGCACGCTCTGATAGGCATCTCGCTGGTTTGGGACAAAGTGCTGCTCAAACAGCCCGAGACGAAAAACCTGATCAACTACGTCTTCTGGCTCGGCGCCATCAGCATCTTTGGTCTGGTGCTGATCCCATTTGGATTCAAGATGCCGCACGCCTCAGTTGCAGGACTCGGATTCATCACAGGTGTTTTGCACTTGATTGCTGTGTACTTTTACTACGACGCGCTGAATCGCGGAGAGGCCAGCGAATCGTTGGCCGCAATTGGCGGCTTCAGTCCCGTTGCTACTGCCATCATCGGCTATTTCCTACTGAACCAACCGTTCGCGGGCGGAAAAGTGATCGCATTTGGCCTACTCACCGCAGGAGGATTCCTCATGTTTCTTGCGGAGGAGATGAACTTCCGGCGCATGATTGTTCCCATGGCGCTCTCCTCTGGCTTGTTCGGTCTCGTCAACGTGCTGCAGAGAATGGTTTTTAAGGAAACTAACTTCGTTACCGGATACGTCTTCTTTACCCTAGGGACCTGTGTAGCAGCGTTCGCGCTGCTGATTCGCCCGACGTGGAGAATCCAGATCTTCAAGCATTCCGAAGAGGCCACGCCGCGCAGCAAGTTTTGGTATTTCGTCAACCGTTTCATTGATGGTGTCGGATCATTCCTCATCTTTTATGCGATCAGCCTGACGCATCCGGCGATTGTGGACGCGATTTCCGGCGTACGCTTCGCGATCATCTTCATAGGTGCGCTGCTGCTCACCAAACTGCGTCCTCAATGGCTCTCTGAGGACTTTTCCGGACGCACGCTGCTCGTCAAAACTCTGGCGACCGCCAGCATCGTGGCGGGAATGGTTTGGCTTTCCACACAGGACGGACATCAAGAAGCGGGAGCAGCCACTGCTCAGCTGGTACGAGACGGCACACTGCACTTTCGTGCGGGGCAACTGTGAGAATTCCTGATTCTGTTTCGCTGAATCCAGTGCTACTATCGCTCACCAACTCAGAACACCAACTGATCGGAACACAATCGCGAAGCTCTGCTGTGCCGCTCGCGATTTTGGTGCGCGCGGGCTCGTGATCTGACAACCTGCGAGTACGCGCTGCCACCCAATCGAATAGATGTTCTTTTGAGTTGCAGGAGTAGATTGCATGCGAATGCGCGTGAGCTGTGTAGTGTGTTCTTTTCTGATAAGTGGCATAGCATTCGCACAATCGCCAGCTTCTCACAAGGAAACGTCAGTACAGGAACGCCTCATGTATTCGTCTGACGAGCGCCTGCAGTGGGAAGCAGCTCAGATGTGGAACTCACCTGCAGTTCCCATTTCGACCGAAGCCGCGCGTCACTCAATTCATCTTGAGCAACCTCTTCTTACGCCTCCGCGAATTAGGCGGGAATGGCTGCGACCTTCCCCAGAAGCGGCCCCTTCAGAGACGAATCCTGATGTCGCCGATATCGTCGGGAATTCTTCGTACTTGCCGAAGAAAACGCCGTGAGCCACTCGTCTGAGATTAGAAATCTCGAAGACCATTCAGCGCACTAATCTCCTGAAATGTGGTGCTCGACTTCGAACGCGATCCGCGCAGCCTCGAGCTGGTCTTGCAGTGAGATCGGCCACTCGGTTTGATTGCGAAGCGCATGCGCTAAGGCTTCCATCTCCTCAACATGACCCTTCTGCTGGGTGAGAGATTTCCACCCGGCCTGCTTGCCACCGTCAATTGTCAGAGACTTGTAGTCAATCATCGACAGCACCTTGCCGTCGAAGAAGATCTCCATGCTCTCCTTGGGATGGGACTTGCTGCCCAAAGCCGTGTACGTGAGCGTGCACACGGAACCGTCTTCGTACGAGATGGTGGCGACGAAGTTATCGTTCTTAAAGTACTGCTTGCCCGTCGGTGCGATCGATGCCGCCTGAATTGCTCTCACGCTGCTTGACGTGAGGAAATCGAACAGATCATAGATATGGCAAGCCTCGCCAAGATTGCGGCCACCACCTTCAGGCGAATGCACCCAGTGGTCGGGCGGAAGGTAGCCAGCATTCATGCGGTAATTCATAATCATCGGCGCTACGCGGCCTTGCAGGATTTCGCGTGCTCGCTTCATTGCTGGTGAAAACCGCCGGTTGTAGCCGGTCATCAGCAATGGAGGGTTGGTTCGCGTTTCGTAGAAAACGCGCAGTTGATCCAGGTCGGCCGGATCGAGCGTTAGCGGCTTTTCGACAAACACATGTTTGCCTGCATTGAGAGCCTCCAAAACCATGCTGCCGTGCAGATCGTGGCGAGTGGCGATGAGCAAGAGGTCAACTGCTGGGTCTGACAGCAATTGGTCGAAATCGGTAGTCGCATATGCCGCGCCGAATTGATCCGCGATTGCGCGTGCGTTTGCGCCGGTACGACTAAGCACAGCATGAACCGCAAAGTGGTTCTTCAGTCGCGCGAGATTGGGGAGGTGCATCGTCGCAGCAAAGTTCCCGGCTCCCACAATGCCGATCCTGATCTTTCCTTCGCTGGCGCTTCGCGCCTTCAGTGAGATCGTGTGCGCTGGGCGACTTTCCCGCTCCGGATATTCCAGAATGACGATCAGCGACTTTTGTTCTCCGCCCTTCAGCGATTCGTAAGCTTGCGACGCTTCGTCAATCGAGTACTTGCTGATTCCCAAAGTGGGAATCGAAATTTGTCCCTTCGCGAGCAAGCCTAGGTAGGCTTCCATGTTGCGGTTCTCTGTCCAGCGGACCCACGGCAATGGGTAATCCTGTCCTCCTTCTTCGTACGTGGGGTCATAGCGACCTGGCCCATAGGAGCAGGAAATCAGGAAGTCGAGCTCTTTCTTGTAAAAATCGGATCGCTGGAGATTGAGACCGACATCGCCCACCAACACAACCCTGCCTTTTTTGCGGCAAACCTGCATCGCTTCGCTGATGACCGTGCTGCTGGAACTGGCAGCGGTGATTATTACAGCGTCGGCGCCAAAGCCGTCGGTGAGACGGTGTACCTGTTCAACGAAGTTATCGGCCGCCGGATCGATGCCGAAATCCATGCCGTTCTCAACCGCGATCCTTACCCTCTCAGCATCAATGTCGACTCCGATCACGCGGCAGCCGTTTGCGCGTAACAATTGCGTGGTCAACTGCCCGAGCGCGCCTAGCCCAAGTACGGCGATGGTCTCTCCCAAACTGGGATTTGCGCGGCGCACTCCCTGGAGCGCAATGGCGCCAAGCGTTACCGTCGAGGCTAGCTCCGTACTCACGCCTGAGGGAATTTTGGCGCACAGGTTTACGGGAACGTCGATAAACTCCGCGTGATTCGCGATTCCGCCTCCGGCACAGGCCACTAAATCTCCGACCGAGAA
>CAYZHX010000079.1:0-3658 GCA_964476905.1 uncultured Terriglobales bacterium
GAATCAGATTGCGTTTCACCGGACGCGCGTACTTGCCGGCGATCTTCGCTACGGCCACCATGCCCTGCATGGCGGCGACGTGTGCCAGTTGGGGCATTCCCGAAACGATATCGCCGATGGCATAAATACACGGCTCCACGGTTTGCATCCACTCGTTTGTTGGAATGAAGCCGCGCTCGGCTTTGATCTTGGTTTTGTCGAGGCCCACGTCGTCGGTCTGCGGAGCCCGCCCGATAGCAATGAGAACTTTCTCGGCTTCGAGTTTCTGCTGCTTGCCATCCGAGCCGGTAAAGGTGACCGATGCGCCGTCCTTTGTCTTCTCGACCTTCTCGACTTTCGCGCCGAGATGGCAGTTGATGCCGCGCTTCTTGTAAACGCGCAGCAGCTCTTTGCTCACGTCTTCATCTTCCACGGGCACCAATCGCGGCAAAGCCTCAATCACGTTCACATCGGTGCCATAAGACTTGTAAATGGACGCGAACTCCACGCCAACGGCACCAGAGCCGATCACAACGAGCGACTTCGGAATCGAATTCAACGACAGAATCTCGATGTTGGTCAGGATCGTCGGGTCTGGTTTAAGGCCAGGCAACATGCGCGCTTGCGATCCAGTCGAGATAATCACGTTTTTCGCCTGCAGCCTGCTCTTCTTGCCATCTGAGCCCGCAACTTCGACATCAAGCACGCCATTCTTTACCGGACCGGTGAGCCGCCCGTAGCCAGGAACGACGGTCACTTTGTTCTTGCGCATTAGGAAGTCGAGACCCTTGGCATGTTTGGTGACAATCTTGTTCTTGCGATCCTGGATGGTTCCCCAGTTCACCTTCATGCCATCGACGTTCTCAATGCCATGCTCCTTGGCGGCCTTGAAATGGTCATAGATTTCGGCGTCAAACAGCAGACTCTTGGTAGGAATGCAGCCCACGTGCAGGCAGGTGCCCCCGAGCTTCGCGTCTTTTTCAATCAACGCGGTTTTGAGTCCGTATTCGCCGGCACGAATTGCGGCCGTGTAGCCGCCTGGGCCGGAGCCGATGATGGCTACGTCGTAGATAGTCTCTGGCAAGTGTGACTCCGTCTAGCTTGTTGGGATTGGTCAGAAAGACAAACATTAGATTGTAACAAGGGTAGTTTGGTCGCAGCCGGCGGCTTTGCTCATGTTTCAAAGCACTTTTCCTCCGACGCGCTTCATTTCGCTTTTCCCATTAGGTCCAGCAGCTCCGACACTTCCGTTTTGATTGCGGTATGCAGCGTCGGCTGAAAATCGGGTGCAAATAGCGCTGAGTGGAGCGAGGGCAGCGGCGTGCCTGAGCGTTGTGCTTCTGCATACTTCTGTGGATCGACTGCGCCGACGTGGAACATCGCTTCCGGGATTCCGTCTTGCGCGTAGTAGCTGAAATCTTCGCTCACCATCTTGGGCGGAATCTCCTCAACGTTGGGATCGCCGAGCGCATTGCGTAGAGCACTGACGAGCCGTTGTGTCAATTTGGGATCGTTATAGACAGCGATCGTTCCTTCAGTGAGCTTGACTTCGGGAGCGCGAGGCGCGCCAGCTAGCTCAGCTTCTGCTTTCGCTACACGCTCGATGCCCGCGAGTACCCGCTCGCGAACCTCTTTCTTGTAGGTGCGGACCGAAAGCCCGAGCATTGCCTGATCAGGAATGATGTTGTTCTTTGTTCCCGCGTGAATCTGGCCGACTGTGATGACAACCGGATCAAGCGGATTGTTCTGCCGCGATACCAGCGTCTGCAATCCGCTCACGATGCGGGCGGCAATCACGATTGGGTCGACGGTGCTCTGCGGCTGCGCGCCGTGTCCGCCTTTGCCGAAGACAGTGATGTCGATTGAGTCGGAGTTCGCTAACGCATAGCCGGGCGTGTAGCCGACCACGCCTGCGGGCAGACCGGAATCATCGTGAATGGCGAGCGCGAAGTTCGGTTTTGGGAAACGGGTGTAAAGGCCATCGGCCAGCATGGCTCGCGCGCCTTTCACAACTTCCTCCGCGGGCTGGGCGATCATCACCAGCGTGCCGCTCCAGCGGTCTTTGTGCGTTGCCATCCATTTGGCCGTGCCGATCCAGGCGGACATGTGGAGATCGTGTCCGCAGGCGTGCATCACTGGCGTGCCATCAGGCATGCGGACGTTGCTGGAAAAGGGGAGCCCGGTTTTCTCTTCGACGGGAAGCGCATCGGTATCTGTGCGCAGCAGAACGGTTGGTCCGGAGCCGTTCTTCAGGACTGCGACAATCCCGTATCCACCAACATTCGGCGTGACCTCGTATCCGAGAGGCTTCAGTTGCGAAACCAGCTTCTCCGCGGTTTTCTGCTCATGCAGCGAGAGCTCCGGCGACTGATGCAGATCGACGTAGAGCTTCTGCAGCTCCGGATACATCTGCTCGAACTCAGCAGACGAGACCGGCGGATTCGCTGCCGAAGCGCCAATGGCTACAACTAGCGAAATTGCGCAAAGAAACAATTTCATTCCCATTCTCCCGCAGGTGAGTATATTGCTGTGTACGTCGGAGAGGTCCGGCATGGCTACTGAAGACAGTAGTTTTGAAGTGGCAAATAACGAACGCACGCATCGCTTCGAAGTGGAATCGGGCGACCAAACAGCGTTCCTCAGCTATCGTCACGTCAGCGGGAGTCTTACACTCGATCACACCGAGGTCCCACCTGAACTCGAGGGGCGCGGCATCGCCTCAAAGCTCGTTCGCACCGCGCTGGACTACGCCCGAGAGCAAGGGCTGGAAGTAGTGCCGATTTGTCCGTACGTGAGCAAGTATCTGAAGAAGCATTCCGAGTACCTGGATTTGCTCAGCGACGAGAATCGAAGGCATGTGCTGAATTCGGATGGTTAGCGACAAGAACCGCCGGTGTGGTTCTGTTCTCATGCCGTTCTCGCTGTTGACCGCTCCGTGGTTGAATGTAAGCGCACGCCCAGCAGGTAGACGTAATGCAGCGCTGACACAATGGTCAGTGAGAACACCGTCCAGATTCCCAGCGTCTTTGCCAGCGCCACCCAAAACCACGGCACAACTTCGACGAGCAGCGTCGCTCCTAGCGTCAGAATCTGGGCCACGGTGTTCGCCTTGCCAAGTAAGGTGGGGCGGAAGTCGCGCAGCGAAGTCGTCGCATACACCAGCGTGCAGACGATCAAGATGATGATGTCGCGCCCGAAGACGACAACCGTCACACGCCACGGAATGCGGTGCATTGCAGAGAGAACGAGAAAGAGTGTGCTGATCAGCAGCTTGTCGGCAATCGGATCGAGGTATTCGCCGAGTTTCGTTCGCTGGCCGAGCGAGCGGGCGAGCACACCATCGAGGCCATCGCTGATGCCGGCAAGAATGAACAGCGCAAGCGCGACGCCGTAACGGCCATCCATGATGGAATTGACCACAAACGGCACGAATCCGAGCCGGAGAAGCGTGAGCAGGTTGGGATAACTGCGGAGCTGGGCGAGCAAGGTGATGGCTTCCTAATTTCGCAAAATCACGGCTACATTCCAATGGCAAAACTTCGCGGATTACTACCGCGCGAAACTCAGGCCGTGGGAGGCCAGAGCACGCCGAGTCACTTTCTCAAACGGCCTGAGGTGTGCTCCTCCTAGAATACTGCTGTGCAGCCAAATCTTGCAGCTAGCGATGAGGGACGATCGG
>CAYZHX010000079.1:3758-7481 GCA_964476905.1 uncultured Terriglobales bacterium
TCCTAGAATACTGCTGTGCAGCCAAATCTTGCAGCTAGCGATGAGGGACGATCGGCAGCCGTCGCCGAAGCCGGCACGAATCGACGTAAATTTTCTCTGAACGAAAAGATTGCCCTGGCACTCATCTCATGGGCTGGATCTCTGGCTATCCGGATCATCGGACCGACGTTGCGTCCGTCATTCACCTACGAGCCGGGCACGGAAAACGAGCCGCGCACACGTCCGGCGATCTACTGCTTTTGGCACCGCTGCGTGTTCGCGTGCGGATATCTGTTTCGCGGGCACGGCATCCGCGTACTCACCAGCCGCAGTTACGACGGGGAGTACATCGCGCGCATCATCGAGCGCCTCGGGTTTCGTGCCGTCCGGGGATCGAGCTCGCGTGGCGCAGTCCAGTCACTGCGCGAACTACAACGCGAGTTGGAGCAAGGCGAATTCGTCGCCTTTACAATCGATGGCCCGCGCGGTCCGCGGTACGTGGCAAAGCCCGGGCCCATCCATCTCGCACGAATCACCGGCGCACCGATCTTCTGTTTCTATGTCGCAGCCGAGCGCGCCTGGGTCCTGAACAGTTGGGATGCTTTTATGATTCCTAAACCTTTTTCGCGAGTTCACTGCTACGTCCGCAGTCCAATTTCGGTATCGGCAGACGCCGACCACGATCAGACATTGGCGAAAATGCAAAAGGAACTGGAAGAAGCGCGGAGCAGGGCAGAGGAGGCATTTATTCGTTCTTAAGATGGTGCGCGGCTGCATCCAGCAAGTTAGGGAGCTCGCGCTGCCAATGGTCCCACGAATGGCCTCCGGGCGATTCATGAAACTCGTGCGCGATCCCTCGCCTGTCTAGCGAAGCAGCGAAGCGCCGATTTACTCCACGCAGAAATTCATCCGCGCCGAATTCCAGGTAGAAATAGGTGCTTGGATGCGCATTCGTGATCAACGAGAACACGTCATTCTCTCGGCGCGTCGCTCCTCCCCAAACACCAAAGATTCGGAGTATTCGGAGCGATTGTCCCATTCGCTTCGCTGAGAAGGGCCATGACGGTGCATCGAGCGGGGCGCTGAGACCAGCGGCGAACGCATAGAATCCCGGGTGTTTGAGGGCAATCTTGATCGCGCCATAGCCGCCCATGGAAATGCCGGCTATGCCACGAGCATCCGGCGACGTTCCAATTCGGTAATGCTGCTCAACCTCTTGGGCCAAGTCATTGACGATGAAATCCTCGTAACGATCCTGACTGCGCAAAGCTGCATTTGTGTAGTACGAATCAGCTCCGTCAGGCATTACGAGAATAAGTTTGCGCGAGGGAAGGCTGGTGATATCTCCTTTGTCGACCCAGTCGGCTGAACTGCCGTCCATTCCGTGGAGCAGGAACAACACTGGGAAGCGAAGGGTGGGAGAATAGCGGTACTCCGGGGGAAGTGCGATCACGTAATGCGCGGGACGTTGAAGCGAAACGCTGAAGAATTAACCGATCGTACCTGGGCTCCCGTCGGAGGGTTTTCCGTCACCTCATCCGTACGCTGGAATATTACGGTTTTGTGGCATGAGGGCAGTAAGAGTACATAGACGATCAGAAATAGAAGTGTGAATCCAGTGCGCAGGATTTCGAGCCGATTGGTCTTCACTTCATCGCCGGCTTCATAGCTTTAGGCGCATTTTACGTTCTCTAGTCCACGTTCCTTCGAGTCCGTACCTGACGTATAATTACTGGTCACACACCTTCGCGCTTACGGTCGCGCGTCTCACTTCAATTTGATCTTGCTCCATGATGGGAGCAGGTGTGTGTTCGCAAAACATTTGACGGGAGTATCTCGTTGAAAAAAGGCAACACAGCCGTTGTAGTCGGGGCCCAGTGGGGAGACGAGGGCAAAGGCAAGATCGTCGATGTGCTCTCGGACAACTTCAATGTGGTTGCTCGCTACGCAGGCGGACACAACGCCGGACATACCGTAATCATTCGCGGCAAGAAGTTTGTCCTGCAGCTTATTCCCTGCGGCGTGCTACGTGAAGCCTGCCGCAGCGTAATCGGTAATGGCGTTGTGCTCGATCCGATCGCGTTTCTGAAAGAAGTAGATGGTCTGAAGCAGAACGGACTCGATGTTGCAGGTCGGCTGTTTGTTTCAAATCGGGCACACGTGATTCTGCCGTATCATCGGATGATCGAACTCGCGGCCGAGAATGCTCCCGGACGAGTGAAGATTGGAACTACTTCACGCGGTATCGGCCCTGCGTACGAAGACAAGATGAAGCGTGGTGGCCTGCGCGTGATCGATTTGCTGGATTCGTCGCTGCTGCGCACACACATCGAAAACGCCTGTCGCGAGAAAAACACGATCGCGCACGCGTTGTTCAATACAGACCCGCTCGATCCCGACAAAATCTACGATGAGTACTCACGGGCAGCGGAGCGAGTTGCGCCGTTTGTGACCGATACCGCGCTGTTGCTGAACGATGCGATCTCTGCGGGCGAATCGGTAATGTTCGAAGGCGCGCAGGGCACGATGCTTGATATCGACCATGGAACGTACCCATTCGTGACCTCATCGAGCGCAACTTCTGGCGGAGCGGTTACGGGAACCGGCGTCGCGCCGAACGCGATTCGCTCGGTCATTGGTGTGACTAAGGCTTATTGCACGCGCGTTGGTGAAGGCCCATTTCCGACCGAGATCAAAGACGAGATCGGCGATACTTTGCGTGCTCGCGGAAACGAATATGGAGCAGTCACCGGCCGTCCGCGTCGCTGCGGTTGGGTCGATCTTCCGCTCCTTCGTTATGCGACCTCGATCAACGGCATCGACTGGATGGTGGTCACGAAACTCGACGTTCTCGACACGTTGGATGAAATTCCAGTCTGCGTCAGCTACAAATTCGGTGGTAAGAAGCACGACAAACGTATTCCGGCTTCCGCCGGCACTTTTGAAAAAGTTGAATGTATTTACGAAAACACGCCTGGCTGGAAGAAACCGACGGTCGGCGTTCGCGAGTTCTCAAAACTGCCACAGAAGGCCCAGAGCTACATGAAGTATCTGGAAGACAAGACCGGCGCTCGCATCGGGATGATTTCGACAGGTCCGGATCGTGACCAGACGATCATGATGGACGAGTTCGCGGCTGCCCTGCAGATGCGGGAGAAGTCGGCGCTGCGAGCCTGAGTTGATAATCTGTAATCGTGAGCATACCTGCGCGCGATTACGACATAGCCGAGCTCGAATCCGCGCTCGACGGATCGCTTTTCTCGCGCAAGCTTCACTACATTCCCGAAACGGGATCCACCAATACATTGGCGATGCATGCAGGCGCTGCCGGTATAGAAGAAGGACACGTGTTCTTCACCGACCAGCAGACCGCAGGTCGAGGGCGGGGCGGGCATTCTTGGCAGTCGGAGCCGCGCTCGGCGATCCTGGCATCGGTCCTCCTGCGTCCACGAATTGAAGCTGCGCAGGCGCTTTGGCTCTCGCTGATGGCAGGCGTGGCCGTTCACGATGCGATTCTGAGTAACTGCGGAATTGGGTGCGATCTTCGCTGGCCTAACGATCTGTTGATCGGGCGTAAAAAAGTGTGCGGAATCCTCACGGAGATTTCGTCGGATGCAGAGCAGCTTCGTTTTGCCGTGATCGGAATCGGCGTGAACGTTAATCAGCCGTCGTTTCCCTCCGAGATCGCAGAGATTGCCACCTCCATTCATATCGAAACGGGAAAGATCTGGTCACGTAGCGAGT
>CAYZHX010000079.1:7581-17749 GCA_964476905.1 uncultured Terriglobales bacterium
GAGATTGCCACCTCCATTCATATCGAAACGGGAAAGATCTGGTCACGTAGCGAGTTGCTCATTGCAATGCTTCGATCACTTGAGCGCGAATACAAGAACGCCTTAGCTCCCGAAGGTCAGGCGACCCTGCTTGCTCGGATTGAGTCTGTCTCAAGCTACGCTCGCGGCAAGCGCGTGCATGTTGAAGAAAGTGGCGGATACGATGGCGTAACAGATGGACTTGATGCGTACGGATTCTTGAGAGTCCGGACTCAGAATGGGACCAAAACCGTGCTTTCGGGCGGGGTGAGGGAATTGAATGCCTGACGAAGAGTGCGGCCCCTCCGGGGCTCGGGTTCTTGCTGCTCCTACCCAGCACTCCCGTGCTGGGCTACTCATATGTCGCGCCTACGGCGCTTTGGGCTTCGCTTTGCTCGCGCAAACACAGTGAGCAGTTTCGTTTTTCCAAGGAACTCATCACGGTTCCATTTGCTCCGAATTGAACCCTTTGATCTCCAGCGGTGGTGTTTCAGGAACGACACCGATTCATGGGTCCGAGGTGGAGGATTGCAGCACCCAAATCAGCTAAACTCAAACAAAGTCTAAAGAGACTCACAATGCTTCTTGTTGTAGATGTTGGGAATACGAATACGGTGCTTGGTCTTTATCGGCCGGGCCACGAGCAAGCGCCTCCGCGATTCGATCAGATGGTGGCCCATTGGCGTGTGGGGACGATTCGCACTAATACCGCCGATGAGTACGGGGTGCTCTTTAGAAATCTTTTCGCGATGCAGAAGATCGATCCTGCTGAGGTGAAGGCCCTCGTGATCTCCTCGGTTGTGCCGCCGCTTGATTCCACACTGCGCGAGGTCAGCGAGCGCTATTTTCAGGCTAAGCCATTGTTCATCGAGCCGGGAGTGAAAACCGGAATGCCGGTGCTCGTCGATAACCCGGCTGAGGTTGGAGCCGATCGCATTGTGAACGGTGTGGCTGCATTCGAACGATATGGCGGACCTTGCATCGTGGTGGACTTTGGCACGGCGACTACGTTCGATGTGATCTCTGAACGCGGCGAGTACCTAGGTGGAGTGATCGCTCCCGGAATAGGAATCTCTGCCGAAGCTCTTTTCGTCCGCACGGCGAGGCTGCCAAAGGTAGATATTCGTCGTCCTGCGCGGGTGATCGGCACAAACACTGTCGCGCACATCCAGTCTGGTTTGTTCTACGGCTACATCGGGCTGACGGATGGGATCATCGAGCGCATCATTGAAGAAATGGGTGACAAGAAACCAAAAATTATCTCAACCGGTGGACTGGCGACACTAATTGCATCCGGTTCGCGCTATATCGGATTGGTTGATGAGATGCTGACCCTGGATGGCATGCGCATTATCTACGAGCGCAACACTGGCGCGCGACAGGTGAAAAAGAGTCAGGCGGCGAGCGACAGACGGAGCTGAGTCAGTCTCACTGCTGGGCTTCAGGATCTGTCGAAGGAGCGGTGGCGGCGCTTGCTTCTACGACTGAGTGCGACGTCATCGACTCGGTCTGGTAATCCCGATTTGTAATCTCGATCACAGCTTTGCCGACGATGCGCGTCTGCGCTTCTGAATGCAGATGCAGCGGCAGCGTGAATCCGTTCACGTGCGCATAGTCTTGAACGAAATCGATCTTTTTAATGAAGAATGAAGGCGATTTCACAATTCGCCCCTGTGCGCGCACTAGTTCACCTGTGACCGCATCCAGGTAAATCTTGCCCTTGAACAGCCCGACGCGCTTCTTGTGCGGCTTCACTTCGTACACGTATACAGGAATGTCGTTAATCAGCGATGAGCCCTTATAGCTGAACTTGTAATTCACCGAGCTGATCGCGGTCTGCGATTGCTCCCGACGATGCACGTGATCGACTTCCGATTGGAGCAGACGCACGATTACATTGCTCTTCACGAAAGCGTCTCCGGACCAGCGCAAAGGGGAAAAGTCGAGCGCCGCTGGAGCGGCATAATGCTGCTTTAGCTCAAACTCGGCCTTCTGCGCTGAATCGGGCAATTCGGCGTCAATGAGACTTGTAGTTGTGTAGGAGCCGAGGTCAGTCGTCTGATGCTGCATTCCACGTTCGTAGGTCGTAAGCGCCAAGTCGGGCGTGAGCCGAGGTACTGAAGTGACGATCGAATACTCTGGTGTGGTGCTCGGTCCAGCAAAAGCAGATTGCCGGGTTCCAATTTGTGCATGGGAAAGGCCGCTGAGCAGGAGTAGCAGCGTTACCGAAGCAATCGACGAGATGGCACTGCGCAAACCCATTAAGAAGACTATTCCAGAATCTCCCAATGTGGCGGATAGGGAAAGTAACTGAGGTAATACCTCATATTCGCCGTGGGGGAGCACCGCAAAGTTGCTGAAGATTAGACGCGGAGTGCACCTTAAGGTTGCAGAAACTCGCGTGGTACAAACTCGAACACCGAGCGCAAGAAGGTGCTTATAATTCCTGATCATGCCCAAAACAGTCCACGCGGCGTGCTCACATGATTGTCCGGATTCGTGCGGAGTTCTCATCACCGTCGACGATCTCGGGCGCGCAACGCGATTGCGCGGAGATCCCGCGCATCCGGTGACGCGCGGATTCTTATGCGCCAAAGTTGCGAAGTATCTTGACCGGGTGTACTCGCCCGATCGCGTGCTTTACCCGATGCGTCGCATTGCCTCAAAAGGACGCGGCGTGCGCAGCCGGGAGGATGTCGGGCAGATTTTCGAACGAATTTCCTGGGACGAAGCCTTCGGAGAGATTGCGCGACGGTTTAGCGAGATAAGTTCCCAATTTGGACCTGAAGCGATACTGCCGTATTCCTATGCCGGCACCACAGCGGTGCTCAGCTACGGATCGATGGATCGGCGATTCTTCCATCGGCTCGGCGCATCACAACTCGATCGCACCATTTGCTCTACGGCGGG
This sequence comes from uncultured Terriglobales bacterium, assembly GCA_964476905.1. Classification (GTDB taxonomy): domain Bacteria; phylum Acidobacteriota; class Terriglobia; order Terriglobales; family Acidobacteriaceae; genus Gp1-AA112. The sequence goes on from CAYZHX010000079.1 coordinate 10,510, forward strand.
CGGCGAGGCATTAGTTTCGGTTCTTGGGCGAAAGATCGGTACCGATACTGAACTGTTTTCACGCGCGAAGTACATCATTGCCTGGGGCGCCAACATCCACGGCAATAACGTTCATCTCTGGCCATTCATCGAAGAAGCTCGGCGCGATGGCGCTAAGCTCGTTGTAATCGATCCATACAAAACTCGCACCGCGCAATGTGCCGACTGGTACTTGCCGATCAATCCGGGAACAGATTCCGCGCTGGCGCTCGGGCTGATGCACGTGATCATCGCCGAGAAGCTGTTCGATGCAGACTACGTTCACAGATACGTTAACGGATTCGACGAGCTGGTAAGGCGAGTTCAGGAGTACCCGCCGCATCGCGTGGCCGAATGGACTGGCATTTCGGCGCAGGACATTCTGAACCTCGCGCGCGAGTACGCGACGACAACTCCGGCGGCGATCCGCGTGAATTACGGCGTGCAGCGCTGCGAAAACGGCGGAACAAACATTCGGTTGATCACGATGCTGCCGTGTATTACAGGTGCCTGGAAGCACCCAGGCGGTGGCATTCAGCTTTCATGCAGCGGCGCATTCAAGCTCAACAAGGAGGTTCTCGAGCGTCAGGATCTGATGCTGAGCAGTCCACTTCGTCGTCCAGCGCGAGTAGTGAACATGACTGAGTTGGGCCAAGCACTTACAAAATTGAACGATCCACCAGTAAAGGGAATTTTCGTTTACAACTCCAATCCGGCGGCGATCGCCCCGAACCACAACGACGTGGTGCGTGGATTTATGCGTCACGATCTGTTTACGGTCGTTCACGATCAGTTCTTCACCGACTCGACCGATTACGCCGACATCGTTCTACCGGCTACAACGTTCTTCGAGCAAAAAGACATTCAGCAGGCGTACGGTCACTACTACCTGCAGATTTCTAATCAAGCAATTGCACCGGTGGGCGAATCGAAGTGCAATGTCGACATGTTTTCGGAACTCGCGCAACGAATGGGCTTTACCGAGCCATGCTTTAGCGAAACCATCGATCAGATGATCGACGCGGCGCTCGAGACTCCAGACCCATGGCTCAAGGGCATCACTCGGCAACGCTTGGAGCTGGAAGGACACATTCGCCTAAATTTTGGGAGCGAAGAATTCGTTCCGTTCGCGGAAGGCGGATTCCCTACTCCAGATGGCAAGGCCCGCATCTGGAACGATGATTTGACGAAACTGGGTCTTGATACCGTCGGCAAATTCGTCCCACCTGTTGAGTCCAGACATTCGCAGCAGGCTGGCAAGTATCCGCTCGAGCTTCTGGCTCGCAAAGCCGACAACTTCCTCAATTCAACCTTCTGCAATCTCCGCTCAATCCAGCCGCTTGAGCCAAAGACGAACAAGCTGGAAATGAGCCGAGTAGATGCCGAACTACGCGGAATTTCCGAAGGTGACGCAGTACGCGTGTTCAACGATCGCGGTGAAATACGTCTGACAGCGTTGGTCGATGGTGCAGTTCAGCCGGGAGTAGTGGCGACCCGCCTAAACTGGTCGAAGCTCATGCCTGACGGAATAGGCATTAATGCCCTTACTTCTGAACGGCTTACAGACATGGGAGGTGGGCCGACGTTTTATTCCTGTCTGGTGCAAGTGGAGCGGGCGGGAGACTGACGAGGTCGCAATGGCTGTCGGCAATTCGAACCCGTTCATGTGCCCTAACGTGCCGTACGAATGCTTGCAAACTACGCTATCCCAAAGTGATACAGCTTAGACGTGTTTGCTTTAGCCCGAGCACGAACGCCAAATGGCGACTGTCTGGCTTCCGGCAACCAACGTTTCGGCAACTCTCATCGTAATCACCTGTCCACAATAGATGCTTGACATAGCAACTAGTCAGGCTACAATCTCCCAAAACCGGACAGAAATTCCCGGAGTATGAGCGCTATCCAACCCACACCTGCAAAATTTCCTCCTCAGAGAATCAGCATGGAACAAGTCTGCAAGCATCCTCGCGTGCGTGTTGTCGCCCGTGAGGAAGACGCGGAATTTGTAGAGTGCCAGGAATGCGGAGAAGTCTTCGATTCAAGCGAGTTCAAAGACATGGCAATCGAAGAAAAAGCCCGCGTCGCCGAACTCTAGCCCGACTTCCATCGCCGTCCCCGATTCCTACTTTGAAACGATGAGAGGAGAGGTGTGCCTCATCGAACGAGCGGACTATCGCGTGCTCGCCAGCTCCGGTGTTTCGATGATTGCCTCGCGAAGATAGCGAGCAGCTTCTTCCGGCGACGTAGGATTGATGTAGAAGCCGGTGCCCCACTCGAAGCCCGCGACTTTGGTCAATTTGGGAATCAGCTCGATGTGCCAGTGGTAGTAGTCGGCCGATTCGCCGGCGACGAGCGGAGCTGTATGCAGCACCATGTTGTAGGCAGGACGCTCTAGCACCGCGTCCATCTTGCCGATCACTAACTTGATCATCTTCGCGAGACTCTCAAAATCCGCTGAGCTGGCATTTTCGAATGACGCCTCGTGGTGCCTGGGCAAAATGCAGGTTTCAAAAGGGAACCGAGGAGCATAGGGGGAAATCGTCACGAACCGCCGATTTTCGGCTACCAGGCGCGGTGCTTCTCCTGAGCTTTCCTGCTGCACCATGTCGCAAAAAATGCAGCGCTCTTTAAGGTCGTAATACCTGCTCGCACCCTCAAGCTCTTCGATCACCTGACGAGGAACGATGGGCAGGGCAATCAACTGGCAGTGCGGATGTTCGAGCGTTGCGCCCGCAGCTTCGCCGTGGTTCTTGAAAATCAGTATGTACTTAAAGCGGCGATCGCGCTTCAGATCGACGATGCGATCGCGGAATGCCCAGAGCACGTCTTCGATACTCTTGTCGGGCATGTCGGCAAATGTCTGCCGATGGTTCGGAGTTTCGATGATAACTTCGTGAGCCCCGATGCCGTTCATTCGATCGTACATGCCGTCCGCACGGCGATCGAGGTTGCCCTCGATTCCCAAGGCGGGATACTTATTCGGAACCACACGGACCGACCAGCCAGGCTTGTCGCGTTCGCTTCCGTTGCGGTAGGCGAGGATCTCGGGCGGGGTCTTAGTCTCGTTGCCCGGACAGAATGGGCAGAATCCGCCTTTAAGAACTACTGTATGTCTTGTGAAATCGCTCGGCCGGCGTGCTCGATCGGTGGCGATGATGACCCAGCGTCCGCTGACGGGGTCCTTCCTAAGCTCGGGCAACTCTGGTCCTTTCCTGGGGGTACTCTCATTTTATGACATGGCAAAAGCATTCCTGAACAGGGTTATATCGGCAGAATCGCCGGAATTATCGTTACTTTCGATATAAACACTCACTACGTCAAAGCGATGCGGTGGTTCTTTGCCTTGCGCATGGCCGTATTGACGCAGGAACTCGCGGGCGAGTAAAGAGAGCGTCGCACGTTTCTCCTCATCTACGGCCGCCTCGGCCGGCAGGAACTTGCGAGTGGCACGGGTCTTCACCTCGATGAAGCAAAGCATCTCTTTTTCGAAGGCAATCAGATCGATGTCTCCGCGCCTGCGTGGAGAACGATAGTCGCGGGCGATGATCGTGAAGCCAAGCTTTCGCAGATGAAAGTAAGCTTCGTCTTCGCCCCGCGCTCCAAAGGCGAGGTGCGGTGCGATCTTGGGGGTACGCCCAAGGCGCGCGGCGATCCGGTCGAGGGTCTGGACGGTGGATCGAAGGAGCATCGGTACCTTACGTCCTTCCGAGCCGGCCTATGTTGCCGATCGGAATGCCAACGGTAGCCGATGCGCCTGCGTTTGGGAAGGGGGCTCCAAGGGCTCAATTCCCTGCGCAGGGAATTTTGCAGGGAAAAAATTCCCGCGAGAAAAATTTTCATTGACGGACCCGCACAAACACTGGCGATTTGTAATAGACCAGAGAACTTGCAGAGAATTAGCAGGGAATTTGCTTGTAACCGTTTGCGGACGTGAGCCTTACATCGCTTTCCAGTCGAATTCTCCGCGACCCTGCAAGCCGGGCAGAGAGTCTAACAGGGAATCGCGGCTCTGACAGTGGGTGTAGGTCTTATCCGTTGACTTGGCGGGTTGTGCTGATATCGCGGGCACGGCGTCGAAGCCGCGCCTCAATGCCGTGGAGGCCGCCCAAGTGACCGAGCGGCCTCTAACTTTCTTACTTCCCGCCTTCTACCTGGGCGATGCATTTCTCCAAGACATCCAGCGCGTAATCTGCCTGCTGCTCAGTGATGATCAGTGGAGGGGAAAGCCGGATCGATGTCTCTCCACAGCCAAGCAGCAGCACGCCATTCTGGAAAGCGAGATCAACGATGTGGTCGCGTTCCTTGGAGGCCGGAGCTTTGCTGTGCTTGTCTTTCACGATTTCGACGGCGAGCATCAGCCCCTTGCCCCGCACATCGCCCACCATCGGATGCTTCGCCACCCAGCTCAGCATGCGCTGCTTCATTTTGTCGCCGAGCTTGGCCGCGTTGGAGAGACCTTGGCGTTCGATAACGTCCATGCTCGCGAGCGCAGCTGCGATTGCCACCGGATTTCCGCCGAAGGTCGAAGCATGCGAGCCCGGAACCCAATCCATTACAGTGGCGCGCGTCATCGTAATTCCGAGCGGCATGCCCGAGGCAATACCTTTTGCGATGCAAACAACGTCTGGCTCGACGCCGGCGTGCTCAATCGCCCACCACTTGCCTGTGCGTCCAGCGCCTGACTGGATTTCGTCTGCCACCAGCATGATGCCGTGCTCATCGCAGATGCGACGCAGCTCGCGCAGGAATTCCGGCGGCGCGGGAACATATCCCCCTTCACCTTGAATTGGCTCAACGAAGATCGCCGCAAGTTCCTCAGGCGGAACGGTCGTCTTGAATAGCCGCTCTTCGATGAACTTCGCGCAGGCAATTCCGTAGTCGCGCTCGCTCTTGCCTTCGCCGAAGCGATAGGTGTACGGGTATGGAACGTGAGTAACGCCGGGCACGAGCGGCGCAAAGCGGCGGCGCTGCTGCGGCTTCGATGCCGTGAGCGATAGCGAACCCATGGTGCGGCCGTGGAATGCTCCGTAGAAAGCGAGCACGCCCTGGCGCTTGGTGTGATAACGCGCCAGCTTCAGCGCGCATTCGATTGCTTCTGTACCTGAGTTCCCGAAATAGAACTTGTGCGGACCCTTCATCGGTGCGACGCGGCTGAGGCGCTCGGCAAGCTGCGTCATCGACTCATAGTAAAAGTCAGTGCCGGACATGTGGATCAGCTCGCCTGCTTGCCGCTGAATGGCACCAACAACCTCGGGATGACAGTGGCCGGTGGAAGTAACAGCAATACCTGCAGAAAAATCGAGGAATTCGTTGCCATCCACGTCTTCGATGATGGCGCCCCGTCCACGCTTTACCACCAGCGGATAGGAGCGCGTGTAGCTGGGCGAAATGAGCCGGTCGTCGTCGGCGATGATGCGCTTTGCATTTGGGCCGGGGAGGGCAGTCGTAATTTTTGGCAGAGCAGATTTCGCCTCTGCCGGACGGGTCATCGTTTCGGTGGCCATGTGGAGTTCTCCTCGCGGAAAGAGGGCACGGAATTCGTGCGTTGTAGCTCGCGGGCAGTTGCCGGCCCGCATTTTTGGCGAGGCAAGCCGGATTAGTCGCCGGCGAAGAGATTCGGACGAACGTTCGAAGGAAGCACGGCAAGATATCGGCGCGGGCCGGCCAGATACTTCAGCCAGCATGCCGCAGCACCGAATATGCCTACGCTGATCAGAGCCAAATTGTGAATTGCCGTCAGCATCGCTTCCAAGCCGATTATACCGTCCATTCAGTCAAGACCTGCGGCGTGTCTTGGATGGGGTGTTCGGGGATGCAACAGCCTCTTATGCCACATTCGCTGACGCTTTGTTCGATCGGTCAGCGACTTCTTCCGGCTGTTCTGCTGCTGTTTGCGGCAGATGGAGTGCGTCGTTCAGCTTTGTGATTAGAAAAGCCAAGCTTCCTTTGGGCAGAGTGGAGGTCACGTGCTCGAGCAGAGGATCTTGAATCTCTTTGTAGCCGGTGTGCAGGATGATCGGAATCGCCGGATTCTGTTCGCGAAGTAATCGTGCGACCTCTCCGCCCGACATTCCGGGCAGACCGTAATCAAGGATCACCGCGTCAAACTTGATCTGACGAAATAGCTCGACTGCCGAGCTACCATCCTTGGCCGACACCACGTGGAACCCCCGCCTTTTCAGCATGATCTCCATCGGCCTGAGGACGGCAGGCTCATCATCGACGCACAAGATTACGAAGTGGTTCTCGGCCATTGGGTCCCCTTACTATCTTTGACGCAAGAATATGCGCCCGGGACGTGCGCAACAAGAAACCGAAAGGTCATGTACCCGGTTTGCTAGTGCATCTCCTGTGTAAAGTTTTTTGAAGCTCTCGAAAACCGGGGAAGCTCTATAGGTAAGTAGTTCTTACTTACCAAGCATCGGCTCAATTTACAGGCAAATTCCGGATGGCGCGTAAGCGCCTTATTTCGTAGCATCTCTGAGCATTCACCCAAAATGGCTACGCTTGCCCAGATTCCGTTGCAGACCAGGCACGAACAGAAGCAGCGCCTCAGGATTGGCACCAGTTTTGGATTGGTGTACCTCTTTTGGGGCTCGACCTACTTAGCCATTGCTATTGGCGTCGCGCACTTTCCTCCCACAGTTTTGGGTACCTTGCGCTTTCTAATCGCTGGAGTCCTGATGCTGGGTTGGTGCCTTGCCACCGGGAAAAAGGTGTCGATCTCCAAGGGCGATGCCCTGCGCTTGCTGGTCGTAGGGGTGCTTCTGCTAACTGGCGGAAACGTGGTTCTGTCATGGACGGAGCAGTACATCAACACCGGACTCGCAGCAATGATTGTCGCGGTTGTGCCCATCTGGGTCGCGCTCATCGAGATGCTTATCGGGGGTGACCGCTTAAATCGGCTGGGATGGACGGGCTTGCTCCTCGGAATCGGCGGCCTATTCGCGCTGTTATGGCCGGATATGGTAACCGGCACGGCAATCGGCAAGCGCGATCTCGCAGTATGCCTGGTTCTGGTACTGGGATCGTTGAGCTGGGCGACGGGATCGGTTCTGTCCCGCCGTTTCACTTTGGGAATCGGTCCATTCGCTGCAACAGGATGGGAGATGCTCTTCTCCGGAATCGTGAACGCTGTGCTCGCGTTTGCCTTCCGCGATTTTCGTCATGCGGATTGGTCGCTCTCCGGTTGGCTCGCCACTTTCTATCTCGTCACCTTCGG
>CAYZHX010000080.1:0-17464 GCA_964476905.1 uncultured Terriglobales bacterium
GGCAGTTCATGGGCAGCCGCGCCAAGGGATACGGCTTGCAGCGAAGCTGGTGGATAGACGAGCGCCAAGACCCGGAAAAGTCGACGCGAGCCGCTGCGCACCATTTGCGTGATCTCTACAACCAGTTTGGCGATTGGTATTTGGCGATGGCTGCCTACAACTCGGGTCCGGGCAATGTCCAGCAGGCTGTCCGCAGAACCGGCTACGCAGACTTCTGGGAGCTTTATAAGCGCAACGTATTGCCGAAAGAAACCAAGAACTATGTCCCTATCATCCTGGCGTTCACGGTGATGGCTAAGAACCCGGCACAATACGGTCTGGACAAGCTTCAGCCTGCTCTTCCGCTGGAAACCGATACGGTTCGTATCAACTACCCGGTTGATTTGCGGCTCGTGGCCGAATGCGTCGATGCGGACTTGGATACGCTGACTGAGCTGAATCCTAGCCTCTTGCGTCTGACAACACCGAAAGATTCAGTCTATGACCTCCGCCTGCCACTTGGGACGAAAGGCAAGTTCGAGCAGGCAATGGCGGCGATTCCAGTGGACAAGCGCGTGGCATGGCGGTATCACCACGTCGCTGCGGGAGACACTCTGGACAGCATAGCCCGCCATTACCACACCAGTCCTAGTGCGATTCGTGAGGTGAATAATCTTCAAAGCCAGAATCTTCAAGCGGACAGCAAGATCATTATCCCGATCACTGCCGGCCGAGCCGCGGATGCTCGTACCGTAGCGTATTCGCGCAAGCCAACACGCTACAAGGTCCGGCGTGGTGACACAGTGGCTTCGGTTGCTGATGATTTTGGAGTGCCTGCCGACCGCCTCCGCCGATGGAATCGCTTAAAAGGCGATCGCCTGACCTCTGGACGAATGCTGGTGATCTACCGTCCGGTAATGGCCTCGGACAATCCGGTGATCAATAGTCCCACCCGCCATCATCGCTCCAGCAAGCATCACACTTCGCTAAAGAGAGCCTCCGCTCATACCACCTCGAACTCGAAATCCAGCAAGGCTTCCACGGCCAAGACGGACTCAGTAAGCACCGCAACTGGCACATCTGAGCGTGCTGCTGCTCGTCTTCGCTGAGTGTCGTCGTCAAAAAGCAAATAATTTTCACGCATCGCTAAATCCGATTTGACACACAAACACAGCGAGTTGCTATAATCCGCGCCTGCGTTGTTTTGTGGTGCGCGAGCATTCATCACGTCATTGATGGGCTCAACATTCAGGAGGAAAAATGAGCTTCGACGATCAGACACTCTATGGGCGTAGTGAAGATGAGATGGACGATTACGGAGATTCTGGCCTGGACGAAGAGTCCATGGATCAGGGCTACGACGAAGAAGAAGAGGAAGAAGAAGTCGCTGGTGGCGCTGCAATCGGCGGCGGAACGAGCGGGAGCGGCTTCGGAGGCCAGATGGGCGGCGGAGGGGAGTCCGGCGCTGGCGGCGGTGGTGGTGGGACGCGCTCTGGCGGAGGCGCTCGCAAGAAGAGCTCCGCCAAGAAAAAGGGCGGCGCTAAGAAAAAGAGCGCTGCGCGCAAGAAGAGCTCCGGTAAAGCTGCGAAGAAGAAATCTGCCGGCAAGAAGAAATCGGCCTCGAAGCGCAGCTCAGGTGCAGCACGCAAGAAATCTTCATCGCGTGGTGGAGCGAAGAAGAAATCGAGCCGGAAGAAGAAATAGCCTGGGTCTCTTTTCGGGAATTCGTAAAAGCAACAGGGGACAGTAGAGGGAACAGATGTTCCCTCTACTGTCCCCATTACCTCTAACCTGTCCCTGCCTCTTATTCGTATCTCAGCGCCACGATCGGATCGACTTTCGTAGTTCTTCTCGCCGGGATATAGCTCGCGATCAGAGCAACAACCGTGAGCACGCTGGCCGCAATCGCTAGCGTTGCTGGATCATTTGTGCGCACGCCGTACAACAACGATTTCATCATCGGCGAGAGTGCCAGCGCCCCGATCAAACCAACCGCACCTCCCGCCAGCGCCAGCAGCATGCTTTCGCCGACAACCATGTGCATGACCTCTTCCCGTTGCGCGCCAAGAGCCATGCGCACGGCCAACTCATGTGTGCGGCGCGAGACCGAGTGACTCATTACGCCGTAGATTCCCACGGCAGCCAGAACGAGCGCTACCGCCGCAAATGCGGCGAGAAGATATAGGTAGAAACGCGGCTGCGCATTCGTTTCGGCCACGACTTCTTCCATTGTTTGTACTTCTGAGATGGTTACAGTTTTGTCTTGCGCGCGAATCGCATTCTCAACTGCCGCGGTTTGGGCAGCAGCATCGCCTGCTGTCCGAACGACGAAGGTCATGTACTTCGAAAACGGCGACGGTCCGCCACTATAAGTTGGGCTTTGCAGAAATGGCAGGTAGTACTCTCCATCCGGCGGAGCATTCCAATCACGGCGCACGACGTTTTGTGTGATGCCCACGATCGTAAACCAGTCTTTACTGGGATTCCCATTTTGGTCGAGGCCCACGGCGATCCGTTTGCCGATCGGATCCTCTCCCGGCCAGTGGCGGTTAGCGAGAAACTCGTTGATGATGATCACTCCCGGCGTGCCTTTGTTGTCATGCTCGGTAAAGTCTCGTCCACGCAACAGGCCGATGTTCATGGTCGCGAAATAGCCCGGCAGGACCACGCGATATGTTCCATCTGGCCCTTCTCCGCGTCTCGGCGTTGGACGACCCTCGATGAAGAATGGCAGGTCCCAATCATCGCCCGCGAGCGGCAGATGATTAATCGCGCTGGCCGAAACAACTCCCGGAAGTGTGTGAATCTGCTCCAACGCGCGCTGATAGAAGCCGCTGCGATCCTTGGCCGCGGTGTCCTTCGCTCCTGCGACCGAAACAATCATCGTCAGCAGATGATGTGGATTAAATCCCGGGTCAATCGCCGAGAGCGCAGAGAATGTGCGGATCATCAGACCAGCTCCGGCTAACAGAATGAGCGCAAGTGCGAATTCAGAAGAGACCAGCAAGCTGCGCACGCGACTGCTGTGTTTGCCAGGACCTGCGCCGCGAGTGCCTTCCTTCAGCGAATCAATCAGGTTTAGCGCCGAATTCTGCAGAGCCGGTGCGAGGCCAAAAACAAGGCCGGTGCCGATCGAAATCACCAGCGCAAAGATCAGCACGCGAGCATCCAGCGTGATAGAGCCAAACTGCGTGATCTCTTCCGGAGCCCAGGCCAGCAGGGCGCGTAATCCCCAGTTCGCGATCAACACGCCGACGACTCCGCCCGCCACTGCCAGCAGCGCACTCTCGGTGAGAAACTGGCGCAGTATCCTCGCGCGGCTCGCGCCCAATGCGGTGCGCACGGCGATCTCGCGTTCGCGAGTCGATGCCCGAGCCAGCATCATGTGTGCGATATTCGCACACGCAATCAGGAGCACAAATCCGACTGCGCCCAACAACACCAGAAGCGCCGGCCGGATATCGCCAACAACCTGCTCTTTGAGAGATGTGACTACCAAATCTCTGTTCGTTCCGGGAAACTGCTTTTCCAATCGGGCCGTAATCGTGGCCATCTCTGCTCGCGCTTGCTCCAGCGATACTCCTGGCTTAAGGCGTGCAAAGAGTCGCTTGCTGTTCACTACGCGATCTTCCGGATTCACCGGAAGTGGCCCCCAAACTTCCGTACGGGTTGCCCAAGATGGAAAGGCGAAACGGAAGTTGGACGGCATTACTCCAATTACCACGTAAGGCTCGCCATTGAACTCTACCGTGCGGCCAAGCACATCTTTGCTTCCGCCGAAATGGCGCTGCCAGAACCCGTAACTGAGCACGACCTCGCGATCCTTCCCCACGTGGTCTTCGTCCGGTGTAAACGTCCTTCCCAGAATGGGCTTCACTCCCAGGACAGGAAATACGTCCGAGGTAATATGCATCGCGCTGACCTGCTCCGGTTTGTCGATGCCAGTCAGATTCGGACTCCAACCTTCGACCGCACCCATGTTTTCGAATACATGGTTATCGCGCTTCCAATCGAGAAAGTTGGCAGAACTTTGACCGCTGTGTCCTTCGCGAATGAAGGTGACCAGCCGGTCCGGAGCTGCATACGGTAGGGCTCGCAGCAGCACGGCATTTACGACGCTAAAGATCGCAGTGTTCGCCCCGATACCGAGCGCCAGCGTAAGCAATGCGACGGCTGTAAAGAGAGGAGATTTCGCGAGATTACGAAGAGAATAGCGAAGATCTTGATAGAAGGTTTCCATGCATCACCATTGACGTGGAGCCCGCTCCACGTTAGCTACTCATACCTTAACGCCACCACAGGATCGACCTTGGTCGCTCGCCGTGCAGGAACGAGAGCCGCGGCAGCGGCGACGAACGATAAAAGAACGATGACCATCAGCAGCGAGATTGGGTCAGTACTTCTCATATCGAAGAGGAAGCTGTGCAGCAAACGACCGCTCGCAAGAGAAACCGGCATTCCGATCGCCAACCCAATGCCTACCAGCCATATACCCTCTCGCAGAATGAGTTCGAACACGTCCCCGCGTCCGGCTCCCAGCGCGATCCGCACCCCGATCTCCCGCGTGCGGCCTGCAACGGTATACGACATGATTCCGTACAGCCCGATGCAGGCCAGCAGCAACGCTGATCCGCCGAAGAATGTCGAGAGCCTCGCCAGTACGATTTGCGTATCGAGGTTCTGCTCCAGGTTCTGACGGACAGTGTGTAGCGAAGTTAGTGGCAAATCAGGCGCCGCTTGTTTCACAACGGCGCGCACGTCCGCCAATACGCTCTTGGGATCTCCCTGCGTGCTCAGCTCATACATCAGCCGTAGCGGATTCGCGTCTTGCTGGAACGCAAAGTAAAAGCGCGGCGGCACCGCTTCACGAAGGAAGTAGCCATGGTCCTTTGTGTCCTTCGAGACGCCGATTACCGTAAACGGCTTGCCTTTCTCTTTTGGATCGTCAATCTCGAACTGCCTCCCCACTGGATTCTCCCCATGGAAGAAGTGCTTCATCATGGCTTGATTAATGACGGCGACTCGCGTCGTGCTGAGCGTATCCTGCGGGCCGATGGTGCGTCCGAGCAGCATGGGAATGCCGGTGACATCGAAATAGCCGGGCCCAACTTCGTCTTCATTGGCGTCTCGGCCCTGGCGTTGATCCGAAGTAAAGCCGGGCACGATGAGTTGGTTGTTCGTTTCCGATCCACTCAGGATTCCGTTTCGGGAATAGGTTACGCCATGGACGCCGGGAATTCTTGAGAGACGTTCAGCAAGTTCAGTTGCAAGTTGCCGGAAGCGTTCCCCTTCGTATCCGACTGCCGATGGGCTCAGCGAGGCGACAACGATGTGACCGCTGTCGTAACCAAAATCCTGAGTGAGAAGCTTCTGCAGGCTGCGCATCAGCAGACTGGCTGCAAAGAGGACAAGCAGGGACAACGCGACCTGCCCGGCGACTAATCCCTTGCCCCAGCTAAGGCGTGAACGCGGCTCCTTGGATGCCGCGGAGCTGTCTTTGAGTGTTGGGCTTACCTGCACCTTGAGACTTCGCAACGAGGGCACAATTCCAAAAAGAATGCCGGTCGCTACGCACGCCAGACTGGTGAATCCCAGCACCCTCAGATCCGGTGACATCGGCAGAGACGCTGCGTCAGAGCCGAATATCTTCACGAGTAGGCGAACGCCCCAAATGGCAAGCAGGGCGCCGCAGGCGCCGCCGCAAAGCGCAAGCAGAATACTTTCTGTTAACAACTGGCGCAGCAGGCGTCCTCGGCTCGCTCCTAGCGCCAATCTCACCGCGATTTCCTTGCTCCGCGCCGTGGCACGCGCAAGCAGAAGATTCGCGACATTCACGCATGCAATGAGCAGCACCAGCCCGACGATTCCCATGAGCAGGAGTAAAGGCGTCTCATAGTTGCCGCGAAATTCCGATAACCCGACGGCTCCCGGCGCAACTTGGATCCCTTCGTCTGCGATGTCTTTGCGGTCCTGCTCGGTAATGCTCGCGCCATAGCTGCCTCTAAGTGCCTGCTGCAGGACAACGCTCAGATTGGCCTTCGCCTGCTCCATGGTGATTCCCGGCTTCAGTCTGCCGATCAGCGACAGCCACGATGAGTTTGGGTTCTGCAGCAGCTTGGTTCCGCGAATAATCTCCTGCTGCATGCTGATCGGCACGAAGGCATCGATCTGATCTCCCACGACATCGCTTCGAAAGCTCGATTGAGTTACGCCGACAACCGTGAATGGATATCCATTCAACCGAATTTCTTTACCGAGAATGGCAGGCGAGAGCGCAAATTTTCGTTGCCAGTAGCCGTACGTTAGGACCATTACGGGATTGCCATTTTCGGCTATGTCGTCCTGGGTTGTGAGCAGGCGTCCAGCAGCGGCATCGACGCCAAGCACGGAAAAATAGTCGCCGCTCACCAGGCGACCAGCGATCACTTCATCGGAAGCGCCGCCGATCGCGCTGGCATCGACTTGAATGTAATGTTGCGTCCCCGCAGCTAGCAGTCCGGTGAAGACGTTATTGTTGTCGCGCAACTCGCGATAGAGCGGATAAGAGAAAAAGCTAGTCTCTGGAGTGCCGTTCTGGCGATCATTCACGCGAGCGGGATCGCCGACGATCACCAAATCCTGCGGCGACTTCACAGGCAACGACTTCAGCAGAAGCGCATTTACAAACGTGAAGATCGCCGTATTCGCGCCAATGCCAAGCGCAAGAGTAAGTACCGCGATTGCGCTGAATGCCGAACTCTTGGCCAGCATACGAAAGCCGTAGCGGATGTCTTGAAAGAGAGTTTCCATAATGCCTCAGCAGAACCGTCGGCGGTAGCCGATGGGGCAGCCGCTTCTTTTGCGGCTGCGCCTCAGGGGGTTTCGGGCAACACCGTATCGCTCGGAGCTGGCCATGCGGCCATCTCCGACCCACCGCCTACCGGCCGCGGTTCTGCTATTCATGCCTTAACGCCTGTACCGGATTTATTCTCGTCGCTCGCCGTGCAGGCACGCCGCTCGCCAGCAACGCCACGAACGCGAGCGTCGCCGCGACTGCGACGAACGTTAGTGGATCCGTCGCTTTGATTCCGAACAACTGATCCGCCAAAACGCGCGACAGACCGAACGAGAGCGCAATCGCCAGAACAACGCCAACGCTTAAGCCAGTGGCAATCAGACGAAATGCCTGTTTCGCGATCATCATCACCACCTGCTCGCGATCGGCTCCGAGCGCCATGCGGATGCCAATCTCTTGCGTGCGCTGCGTCACTGAGTACGACATCACTCCGTAGATTCCGATCACCGCGAGGATCAAGGCGAGTCCGGCGAAGGTCATCAGAAGCGCCATCGAGATACGCCTGGATCCCAAAGAATCCGCGACCACCTGATCCATGCTCTCTGTCTCAGCAACGGGCTGATCGGGATCCGCATGCATGACCGCGCTCCGCACGATCGATGTAATAGAGAGCGGATCACTGGTGTCGCTGCGCACCATCAGCATGCGGTAGTGCAACGTATGGCCACCAGTGTGTTGCGCGAAGGGAACATAAATCTCCATCGGCGTCGCTGATTCGAGGTTGTCGTGCTTTACGTCACCAACGACTCCCACGATTGTGAACCAGGGGAATTTTTTCAGATCGGGAGAAGCGAGTTCGTCGGGGCCGCCAATTCGGAACTTGCGTCCGATTGGGTTCACGCCGGCAAAATTCCGTCGCGCGAACTCGCGGCTTATAACTGCGACCGGAAGACTCGAATCGTTATCCGATTCGAGGAATTGTCTCCCTTCGATAATGGGAATCTGCATGGCCGTGAAGTAATCCGCGCTGGCGTGGTAAATGCGTGTGCTCGGGATGTCCCCAGGAGACGGCATAGGCTTGCCCTCGAGCAGGTAGTCGGTATCCCACTCATTACCGCTGAGGGGCATCGGCCAAATGGCACTCGCGGTTTTTACGCCCGGCTGGCTGCGCAGATTGCGAAAAACCTCATCGAAAAACGCTTCTGTTTGCTCCGGGTTCGGATATTTCTTTTCGGGAAGCGCGATCTCGGCGGTTAACACCCGATTCGAATCGAAGCCGGGATCTACGTGAAGTACGCGCACAAAGCTGCGAATCAGCAAACCGGCACCGACCAGCAACGCCAGTGACAGCGCGATTTCGGAGACCACGAGTACACTGCGCAACCGCTGCTTGCGCGCTCCAGCCGAAACCGTAATCCCTTCCTTCAGGGAACCGAGAAACTGTTTCGCACTCGCCTGCAGCGCCGGCAAGACTCCAAACAGAATTCCGGTGAAAACGGAGATTGCGAGCGTGAAGAGCAGCACCGCGCCATCAACGTGGATCTCCTGCACGCGTGGCAGAGCGTCAGGCGCGGAAGTGACGATCAGCTTCACCCCTGAAATCGCGAGCGCAATGCCGAGCGCTCCCCCGGCTACGGCGAGCAGAACGCTCTCTGTAAGCAATTGGCGGATGATGCGTGAACGTGCGGCTCCGAGTGCGGCTCTGATCGCCAACTCCCGTTCGCGCATGCTGGCGCGCGTCAACAGAAGATTCGCGATGTTTGCGCACGCAATGAGCAGAACAAAACCTACCGCTCCGAATAGCATCAGCAGCACCGGACGCGCGCCGCCCACTATGCGCTCCTGCAGTAGTTGCGCAGCCACGGAAACATTTTTATTCGTTTGTGGGTACTGCTGTTCGAGCGCCGCTGCGATGGTGTCGAGATCAGCCTGCGCCTGCCTCAGGCTGACTCCAGCTTTCAGTCTGGCAACGCAGTAGATGCCGCTGTGGCTACTGCGGCTATGAGCGTTTTCCTCGCCAAGCTGCAGACCAAGTGGAACAAACACATCGTATTGTTGATCCCGATACGCAAACCCTTGGGGAAGGACGCCGATGACGGTGTAGTCGCGGTCATTCATGGTGACAACCTTGCCGACGATCTGCGGATCGCCACCGAATCTCCGCTGCCAGAACCCATAGCCAATGATTGCCGTCGGCGCAGACTGCGCCTGATCATCTGAGCTCACAAAGTCGCGCCCAAGTAGTGGCTTCACTCCCAGCGTGCCGAAAAATTCCGAAGTGACGTTCCTGCCGCTCAGATGCTGCGGTGTGCTTCCGCCCGTCAGAATGAAAGCCTCGCCCTGAACCGCCGCCATTCCGTCGAAGACGTGATTTTGATTGTGATAGTCCTGAAACTCGGGGTAGGAAAATGACATTCCCGGACGCCGCTTGAACGCTTCCATCAAGTAGACAAGCCGGGCGGAGTCTTTGTAAGGCAGTGGTCGGAGAATGACAGCGTTCACGATCGTGAACATCGCGGCATTCGCCCCGATGCCCAGCGCGAGCGCAAGTAGCGCGACGATGGTGAAGCTAGGGCTATTGCGGAGAGAACGCACTGAATAGCGAAGGTCTTGGAAGAGAGTGTCCATGTCGTGAAGCTCCAGAAATCGGGTCATCGGGTGATCGGGTCATCGGATGAGGTGAAAAGCCCATAAGCAATAGGCAATCGGGCGTATGCCTTCCGTCTTCTTGACGATTGACTATCGCCGATTGCAGCTTTCCACTTCGCCCGATCACCCAATGGCCCGATCACCCGATGCTTTCACTCGTACCGCAGTGCCACCATCGGATCCACGTGCGACGCGCGCAACGCGGGCAGATAGCAGGACGCCATCGTGACTGCGAACAGCAAAATTGGCACGATGAAGTAAGTTCCCGCATTTGGATGGCCGAGGCCGATCAATCCCGCCGTCAATAGTCGCGACACGGCCACGCTAATTGCGCCACCAATACAAATTCCGATCACGGACAACACCAGTCCTTGCCTAAGGACCATCGCCAGCACGTCCGAACGCCGGGCGCCAATTGCCATGCGAATACCTATTTCGCGCGTTCGCCGGGCCACGCTAAACGCCATTAGTCCGTACAGCCCAATCAACGCCAGCGACAACCCAACAGTTCCCATCGTGCCGACTACTTCCACGATCATTCGCAGCACGGAGATGGAACGAACTTGGTAAAAGTCCTCCATCGTACGCACGTTAAAAATCGGCTGGTCAGGATCGAGGGTATGGACCAGTGCGCGCAGCGGTGCGATCAGCGCTGCAGGAGATCCATAGCTGTTCGTCAGCAGATACATGCTCTTGCGCGGGTTCTGGGCAAAGGAAAGATACAAATACGCGCTCGGCGGCTCGCCGGTGTAGAGGTATTTTCCCGTTTTGGTAACGCCTATCACCTCGGCCCAATCATTTTTGCTGTTATCGACACGCAGTCTCTTTCCAATTGCGTTTTGTCCTGGCCAGTACGTCTTCGCAAACTCCTGGTTCACAATGGCCACCCGAGGCTTGCCTTCCTTATCCTCCGCACTGAATGCGCGTCCCTCAATCAATGGCGTTTGCATCACGTCAAAATACTTGTCATCAACAAAACTGGTGAAAATGCGGACCGATGATTGTCCTTTCGGGAATTGGTGTCCTTCAGGGATCACAGGTTCCAAATCGACTCCCGGCGAGAGTGGGATCGTGCTGGCAAGAGCTACTTCACGCACGCCCGCGATTCCGCGAGCTTTGTCCGTGAGATTGCGATAGAAATCGTGGCTCTGCTGGTCGCTATAGCGCACGAGAGAGGTGTCGAACTGCATGGTCAGGACGTGATCGATGCGGAAACCAGGATCGAGCACCAGCGCGTGACGGAAGCCGTCCAGCAACATGCCCGCCGCGATTAGCAGCACCATCGACATCGCAACCTGCGCAATCACGAGTGCATTACGTCCACGCAGGCGATTGCGGACCGGCTGTCCCGAATCTGCATTTTTCAAAGCTGGAATCAGGTCTGGCTTGGAGCTTTGCAGCGCCGGAGCCAAGCCAAAGACAATCGCGCTCGCCAAGGCGCAAATCAGACTAAAGACAAGCACGCGCGAGTCGAGTTGCGGCGAAATGCTGATTGGAAGATCGGTCGGAATCTGAATCGTCTGAAGAAATCCAATTCCGGCATAACCAAGCGCAATTCCCGCTGCGCCACCGAGCAACGCAAGCAGAACGCTTTCAGTCAACAATTGACGTATGAGCCGCGCACGAGAGACTCCAAGCGCAAGCCGGATCGCGAGCTCCCGACTGCGGCCGCGCGCGCGTCCGAGCAATAGATTGGCAACGTTCGCGCAAGCGATGACGAGCACAACAGCAACCAAAGCAAGCAGAAGGGTGATGAGATAGGCGTCGGGCGGATCTTGCACAACGCGGGCCTGGAGCTCAGTGCGAACGCGAACGACCCGTTGCTGGTCGGCAATCGAATGGAGCGGTTCGAGTCCCTTCCAAATCGTCGCGAGCTCCGCTTGCGCTGCCTGGCGGGTGACGTCGGGCTTCAGGCGCCCAAGCACATCGAAGTTGTGGCTCTTGCGATCTTGAAGCGGATCTTCCTCGCTGGCGCTCAAACGCTGCATCATCGCCGCAGGAATATAGAGGTGCGGGCGAACGTACTGATCGACTCCGATGAACTTCTGCGGCGCTATGCCGACAATAGTGAAGTCGATCCCATTGATCCGAACTGTGCGTCCAACGATCGACGCGTCGGCGCCGAACTCCGTGCGCCAGAAGTCATAGGCAAGCACGGCAACCGCATTTCTTCCTGCTACTGCGTCTTCTTCGGGAAGAAAACCACGGCCCAGAGTGGGCTCAACTCCGAGCACTTGAAAGAAATTACCACTCACCATGAGTGCGCCGCGCATATGCGCGTTGTCATTCGCCGACTTCGCCATGCTTACGCGCCAGAGGTTGGAAGCGACAATGCCATCGAAGGAATGCGACTTGTCGCGAAAATCCCGATAGTCGGGATACGAAACGGCGCCAAGCACACTCGACTCATTTGCCGGATCGGTGCTGATAGCCACGACCGCGCTGGGATCGTGAACGGGTAACGGACGCAGCAACAATGCATCCGCGAGGCTGAAGATTGCGCTGTTCGCTCCGATGCCGAGTGCGAGGGAGAGAACGGCAATGATAGTGAAGCCCGGCGACTTCAGCAGCGTCCGCAGGCTGTAGTTGATGTCTTGTACAAGTTTGTCCATGTCTCGCTCCTCGGCCTTGAAAGCTGTGCCCCGGCTAAACTCGGAAATCCCAGCAACAAAACTCGTGTCACTCATACCTCAATGCCACCAGCGGATCGACCTTCGTGGCGCTTCGCGCAGGCAAATATGCTGCGAGCAGCGCGACGACCATCAGCACAATTGCTGCTGCGGCGAACGTCGGCACATCGAGCGGCTTCACGCCGAACAGCAGGCTGCTCAGCGCACGCGTGCTGGCGAGCGCGGCTACAAGGCCGACGGCCAGCCCAATTCCGGCCAGCGTCATCGCCTGACGGATCACTAAGCTGAGAACTTCGGCGCGATCTGCACCCAAAGCGATGCGAATTCCGAATTCCTGCGTCCGTTCACGAACTGAATACGAGATCACTCCATACGCACCGATTGCAGCAAGCAACACGGCTAGTCCGCCGAAGACGCTGAGCAGCACGGTGAAGAACGTCGCCTGCGCGATGTTGTCTTGCATCAACTGCTGCATGGTGGCGATGTCCGACACCGCTTGCTCTTTGTCGACCGACCAGATCGCCTCGCGAATCGACGGGATTAGTCTTAGCGGATCCTCTTTCGTGCGGATAAACAGGTTCAGGCTGCTGCGCGGCGAGATACGTTCGGGGACATAGACTCCATCGCGCGCCTGGTTTGCGAGGCCTTCGCTGTGCACGTCGGCCACTACACCGATCACCTGACACGGCGTCGTGCCAAGGTACAGAATTTTGTTAACCGCATTCTCCGATGCCCAGACTTTTTTCTGCAGGGTCTCATTCACCATAAGTTGACAGTCTCGGCGGCTCTCGTCTTGTCTGGAAAATGCTCGACCAGCGCGAACCGGAATCTGCAGCGCCTCGAAATACCCGGGCGTGACTATGAAAACGCCAGCGCCGGGGCGAATCGATCCGCGCTCTTTGAATGGCGCGAGATCAAACTCATATGGCTCGCCTCCGCCATTGAGCGGAACAGTCTTGCTGCCGCCAACGGCGACTACGCCGGGAACTTCGGACACGCGATCGAGCATGTTGTCGCGGTATCGAATGTCTTGCCGATCTTTGTCCCCGAGCCCGGATGGAACCGTGAGATGCACACGCAGAACGCGATCGGCGTTGAATCCGGGATCGACGTTGATGAGGTGATAGAGACTATTGAGCAGAAGGCCGGCGGCGACGAGCAGCATGGCTGCCAAAGCGGTCTCGCCAATTACGAGCAGCTCGCGCATACCTTTGTGCTGGCGTCCGCAGCTTGCACCGCGAGCGCCCTCTTTGAGCGCATCAACGATGTTCACTGATGACGACCGCCATGCCGGCATCAGTCCAAAGATGGGCCACACGATGAATGCGGCAGCGACCGCAAACCCAACCACCACCGGACTGATGCTCACTTGATCCGCGTGCGGAATCGTTCCCGCGCTCATCGCGACCAGCACTTGCAACATTCCGTAGCCCAGGAATAAGCCAGCGGCGCTGCCTAGCACAGCAAGCAGCAAGCTTTCGGTCAGCAACTGCCGAACGAGTCGCGCACGCTCAGCCCCGAAGGCGCTGCGTACCGCAATTTCGCGCGTGCGTGACGTGCCACGTGCCAAAAGAAGATTCGCGATGTTGGCGCAGGCAATCAGCAAGACCAGCGCTACGGCTCCGAACAGAATCAGCAGAGCGGGCCGGACATTGCCCACGATGGAATCGCGCAAGGACACTACCGTTGACGATCCCCATCCGCTGTTCGTGACCGGGTAAGCCGTTTCCAGCTGCTTCAGCTTCAGCGAAGTTTCATTTTGGGCTTGCTGGATGCTCACACCGGAATTCAACCTGCCAATGACGTTCATCCAGCGGATGCCGCGACGGTGAGGAACCATGTCGTCGGTTTCGAGCGATAAAGGCGCCCAGGCTTCTACCTGCGGAGACGGATAGTCAAACGCCGGCGGCATTACGCCAACAATCGTGTAGGTCATCCGATTCGACGTCAGCCGTTCCGCGGTGACTTTTCTGCCGACGATGTTCGGGTCTTTTCCGAATTGCCGCTCCCATACTCCATAAGACAGCACGAGCTGCGCATTCTGGCCTTTTACGTCGTCGCTCGGCTGCAGGGTGCGTCCCAATTCGGGATTCAGTTGCAGAGCTGAGAAGAAATCACCGGAGACGTACGCCGTCGAAAGATAGTGAGGTTCGCCAACGTCGATCAACGTTCCGCCGGAGTTTCCGGGGAAAAAAGAAAAAGCAGCGAAGCTCTCAAAGACGGTTTGCGATTGCTTTAGATCGTCAACATCCTGCGGCGAGAAGACGCCGTGAAGCTCGCCAGTCTCGCGGTTCGCGTCATAAACGCGGACGAGACGGTCAGCGTTGTGATACGGCAAGGGCCGTAACAGAAGCGCGTGGATGACGCTGAAGACGGCAGTGTTAGCCCCTACACCGAGAGCGAGAGTCAGGATCGCGACGGCGCTAAATCCTGGGTACTTCGCGAGTTGTCGAAGGGCGTAGCGGAAATCTTGGAACTGAGTTTCCATTTGTCCCCCTAATGTCATTCCTAGCGGATCATCTCCCTCTCATTGGGAGCGGCGGGGAGAGGAATCCCCTTTCCACGCGGCAGTTACCGGTGTGGAAGTCGGTAGGGATTCCTCATCCGCTTGAAGCGGATTCGGAATGACAAAAAAAGTTACTCATACCTAAGAGCCTCGATCGGGCTCACTCTGGCTGCTCGACGCGCTGGAACATAGCTTGCGAGAACTGCTACGGCAAGCAGCAGCACCGATATTCCTACGAACGTAACGGGATCGAGGGCTTTGACGCCGTACAGAAGCTCGGCCAAGACGCGAGTGCATCCGAATGCGGCGATCATTCCCAGGCCGACTCCAATCACGGCGAGCTTCGCACCTTGTCCAATCACGAGCTTGAGTACATCTTCTTTCTGCGCTCCCAAAGCGGTGCGGACGCCGATTTCCCGGGTTCGACGAGATACGGAATACGCGACAACCGCGTACAGTCCCAAAGTGGAAAGCAGGAGCGCGACAAAGCCGAAGCCACCGAACAATGCTCCCGCAGCTTGCGCCGGAAAGAGCGGAATCTGCATGTGCTCTTTCAGGGTCTCCACATGCACATTCAGATTGGGATTCATCGCCGCCATCTCATTCTGGATTGCGTGTGCGAGTACGGCGGGATCGCCGGTTGTTCTCACAACAATCGCGGACCACGATTCATAATTCTGCTGGAGCGGCAACCATGCAAACGGACGCGGCTCCTCGCCGAGAGAGCGATATCTTCCTGTTTTCACCACGCCAACGACTGCGCGGCGCACCAGCGATGGGTCGGGTTCTTTTGATTTGTCGGCGGTCATGGGCCCTGGGCCAACAGGAACAATCAGGAACTTCCCGATTGGATCGTCGTTCGGCCACATGGCCCTTGCCAGCGCTTCATTCACGATCACAACCTTGGGAGAGTTCCTGTTGTCTGATTCGGCGAAATCGCGTCCACGAAGCATGGGAACGCCCATCGTTTGGAAATAGCCGGGAAGCGTGGAGGCGACGTCGGTTTCAACGCGGCGCTGATCTTGAGGGTTCTCACGCGTGAACGTCACCATAGTGTGATCGCCCAGCGGCAAATGATCGATCGCGCTGATTCGGTCCACCTCGGGAAGCGCACTAAGCCGCTGCAACACTTGGTTCCGAAACAACGAGCCGCTGGTTTCGTTGTAGCCCGCCATGCGCAGATCGAATTCGGCTGATACGACGTGATGAAATGCGAATCCAGGATCAATCGAGCGAGCATTGAAAAGACTACGTAGGCACAGGCCGGCGCCGATCAACAACACCATGCAGACTGCAACCTGACCTACGACAAGAACGTTGCGCAAACGGGATTTCGCACCATCGCCTCCATGTGAGCCCTGATTGATCGCCGCGGTAACACGAACTGCCGAGCTCCGCAAAGCAGGCGCAATGCCGAAGAAAACTCCCGTCACCAGGGAGATTGCTAGCGTGTACGCGAGCACACGCCAATCGGGTGCGATATCAAAGGTGACCGGAAGCGAAGCCGGTTTGAGACGAAGAATGAGAGGCGCCGTCCAGACGGCAAGCAGCAATCCTACGACTCCAGCCAACGCAGCAAGCAGCACGCTTTCCGTGAGAACCATGCGCACCAGGCGGGCGCGCCGCGCCCCCATGGCTGTGCGTACAGCCATCTCCGCATTGCGCGAAGCAGATTTTGCCAGAAGCAGGTTGGCTGCATTGGCACAAGCGATAAGCAGCACCATGCCTACCACTGCCATAAGGACCAGAAGCAATTGAGTCGCTATGCCACGTGCCGGCGCGGGAGTCAAAGTTAGCGGCACGCCCCTTGTAGTTATGTCTTTGTTCGAATCAGGAAATTCCTGCGCAAGCTGGCCTCCGAGCAATGCAAGATTGGCATTCGCCTCTCGCGGCGTTATTCCCGGTTTGAGGCGACCAACTGCGATAACCCAGTGAGCGTGGTGCTCGGTCAACATGTTCGCCTGATCAGGATGAAGAACAGGCTGCAGCCCCATGGGTAGCCACAGATCCGATTCGAAGGCGAGCATGATTCCGCTGAAATCACGCGCGCCGACTCCGATCACGCTGAATAAGTGCCCGTTGAGCGAAAGCGTCTTGCCAACGATTGCGGGGTCGCTGCCCAGCTTTTCCTTCCAGAAGGAGTAACGGAGTACAACCGGATTTACTGGAGACTTATCATCGGCAGCGATGAAGGTGCGGCCCAGAAAGGGCTTCACTCCCAAAACGGAAAAATAGTTCGATGTAACAAGTTGTGCTTTTACGTGCTCTATCGCTTCTGAACGCCGCCAGGCAACTTCCCAAGGTTCGCTCTCAGTTCCCGCCAGCCCCGAGAAGACCGTGTTTTGAGAGCTTAAGTAGCCAAAGTCGGGATAGCTGAGGGTCCAGTAGTGGTTCCTTCCCGGCGACTTCGGATTCCATCCCCAAACCTCCAACATCCGGCTCGGCTCCTGCACAGCCGGTTGGCGAAACAGGACAGCGTTCACGAAGCTGAACATCGTGGTGTTCGCACCGATGCCGAGAGCAAGCGACAGAACAACAGCCAGCGTGAAGCCTGGATTGCGCGCCATCATGCGCAATGCATAGCGGATGTCTTGGATCAACGTTTCCATTTTTCCTTGGTGTCATTCCGAGCGCAGCGAGGAATTCCTATTAAATCCATGCTCGATGCCTACAACGGCCGCGAGCGCGCAGACCCAAGACACACTCCGACCGTAGGGATTCCTCAGTTCGTTCGGAATGACAGGAAACCGGCTAGACCGCGGTGACGCTTTCTTCGACTACCTTGCCGTCGAAGAGGTGAATCGTGCGCTCGGCGTGGCGGGCGAAGCGCTCATCGTGCGTCACCATGCAGATGGTTGCGCCTTCCCGATGGAGCTGCTGCAGAAGCTCCATCACGGCTTCACCATTTCGGGAATCGAGGTTTCC
>CAYZHX010000081.1:0-13463 GCA_964476905.1 uncultured Terriglobales bacterium
CGTTGCGTACGTCGAGAATTTGTATCCGCGACGGTATTCGAACTTGTCCACGGCTTTCATCAGGCCGATATTGCCTTCCTGAATCAGGTCGAGGAACTGTAGTCCGCGGTTGGTGTACTTCTTCGCGATCGACACGACGAGTCGGAGGTTGGCTTCGATGAGTTCGCGTTTGGCGTACTCAGCGTCGATGTCACCTTGCGTGATCTCGCGCTGCGTGCGCTTGAGCTCGATGAAGGTGATGCCGTACTCCTGCTCCATCTTCTCGAGATCAGCTTTGCAGTTGCGCTGTTGGCGGCGGTATTCCTTCTTCAGCTCTTCCGAGCGCGTGGAATCGACTTTCTTTTCCAGGTTGTGGAACTGGCGGTCGAGCGAACGCATCTGCTCGGCGACGTGTCCGACGCGGTCGATCAGCTTCTTGCGCTGGGAGTTGGTGTAGCGCAGCTCGCGAATGATGCCGGAGACGCGCACCTTCTCTCGGCCGAGCGCCCATCGGCACTTGCGAAATTCCCCGGGACGCTTTTTCTTATCGACGTTCTGCAGCTTCTCTTCGAGCTGTTCCGCTTTCTTGAAATGCTTCTGCATCTCGTCGATGCGGTGCGTCGTGGCCTTGATGCGCGCTTCGATGATCTCGTCGGTGATCTCTTCTTCATCGAAGATGACCACTTCCTTGATCGAGCGAACGCCGCGCTTGAGGTCTTCGCCGATGGCGAGCACTTCGTTGATGACGATGGGCGAACGCGAAATTGCTTTTAGAACGCGGAGTTGTCCACGCTCAATGCGTTTGGCAATCTCAACTTCGCCTTCGCGAGTGAGCAGGGGAACCGTTCCCATTTCGCGCAGGTACATGCGAACGGGATCGTTGGTTTTTTCCAGAGTTCCAGGCGTGAGATCGAGCTCAACATCTTCTCCCGCCTCCATGTCTTCGAATTTGTCTTTCAGATCGGCGCCGGGCATCTTGGAGGATTCCAAGACGTCGATTCCCTGTGTGCCGAGGGTAGTAAACAGATCGTCGAGGTCGTCAGGCGACTGGATGTCGTGAGGGAGAAGATCATTGACCTCCCCATAAGTGAGGTATCCCTTTTCCTTGCCTGTGTCGATCAGTTTTTGAATATCGTCGAATTTGTCGTTAAGCGCCAAGAGCACTCATCTCCTGTTCAAAGCTTGTGGGCCGAGATGGCCGGATGGCGAGCCCGAACACAGAAAAGTGCGCGGCTCGACTCTATATCGGCAGAGCGTCGTAAGTTCTTCAGAATGAGTGGCTGGTAGGCACGCCTATCCGGGAGCATATAGGATAACATGCTGCTCCCGCTTGGGGTGATCCTGAACCAGTTATCGAAATTGGTGCGCGTCGGCGCCTCTGAGACACTCCGCCCTAGAAGCGTTAGATGCTGACCACGGCTTATGGATGCAGGAGAAAGTTGGGGAAACGGCCGAGTGAACCGGCAGAAGCGGCGCCGGTAGGCGGTGGGGCAGCGCGTGTTGCGGCTGCATTTCTCGAGACTCGAAGGACATTTGGCGGGAACCGCGAGCGCTCGGTGGAAGTTCCTGGATTGCTTCGTGAGTGGAGCCCCCGACTTGAGTCGGGGGCGCACGGCGAAGCCGTGCGTCTAGGCAGGCGAGAAAAGAGACCGCGCTTTAGCGCTGGCCCACGCGCGAAGCGCGCTCGGATACTGTCAACCCGCGCCCGCAACGAATTTCCTTTGCGTCCATGCCGGAGCCGGATCAACTAGATCCCTTCGCCGTGCCGATGAATATGGATACTGCTGTGGGCGTAGCACCAACCGTGCTCGCACGGGATTGTTCCAAATGTAATCCACGTGGACGGCGTAATCTTCCGTGTCTTTAATGCGATGTGGCGCGAATCCCGGCTGCCAAATATCAAAAGCGAATCTGAGTTCATTGTTTGCACGATATGAGAAGCCTCCTTTTACACATTGCATTGCTTTCTCGAGTGAAGTGTCATGCATGGGCGTGAGAATGGCATGGAAGTGGTTCGGCATGATTACGAATTCATGGAGTAGAAGTCGTTGCTTGCCTCGATTCTCGCGAAAGACGTCCAGCAGGAGTTCGCAGAAACGGCTTGACCGAAACAGGAGCTTGCGGCCGATCGTGACAGATGTCACGAAGTAAGTACGATCGTCTTGAGGCAGGAGCGCCATGGGCGACGCAGTCTAACACGAGCGCTCTTCGCGCGTGGCCAGCGCTAAAGCGGGGTTTTATTCGTGTCCACTAGACGCACGGCTTCGCCGTGCGCCCCCGACTAAAGTCGGGGGCTTCCACCCGACCGCGCATTGGGGGCGATGGCGAATAAGCCGGAACTTCTACCCAGAAAAGCTGAATGGGCTGATTTCGAAAGTTCGTCTTCGAAGTTTCTTCGGGTGGGAAACAACAAATCAGCGTCGCGCCACAACAACGATGCTCAAAATCAAAGCACCTACAGACGCCACGGCCGCAACGATTGCAGCGATCACAATCGTGCGCTGCTGATCGATCAGCCGAGTCGTCTCGCGCTGCAGAGCGGCTGATTGGTCATCGATTACTCGCAGCCTTTGCTGGACAGCTTCGAAACCGGATCGGAGTTCCATTAAATCGGAACGATTCGCGCGTAAAGCTTCTGCCGCGAAGCTCTGAAATTCCTCATTGGCCGTATCCCGAACCGGAGCAGTGGCCATGCGTCGAGCGGTGTACAGTTCCATTAGGGGAAGCAGCTTGCGCGCGTAACCAAGGAGCTCCATGAGCAGTTCTAGCATTAAGCCTTCCTCAGCGGCATGGCCGCTGCCGGCTCGCGCATCGTGAACGACTGCTGCCCGACGCCGAGCGCGTACAGCACGGTGCGATGCATATCATCGAAGGGCGCCGGCTTGCCTGTCCAGATCTCGAATTGACGTGCACCTTGGTGAACGAACATCTCTGAGCCAGAAATCACTTGAATTCCCTTGGCGCGGGCCATTTTCACCAGCTTGGTGTCAGCCGGGTTGTAGATCATTTCAAACACGTACCGGGCCTGAAGCTCGGATTCGTCGACGGGCGACTGCGCCCGCGCACCCATACCTACAGGAGTCGCGTTGATAATCACGTCAAACTGGAGCTTCTTCAGGTGTTGACGGGAAACATAGTGCGCATGCGCTTGACGCGCCAGCTTTTGGCCTTTCTCCGCTGTACGGTTCATCACCCACACCTCGGAGTTGCGTTCGCGTAATCCGAATACCGCTGCACGCGCCGCGCCACCGGCACCGATTACGAGGATCTTCGCGCCTGTGAGATTCAACCGCAGCTCGAGTGGACGTACTACACCTGCGACGTCGGTATTGAATCCGTAGAGCTTGCCGTCTTGTGAGCGGATCAGTGTGTTGCAGGCGCCGATTTTTTCGCTTAAGGCATCGGTTCTGTCGAGATGCTCAAGCACATCCTCCTTCAGTGGCATAGTGATGCTGAGTCCCTGAATGGGAATCTCGCGCACGCACGTGAGTAGATCTTTCACGTCGCTCGTCTGCAGCGGAACGTAAACGGCATTGATGTTTTCGCGGCGAAAAGCCGTATTCATCATCTGCGGCGACAGGGAATGAGCGATGGGATCGCCAGCGACGCCGTACACCTTGGTCGCGGCGTCGACCATCTCGATGCGATAGACGTCGCGCAGAACCCGCGCGGCCATCTGTCCCGGTGCGGTCTCCTCTCCCACTTGGGCGGATGCGAATGTAAACGCGCTCCCAAACCGCACGTTCAGGATTCGGCTCACGATCCCCTGTTCACCCATGCAAACGCCGACCGTGCCGACAACGTCGGAGCGCTGCTCAAGGAGGCGAATCATCTTCACGTTGTCGGAGAGCGATTTGGCCGTGGAAACCACCTTGATGAAATCCGCGCCAAGCTCCCGCATAGATTCCCAAGTTTCTTCCAGTTTCTTGGTACCGCGGAAATCGTGAAAAGAGATGATCAGCCCTGCCTGTTGTTGAAGCTTGGCTATTTCCTGTGCTTTCAGAGCCTTAGCTGTTTCCAGCTCAATGTCAACGAACTGACAGCCCGCGGCTGCGGCTTTAGTAAGAACCTCAAGCTGTGAAGCTGCTGAGCCCCGGAACTTGCCCCCATTTACGGCCCGCCGGCAGGTGCCAACTAGCATGACGTCGCGGTGGAATTCGGCAAACTGCTTGAGCTTTGGAAATAATAGCGCCGGCTTAGGAAGATAATCTAAGCGCAACTCGAGCAAGGAGTTATCGTAGGCTGCCGCCTCGATTTTGTGCATCAGATCAGCCGGATTATCGGCGAACAGGGCTACGCAGACCCGCGGCAAACGGTGGCGCAGGAAGCGCGCCGCGTAGGTTGGAGTGTCGGTTTTCATCTACTTGCGCCGGACGGGCATCTTAACGGTGCACAATCCTAGATGCAACTCTAAATGCTTCCGACGCGGGAACCAACCGGATTCCCTGTATTCATCTGGTTACTACGAGAGGCAGCCACACTCGGGTATGCTCGGCTACGTTGGAGAGGGTTCGCCTGCGCCCGAGTGTGCTTCTCGACGGACACTCCCTAAAGTGCTCTTTTCCAGAGACTTGAATGTCCCTGATGCTGGAGGAATATGAGAACTCTACTTGCCGTTTCGCTGCTCGCGGCAGCCGCCGTCTGGGCTCAGGATCAGCCTGCCGCCCAGACCAGTGCGCCCCCTTCGACGGAGACTCAGCAGCAGCCAGCTCAAGCTCAGCCGCAGGCAGCGCCACAGCAGGCGCCTGCCCCGCAGCAGACCCAGCCAACTGAAGGCGCGCCTGCTCCGGTGCAAACGCCGACCACCCAGCAGCAGCCCGCGATTCGCCGGACGAATTTGACTGAGCTATTCCGCGGTCCGACCTTGTCGGAGGTTTATTGCGCAGGATTTATTTCCAAAGAAAAGCTGAAGCCGAGCGGCACGATGGTCGCTGGCAATCATTCTCCGGACCAGGCGCTGTACACCGAGAATGGATATATCTTTCTGAGTGGGAATGATCTGCAGGAAGGGAAAGAGTACCTTCTACTGCGGCATGTCCAAGATCCGAACCAGTACCAATCATTTCCAGGGCAGCTCTCTATGTTGAGGAGCCTCGGCGAGATGTATCAGGATCTCGGACGAGCAAAGGTGCTGTATATCAGAAAGAAAACGGCTGTAGCGCACATTGAATCTAGCTGCTCCGACGCCATGCCGGGCGATATCGCCGTGCCATTTCAGGAAAGACCGCGCCCGGAATTCAAGCAGACGACATTCGAGCGTTTTGCTCTTCCAAACGGAAAAACTACGGGACGCATCGCGATGGGGCGCGACCTGGATACGGAGATTGGAGTTCACCGCATCGTGTATCTGAATATCGGTGAATCCCAGGGAGTGAAGCCGGGGGACTATTTCCGCATCACGCGCGAATATTCGTCGGTAGCGCACAATCCTGCTGAGGCACTCGGATTCGAAGCCACTGCCTATGACGACACGCAGAAAGATCCCTCGAAATTTAATTTGCGCACCCAAGCGGGAGATCTGCCTCGTCGCAGTGTCGGAGAGCTAATGGTCATCAACGTCGGTCCGAACTCTGCGACCGCGCTCACGACCTACACTCCGGAAGACGTTCACCTGGGCGATGGGGTGGAGATGGTGGAGGCCACTCCGTTCCCCGCGCCAGCGGAGGAACCGGTCGCAGCTCCTGAGCCGCCGACCATCAGTTGTTCCGTCAGCCGCTCTACGATCCAGGTTGGCGAGACGGCAAACATCACCTGCAACGGCGTTGCGGAAGAAGGCCACTCTGTAACCTACAGCTATCAGGCGAGCGCGGGACAAATCGCTCCGCGCGACAACCGGGCTACGCTCACCGGCACAGCGCCTGGTCCAGTCACTGTAACCGCCACTGCTACGGACGATCGCAATCTGTCTGCACAAACGACCGTGAATGTCGATGTGCAGGCGTCGCCTACTCCGGTGTCTCCAACGTCAGCGCCGACTCCAGCACTGCTGAATGAGCTCATCTTCAAGCCCAACACCGCGCGCGTAGACAACAAAGCGAAAGCCTTGCTCGACGACGATGCTCTGCGTCTGCAGCGTGACGCAAACGCTACGATGATCATTGAAGGATCTTCCAATCCATCGGAGAACGAAGCTCTTGCTACTCAGCGCGCCGAGAACGCTAAGGCGTATCTGGTGCAAAGCAAAGGTATTGATCCCAACCGAATTCAAACGCGCCCTGCAGCCAGCAAGACAGGCGCTAAGGTAAACATCATCATGGTTCCGGCGGGCGCTGCCCCGCAGTAGAACTCAATATCAGCAAAGTAGACACGGGGCATCCTTAAGGCATGCCCCGTTTTATTTGCGAACGACACCCCTGTGCGCGATTGAATTCATGCGCGGAGTGCCGGCGTCTGGATCTCAATCACTGCAGCGGCAAAGTTTCGGCTGCCACGCGCTCGCTGTCTTGAACAGCAGTCTGCGCTCTTTCTCGTCACGTGGAAAATGGTCCCTAAGATTTCGCTTGACTTTCGCCCAATTTCGTCATAGCACGGAATAGGGGTCAGAATGGAATCGCGGCACAACCCTCGCGTTCACCATTTAAGTTGGGCGCTGTTATCGTCCTCTGCGCTGATTGTCGTGATCCTGTCGGCACCTCGAACTCTGAGACGGGAACGCTTGAGACTCGATGAGGTCGCATGGGATTGGGCGATGGATGTCTCATTCTTAAGCATGGGATATCTGCTGACTTAAGCATGGGATATCTGCTGAGATCGGATGGGATTTGATGGGATCGCATGAGATCACGCAAGTCTGGACTGGCAACCGACAGTTCTCATTTTGCCGCTCCTGGGATCAACCCCGACCAACGGCTGGGGTAACGCCGTGGAAAACTCGGCGTAACGCCGTGGAAAATCCGGGGTTACCCCGTGGAAAACTGGGGTAGGCACAGCGAGCGAACGATCGCTGTCGATGCATGTTTTAGTCGACAATGCACTTGTTTTCTTCTATTTCGGGGAGGTCAGAAAGATCGGAGATTACTTATTTTTATGATCGCGCAGGAGCGAAAAAACGAAAATGCGCAGTCTTCGGGCGCGGCTTGCCAGGCGCCCAACAAAACTTTACATCGGTTTTCCGCCACCTTCCTCTCTGGTGCTCCGTCTTTCTAATACAGGTGAACGCAGGTACTTACCATGAAGACTTCGATTCGAATCGCCCTTAGCGTAGCTCTCGCGTGTTGTTTTGCGGTTGCCCAACAGGCACCGTCAGATCAGCAGGGACAAAATCAGGAGCGCCGGGGCTTCGGCGGGCGCGAGTTTCGCGGCACTGCCGGACAAATCACCGAAATTTCCGGCTCGGCTCTTAAGATCAAGCTGCGCGACGGCTCAACCGGTACCGTAAACATCACTTCCGATACGCGCTTCCGCAAAGCCGGTCAGCAAGCTCAGCTCTCGGATTTTAAAGTCGGTGACAACGTAATGGTGCGCGGCGACTCGACCGGAGAAAAAACGTGGACAGCGCAGGTTATCGGCGAGGGGCCATCGCAGGCGCAGATGCAGGAGATGCAGCAGCGCATGAAAGATGCGATGGGGAAGACCATGGTGGTTGGTGATGTGAAGTCGATTGATCCTCCCAAGCTCACGGTGACGCGTACCGACGGAGTGGAACAAACCATCGAGGCGGACGAAAACACATCGTTCCGCCGTGGACGCGATGAAAGCATCACGATGCCCGACATCAAAGTTGGCGATACGATATTTGCCCGCGGCGAGCTGAAGAATGGGGCGTTTGTGCCTGCTGGCATCACGGTTGTGCCTCCCGAAATGGCACGCCGCATGAAAGAGAATGGCGGCGGAATGTTCATCATGGAGGGCGGTCCGCGACGCGAACGCCAAGGCCAGCAGCCAACGTCGAATTCCGTCCCCCAAGCTCAGCCTAAGTAGTCGATGACCAGATTGTTTATCTCCGCGTTGCAGCTTGGTGCTGCCGGCTGCGCAATGGCTCTCTGTCCGGCCGTCGGATTCGCACAGAGCGCGGCGCCCCCAACCACCGCCAGCGTTTCTGCGGAACCGGCGCCCTCATCGCAGCAAGCGCCGGCGATTGCTGTTTCGCAATTTATCGTACGTGGCACCATCAAGGCAGGCGTGACGCCGCTGCCCGGCGTCACGGTTACGGCATCAAATACGCTCACCGGAAAGAAGGTTTCTACTGCGACGGCGCCCGACGGTTCCTTCGCGTTAACGCTCCCGTCACGCGGACGATATGTGATCAAAGCGGAGCAAGCGGCATTTGCGCCATCAACGAAAGAAGTCGTCATCACGCCAGAGACGCCGCATGCCACAGTCGATGCCGATCTGATGCTCGCCTCGCGCGCGCAGATGCTGGCTGCACAACAGCAGCAGGAGGGAGCGCAGCAGGTCGCCGCTGCGCTTGCGAATCGCGGCATGCAAAGCCTGTCGGTCACAGAATCTGACACTGGCGGCATTCCGAACGCCGACACTTCAGGACAAACCGGCGGCCTGCCCCTGAACGGAGCAGGCGTCGACGCTCCCACCGAGTCCGTTTCCGTTTCGGGAGCGATGGGGCAGGCACAGAACTTCGGCATGAATCCTGACGAGCTCGAAGACCGTATTCAGGAAGTTCGTGAGCGCATGCAACGGGAAGGTGGCGCAGGGGGCGGCAATATGGTTTTCGTTGGACCTGGTGAAGGTGGAGGCTTCGGCGGCGGTCCGGGTGGAGGCGGACCTCGCGGGGGACCTGGAGGTGGCGGCCCGGTGCTGATGCTGGGTGGCCGCATGGTCGGTCGCTTCAACGTAAATCAACCCCACGGTTCGATCTTCTACAGCACCAATAATTCGATCTTCGACGCGGCGCCGTTTCAGATCAATGGACTCGGGAACTCAATTGCACCGACACAAAAGTCCGATTACGCGCAGCATCGTTTCGGCGTAACGATTGGATCGCCGCTCAAAATTCCACACATCGTCAACAGCCAGAAGACGTTCGTGTTTCTCAATTGGACTGGCGGGCGCAACGAGAATCCGTATGACAACTTCTCGACGGTCCCAACCTTAGCTGAGCGACAAGGTGACTTCTCCGGCTTAGGCAAACAGCTGATCGATCCGACAACCGGGCAACCGCTCCCGGGAAATCAAATTGCAACGATTAACCCTGCAGCGCAAGCCTTGCTGAAATTTATTCCGCTGCCGAACCTTCCCGGCGTGGTGAACAACTTTCATTACGTGACTTCGCTGCAGCAGAACAGCGATCAGATCGCAATTCGCCTGATCCACAACTTCGGCGAGGGAGCCACCTTTATGCCTGGTGGTGGACGCGGAGGCCGAGGTGGAGGCGGTGGACGGCGTCTGCAGAACAACATCAACTTCAATCTGAATTACAGCGATTCGAACAACCAGGTTTCCAATCCTTTCCCTACGCTGCTGGGTACTACTCAGTCTTCGGGAATCGACACCGGGCTCGGATGGGTTGCGAGCAAGAACCGAATCACGAATAACCTGCATTTCAACTACAACCGTAGCCACTCGCACCTAAGCAATCTATTTCAGGACAACGAGAACGTGGCTGGTCTGGCGGGCATCAACGGTGTATCGCAGGATCCGTTCAATTACGGCGTTCCGACTTTGGCATTCAATAACTTCCAGACCGTAAACGATACTGGCGCTAGTCTGATCAATAATCAGACGTTCTCCTGGTCGGACAGCGTGATCTGGCGCCATGGCAAACACAACCTTCGTTTGGGCGGCGATTTCCGACGAATCTACAACGACATTCGGAGCGCTCAGAATGCCCGCGGAACATTTACCTTCACTGACGCTGGAAGCGGTTATGATTTCGCCAATTTTCTGCTCGGCTTGCCGGCTCAAACTTCGATTCAAGGCGGCAGCGAAACCTATAACTTCCGTCAGAACTCCTGGGATCTGTTCGTTCAGGACGACTGGCGCGTGACCGGCAGCTTGAGTCTCAATCTGGGACTGCGATATGAATACGTCTCGCCTTTCAGCGAAGCCAACAACCGTATCGTGAATCTCGATCTCAATCCGACGATCACGGCAGCAGCGCCGGTCTTTCCCGGCAGCACAGGACCGTTTACGGGAGGGTTTCCAATCACAGTCGTCGAGCCGGATCGAAACAACTTCGCTCCGCGCGTGGGATTCGCATGGCGACCAATGAAGAAAACCGTTGTCCGCGGGGGATACGGAATCAACTACAACACCGGTGAATACGGCAGCATTGTCCAGAACTTGGCCTTTCAACCGCCGTTCGCATTTACGTCGACGAACGTCAGCTCGCCGACACAGGTGCTCACGTTGGAAAACGGATTTCCGCCCACGACAGCTGCCGTGACCAACAACTTCGCCGTCGATAAGAATTACAAGTTAGGTTACGTGCAGATTTGGAATTTAAATATTCAACGTGAGATTACGCCCTCGTTGCTTCTGAATCTCGGCTACAACGGCTCTAAGGGAACTGATCTCGACATGGAGCGCGCACCCAATCGTTTGCCGAATGGGCAATTGCGTATCGCCGGAGTTCAGCCCTTCATCCTTGAAACTTCGCAAGGCGATTCGATTCTGCATGCCGCGACCCTGCAAGTGCGCAAGCGGATGCGTCACGGAATGGCGGCGCAGGGAACCTACGTCTTCTCCAAATCAATCGACAACGCTTCGAGCATCGGTGGAGGCTCAGTAGTTGTGGCGCAGAACGATCTCGACCTCGCCGCCGAACGAGGTCTCTCCAGCTTCGATCAGCGCCATAAGCTCAATGGCAACTTCACATACGAACTGCCATTTGGGACCGGCAAGACGTGGTTAAACAATAACGGGGGCTGGCTCGAGAACGTCTTTGGGGATTGGCTCTGGAGCGGCAACGTGACGCTCGCTTCCGGATTCTCGTTTACTCCTCGCATCCTGGGTAATCCTGCCGACATCGCCCAAGGCTTAAACGGCGTCTTGCGCGCGAACATCGTCGGTGATCCGTACAGCGGAACATGCCCGAATGGATTCCCAGTCGGCACGATCGAGTGCTGGTTCAACACCTCGGCATTCGCTCCTCCCGCTGCGGGAACGTTCGGCGATGCGCGCCGCAACAGCATCATTGGACCCGGGCAGTTCACGTTCGGTATGTCGGTCAGTAAGACGCTGCTGGCCAAAGACACTCGCGCGCTCGAACTGCGAATTTCCGCAAACAACGTCTTCAATCATCCGGAGTACACAAGCATCGGCACCGTTCTTGGAAATCCCACTTATGGGCAGGTCGTGGCAGCAGGCCCAATGCGGACGGTCAACTTGAGCGCGAGGTACAGATTCTGATGCGGTGGCTCAAGTCATTGGCGAAAATCCTGACTTTCGCGTTCGTTCTCACATTGTGCGGCCATTCTCAGGACACACAATCCAACCAGTCCTCCGCTCCCGGCGACTACCGCATTCGCGTCACAAGCGACTTGGTGCTCACCAACGTCGTAGTGCGCGACAAGCAAGGCAATCTAGTTCGCGGGCTCACAAAAAACGACTTCAGCATCCTCGAAGACGGCAAGCAGCAGACGATCTCCAGCTTCGATTTCGAGAACGTCGATGCATTGGCAACGGCTGGAGCGATGTCTGGCCCTACGGTCAGCGGTACCGTCGGTCCACTGAAGATCATCGGCACCAACCATCCGGTCAACAAAGAAGAGCTGAAGAACCATCGGCTCATCGTGCTCTTCTTCGATTTCAGCGGAATGGAAGAAGACGACATCGATCGCGCTGTGCAGGCGGCCCAGAAATATGTCGACAAGCAGATGGCGCCGGCTGATCTCGTCGCCGTGATCTCGCTGGCCACGACGATGCGCATTGATCAGGATTTCACGAACGATAAGACTCGGCTTGCTGCAGTTCTCCGCGGCTACACCTCGGGCGAAGGACAGGGATTCGCGGCTGGGGATACCGGCACCGCAGAAGGCACGCCCGATACTGGGGGCTCCTTCGTGGCCGACGACTCCGAGTACAACCAGTTCAACACCGATCGCAAGCTGCAGGCGATCCAGACGATCGCAAAGTCGCTGGCGAAAGTCGATCAAAAGAAGTCGATCATTTACTTCAGCAACGGCATGAGCCGCTCTGGAATTGAGAACCAGGTTGAGCTGCGTGCCGCTGTGAATACCGCGGTTCAATCGAACGTCGCGCTGTACACGCTCGACGTTCGCGGCCTGCAGGCATTTCCTCCCGGCGGCGAAGCTCAGAGCGCAAGCCTTCGCGGACGCTCCGCATACTCCGGCCAGTCGGTACTCGATCAATTCAACAGCAACGCTGACAGCCAGGAGACGCTCAGCACGCTGGCAGGCGACACCGGCGGTAAAGCTTTCCTCGACAACAACGACCTGAGCGGAATCTTCACTGCCGTGCAGCGCGATACTTCGGCCTACTACGTTCTTGGATATCGCAGCACGAATCCAGAGATGAACGGCAAATACCGGCGCGTCAAAGTGGTCTTAAAGCGTTCTGATTTGAAACTCGAGTACCGCAACGGCTATTACGGTCCAAAAGACTACGCCCACTTCAACAAGGAAGACCGCGAGCAGCAGATGCTCGATGAATTGTCGTCCGAGCTACCGGATGTCGATGTTGCCGTATACATGGCCGCGGCGTACTTCCGTCTCGACGACGCGCACTACTACATTCCCGTTTCGATCATCATCCCAGGATCACAGGTACCGTTTGTCACAGAGAAAGACAAAGATCGCGCGACTATCGACATCATCGGAGTAGTTCAGGACGAGCTCAAA
This sequence comes from uncultured Terriglobales bacterium, assembly GCA_964476905.1. Lineage (GTDB taxonomy): Bacteria > Acidobacteriota > Terriglobia > Terriglobales > Acidobacteriaceae > Gp1-AA112. The sequence goes on from CAYZHX010000081.1 coordinate 12,738, forward strand.
CGTCCAATCGGTAATGCTCGCGAAACCGTGAAGCTGGCCGTCGACGAATCACGTCAGGTTCGACGCAAGAACGTTCAGTACAACACCGCCTTCGTGCTTCCGCCGGGTAAGTTCCTCATCAAGTTCGTTGTGCGCGAGAACCAAACTGGGAAGCTCGGCTCGTTCGAGGCGGACATCAATGTTCCCGATTTGAGAAAAGCTCCGCTGAAGATGAGCTCCATCGTTCTCGCGAGCCAGCGGGAGCCGGTGTCAGCGAAGAAGAACAATCCTAATCCGCTGATTCGTGACGGCGAGGAATTGGTGCCGAACATCACGCACGTCTTCACTCCCGACCAACATCTCTACATGCAGTACGAGGTCTACGATCCGGCGAAGGATAAGCGCGAGCCAATTCCTATTTCGGGACAGAGTCCCCAGCAGAAGCCGGCGAAGAATGCGGTTCGCGTGCTCACAAACGTTGAGTTTCTGCAGGGCAGCGCGAAAGCCTACGAAACTCCGCTCGTGGAAGCGCGTGAGATCAACGCGCCAGAGCGCAAAGCCGCAGTCTTTCAGCTAGATGTGCCGCTCTCGAAGCTCCGTCCTGGCCTGTATACATGCCAGGTAAACGTAATCGACGACGCCGGCGGCAGCTTCTCCTTTCCCAGAATGGCAATCCTGATTCGCCAGCCAGCGAGCGTAACTACCACGGCGCAGCAGCAGCCGATTACGCAATAACCGACATCTAGG
>CAYZHX010000081.1:13563-17385 GCA_964476905.1 uncultured Terriglobales bacterium
GAACCAACAAAGCAGACTGAATTGCTGAGCAGCTTTGCGCCAGGAGTGACAGCAATGAAATTTCTTCGCCGTCAATGCGAGTTACTGCGTAGATGGCTCACGACATGGGAGCATGTCCTGATTGGCGAGTTGATCGCGGCTACCAAGCCGGCAACCGACCTCAGGCGATAGCAGACGACAGAGGCGACAAAAGGCCGCTCAGAATCGAGCGGCCTTTTTCTTTTTCCATTTACCTGTTTGTAATTACTTAAATCTTTTGTTTACCTCATCCCAATTTACGACGTTCCACCAGGCGGCCAGATACTCTGGACGGCGGTTCTGATATTTGAGGTAGTAAGCGTGCTCCCAAACATCATTTCCCATAATGGCATGGTGTCCATCCATGATTGGATTATCCTGATTCGCGGTTGAGATAATCTCGAGCTTTCCTGCTTTGCTCCTGACCAGCCACACCCATCCGCTTCCGAAGCGTTTGGCGCCGGCATCGTTGAATTGTTTTTGAAAGTCTTCGAAGCTGCCGAAGGTTTTCTTGATCTCATCGCCGACGCGGCCACTTGGCTGGCCTCCGCCTTTAGACTTCATGATTTGCCAGAACATGGTGTGGTTCATGTGCCCGCCTGCGTTGTTGCGCACGGCGGTGCGGATGTCTTCAGGAACGCTATTGATATCGCGAAGCAGGTCCTCCACGCTCTTACTGCCGAGATTCGGATGCTTCTCCAGCGCGGCGTTCAGATTATTGACGTATGCGGCATGATGCTTGTCGTGATGCAGGGTCATGGTTTGCGCGTCGATGTACGGCTCCAGCGCGGAATAGTCGTAGGGGAGCGGCGGAAGTGAGTGCGCCACGGCTTTCTCCTTTATCTTGCAAGTTCAGCCCGTGAAGGCCAACCGGCGATGATAAATCAATCACAAGCACCTACGCGCGCCGCTGGAATCTTGATGAGCCAACACAAGGGCTAGGAGAGCGCAAACAAGGAAGAGATGCTGACTTTGGCATTCTTTCATACGTTTCTTGGCGTTCATGTTGGCTTTCGGTCGCATCTCACCTGCGATGCAGGACAGTACGCGCCGCTCAGCGCATCAAATCTTTGAAGCCGTTGCTAAGAACGCTCGGGAGGAGATCTCGCGTCCTGTTATTGGACTGCTGTTCTCCGGATTTGCCGGCGGGATCGGAATGGGACTCACCGGACTGGGAGTTGCGCTGGCACTCAGTTATCTCGGGAACTCTCCTGTTGCGCACTTCATTGCATTCTGCTTTTACCCCATAGGTTTTATCGTCGTCATCATCGGACGCGCTCAGCTCTTCACTGAGAACACTTTGTTTCCCGTAGTGCTCATACTGGACGAGCGCAAACATCTGCTCGAGACCTTGCGTTTGTGGGGCGTTGTTTTTGCGTCGAACGTTGTGGGGGCTGTGTTCTTCGGTTGGCTCGTGATGAAAACGGGAGCACTAGCTCCCAACTTCGCCGACGCGCTCGCTGGGCTCGGCACCGAGGCGGCACAAGGGCACTTCACTTTGCTGTTTGCCAAAGGCGTGATTGGTGGATGGCTAATCGCTCTCGTCGCATGGATGGTGACTGCAAGCCACTGGACCATCGGACAAGTAGTGATCACCTGGATGCTGACATTCATCGTAGGCGCCGGACACTTTTCCCACTGTATCGCCAGCAGCGCTGAAATCGTGGCGGCTGTGATGTCAGGGCATCTCCACTTCAGCAACTACTTCGGCTGGCTCCTTCCGGCAACGCTCGGGAACATCGTAGGCGGCGTCTTCATCGTCAGCGTGCTGAATTACGGCCAAGTGAGGATTGGCTCAGAGGAGAGTGAGGCCGAAGCTGCGGAAGAGGGCGAAGAAGAGCATCCTCAGCAGGAAGCCGCGGACTGAAAATGCGTCAGTTCTTTACAATATCGAAGTGCCTGATCGTTCCAGCGTTGCGGAAATAGAGGAGTTGCCAAATGACGCGCAGCCGCCTGCGGGAGGCCTTCCCCATTGGCTGAGCAACCTAAGATCGTATGCCGTTCTCGATCCGCTGATCTTCTCCTACACGATTCTTCTTGGTAGTACGTCGTTCGCGGCTTCCTTCGTAGACTCAACCGGCGAAAAGCAGCATGCGATCGCCCGCACTTGGGCGAGATGGATTCTTAGTACAGCTATGTGTCCAGTGCGCGTGATTGGCCTCGACCGGATCGATACGTCACGGCCCGCAATCTATGCGGCCAATCACATCTCAGCGCTCGATATCCCTCTCCTATATGCGAATCTGCCATTCCAGTTCCGCATTCTCGCGAAGCAGGAGCTGTTTCGGTACCCGTTTATCGGCGGGCACCTCAAACGTTCAGGGCAGTTTCCAGTCGATCAGAGCAACGCGCGCGCGTCGATTCGCAGCCTCGGACGAGCTATCGAAGGTCTCAAATCGGGAATGCCGCTGGTGATCTTCCCCGAAGGTGGACGAGCATCGGACGGTCATATCATGCCATTCATGAGCGGCGCATTTTACGCTTCGATCAAAGCGCAGGTGCCTATCGTCCCGATGACCATAGTCGGAACGTTCGAGGCGTTACCCATGAACACCTACCATATTCATCCGCGAGAGCTGCAGCTGATCATCGGCGAGCCTATCTCGCCGGATGGGTGTACGATCCGGGATCTCGACGCTCTGGCCGGAAGGGCACAGCGAGCAATCGAAGACATGTACTACGCCAACGCGCACATCCCTGATCCGCGCGCGAGAACCTAGAGCGCCCCCAAGCTTCGCCGCGGCCTTTATGTCACACTGATTACACATGATTCGCAGCCTCACAATTGTGCGGCAGACCACTCCTGAGCGCTTCGAGAAGCTTTCGGGGTTGCTGCGCGCGCTTGGTTTTGAAGACGGCGCCGGATGGAGCGACGAGTACAGCCGTGGCGCGCCTTTTCTCTCTCCCATCGGCAGCCTCGAACTAGTGGATGGCCGCGCTCCCGCCACTCCGGAGATTCTGATCGAAGTCTCTGACCTCGATACCGCTCATCAGATCGCGAAGAAGCACCTCGCCGATGCTGTGCAAGATATCGAAGACACGCATTGGAAGTCGCGCGTGTTTAGCGTGCAGCTCGACAAAAATCTGCGCGTGGGCTTTTGGGCATTCAACGATGCGAGCAAGTCTCTGCCTCGGGGTACGGAAGGCGATCTGAATGCCGCAGGCATGAGGTTTGGCGTCGTCGTGAGCCGCTGGAATTCGTTCGTCACTGAGCGCCTGCTGCAGGGCGCGCTCGACTGCTTGCGGCGCAGTGGCGCGAAGTCGTCAGACATCCACATCGTGCGCGTACCTGGTTCTTTTGAGATTCCCTCCGCCGCGCGCACGTTGGCGCAGACCAGCACCGTCGATGCGATCATCACGCTCGGGTGTCTGATTCGCGGCGAAACGACGCATTACGAACACATCGCGACCGAGGTCACGCGCGGCATCGGGCAATCGGCGCAAGACACCGGAGTGCCGCACAGCTATGGCGTGCTGACCTGTGAGAACCTCGAGCAGGCGATCGATCGCGCTGGTCTCAAAGGCGGAAACAAAGGATGGGAAGCTGCTGCGACTGCGATCGAAATGGTGTCTCTCAAAGGCAAGCTGAAGCGCGGGGCGACGGATGGCCGTTAAAGTAGGGAAGCGCCGCAAGTCGCGCGAACTCGCGCTGCAGATGCTCTTCCAGTCCGATATGGGAAAGCAGAACGAAGAGCAGGTGCGCAAAACCTTTTGGCACGAGCGCTCGAATGTCGACGATTCTACCCGCGGCTTTGCTGACGATCTGTTCCGTCTAGCCTGCGACCGCAGCAAGGAAATCGATGA
>CAYZHX010000082.1:0-16052 GCA_964476905.1 uncultured Terriglobales bacterium
AAAAAAGCGCGTTCGCTCCAACGCGCCGAAAGAGGGTGAATACAGGAGGGGTTACAGATGCCGTTTTCAGGCATCGGTGTGAACCCTGAATTCGAATTGGAGTTGCGCGTCATTCCAAGCTAGCCGCTTTGGGCCGTCGTTGGCGTGAAATAATCAGACCAGCGACGATAGATATGCGCCTGCCCTTCTCGCTCGTCTACAGCGATCAATATTTCCTGCCTATCGGAGCGCATGTATTTCCGGCGCAAAAATATCGAATGATTCATGATCGCCTGCTCTCCACCGGTGAGGCGGATGCAGACGACTTCATCGGGCCGCAAGCAGCCAGCAACGACGACGTCCGCCTGGTCCATGGAACCGATTATGTGGATCGTCTGCTGAACGGAGAGATCACTCAGCAGGAGGAACTGCAGATGGAGCTCCCCTATTCGCCGGAACTGGTGAAAGCGTTCTGGCTATCTGCTGGGGGCTCAATCCTCGCGTCGGAACGCGCGCTTGAAACTGGAATGTGCGTGAACATTGGTGGTGGATTTCACCACGCTCATCCGGATCACGGCGAGGGCTTTTGCATGATTCACGACGTTGCAATTGCAATTCGCAAGATGCAGAAGCTAGGCAAGATTCGACGCGCAATGACGGTCGATTGCGATGTTCACGACGGCAATGGGACCGCCGCGATTTTTCCGCCGAAGCAGCGGGCTGGACGTCCACTGCCTAGCATTTCGGCTGCGCAGGTGCAATCGAAACTTGCGGATGTCCTCGATGAGCCCGAGGATGACGTCTTTACTATCTCTCTGCACCAAGCCAACAATTATCCTGCTTACAAGCCGCCGTCTTCGATCGACGTAAATCTACCCGACGGAGTAGAAGACGATCAATATCTTGCCTGGCTCGATCAGGCGCTGAGCTCAGGCCTGCGCAGCTTCTCGCCCGATCTCTTGTGCTACATTGCAGGAGCTGATCCGTATGTGGACGATCAACTTGGGGGTCTGGCGCTCACGATCGACGGACTTAAAGCACGCGATCGCCTGGTCTTTGAAATCGCGAAGGCACGCGGCATTCCCGTTATGGTTACTTATGCCGGCGGCTATGCGCGCAGTGTGCAGGACACAGTGACGATTCACGTTAATACGATTCTTGTTGCGAAAGAAATCTGGAGGAACTGAAAATGATCGAGGTAAAGCGCTGCTTCTTTTGATTCGACCTGCGACGCGCGGCCGGGAGCCTGCGCAAAGAAGCTGCACAAAGAGGAATTGAAGTAACAGTCCACAACGGTCCGCGAGGACAGTTCCAGTTGTTCAAGGACGGAACCAAGCTCTTCGACTACAAGGAGGCCGGCTCGATGCCTCCTACCAGTCAGTTTCTGCAGTTAATTTCAACATAAAAAGGATCGCCCCTGCCGCTTTGGCCGGGGCGATTCAGTCTCCAATTGGCTGGTTTAGTGGCGGTCGCGATCCCGATCTTTGTCGCGATCATGATCGTTGTCATGGCGCCAGTTCCAGTAGGATTGCTGCTGCTTCCTGTTTAGTTTCCGATAATCTCGGTATCGACGCCCGTTGTAGGTCTGTCCGTACCACTGGCGGTAAGCATTGTCCTCATCACCATTCCAGTTGTGGTAATCGCGATGCGCACGATCATAGACGCGCTGGTCGTCGCGATCGCGATCACGATCCTGCGCTTGCATCGCCAACGGGGCAAGCAGAGCTGCACTTAACAACAGCGAGTTTACAAAACGAATGTATTTCTGCATCTCTCCTCCCAAAGAGCGAGCAAACAAGCTCGCCCAACGTTCTCTCTTAAGATGCCTTTGACAGTGAGCACGATGGGCAATTGCCTCACAAGTTCGGCAGTTCTCGTAAAAGTTGTAAAGCGCACATTGCGACAATCGTCTCGGGTCGCACCAGAATAGCTGCCCAGCTCTGCGTTTAGAATTGAATCAGGCATATGTTTGAGAATCTCTCAGAAAAACTTCAACGAGCATTTAAGAATCTCCGCGGTCAGGGCACGCTGAACGAAGAAAACATGCAGGAGGCCCTGCGCGAGATTCGGCTGGCGCTGCTGGAAGCCGACGTCAACTTCAAAGTCGTAAAAGAGCTGATAGATCACATTGGTGAAAAGGCTATTGGCTCTGAGGTCATGCTGCAGATCTCGCCTACCGAGCAGGTAGTCAAGATCGTTCATGACGAACTAATCAACATCCTTGGCAAAGACACGGCCAAGATCCGCTTCGCCTCGCAGCCTCCCACCGTGGTGCTCATGGCCGGTCTCCAAGGTTCCGGCAAAACCACCTCTTCAGGAAAGCTTGCGCAGTGGTTCAAGAAGGGCGGACATCGCCCCATGCTCGTTTCCGTGGACGTCTACCGTCCCGCAGCGCGTCAGCAGTTAAAGGTCGTTGCCAATGCAATTGGCGCCAACATCTACGAAGGCAAGGTCGATGGCGAAGCTTCGACCGCGGTAGTCGAGCGGCTTGCGAAGGAAGCACGTCGGGAGGCGATTAACTCCGGATGCGATGTACTGATCGTCGATACCGCGGGCCGATTACACATCGACGACGAATTGATGGAAGAAATGCAGCTGCTGAAAGCGCTGCTCAATCCGCAAGAAATCTTGTTCGTAGCCGATGCGATGACCGGACAAGATGCCGTCAACTCGGCAAACGAGTTCCACAAAAAGCTGAACCTTACCGGCGTGATCCTCACCAAGATGGACGGTGACGCCCGCGGCGGCGCTGCGCTTTCCATCCGCAACGTCACCGGACAGCCGATCAAGTTCCTCGGCGTTGGAGAAAAATACGACGCTCTCGAGCCATTCCATCCAGACCGCATCGCTGGTCGCATTTTGGGAATGGGCGATATTCTGTCGCTCGTCGAAAAAGCTCAAGAGAAGCTCGACACAAAAAAATCAGAAGAGTTCGCGAAGAAGGCTCTCAGCGGCGATGGCTTCTCGCTCGAAGACTTTCGCGAGCAACTACGGCAAATCAAGAAGCTGGGCTCACTGCAGAGCATCGTGAAGATGCTGCCCAGTATCGGTCCATTCGCCGGTATTCAGAACATGGCGGACAAAGTCGACGACAAAGAATTGAATCGCGTGGAAGCCATCATCAACTCCATGACGCCCTACGAACGTGATCATCATGAAGCGATCAATGGTAGCCGTCGCAAACGCATCGCCCGCGGATCAGGAACAAGCGTTCAAGAAGTGAATCAGCTTCTGAAGCAGTACGCGATGATGAAGAAGCAGTTCAAGAGCCTGAGCAAAGGCGGCGGGTTCTCGCGAAAGCTGGCGGGAATGCGTTTCCGCTAAAGTGGCGCGCCCGGCAGGATTCGAACCTGCGACCCTCTGCTTAGAAGGCAGATGCTCTAGTCCAACTGAGCTACGGGCGCCTGCCTTCATTCTAAAGCAGCATCTACTCTTCAACGGTGACTAACTGCACACGCCGCCGCTATCTGCGGACTGAGCGGCGCGCCGACTCGTTTCTTGCTGCAAACAATGACAACGGAATCGCATTCGCCATCGTCGCATATCCTTCCGGCGATGGGTGGAGGTGATCGCCGGAATCGAATGCGGGTTTCAGCCGCTCTGGGTGCTCGGGATCGCGCGTGACCTTATCAAGATCGATGACTGCGTCGAAGTGGCCAGGCACACGAATCCATGCATTGATAGCTTCGCGATCGGCCTCGGCAGCGCCGCCAGGATGGTAATAGCCGGAGCCAACAAACGGCAGAATCGTTGCCCCAAAAACCGTAATGCCGTGCGTGTGAGCGCGAGTGATCATCTGGTCGTAGGCCGCAGTGATGTGATGAACCAGAGCATCGTGCTCCGCTGGTGGCACTTCGTGCTCACGCGAAAGCGTTCCGATGTCGTTAATGCCCTCAAGGACAATTAGGTAGCGAGCCCCGGCTTGTGCGAGGACGTCGTGATCGAAGCGCGCGAGCGCATTTGGTCCGAGACCATCGAGCAGAATGCGATTGCCGCCGATTCCATGATTCAGTACTGCTACTTCTCGCGTTGCCGCGTTCGCCTGCAGGCGTTTCGCAAGAACGTCGGGCCAGCGGTTATTCGCGTCCGTGGTAGCACCATGGCCGTCGGTGATCGAATCTCCCAGGGTGACTACAGCCCCAGCAGCAGGCGGAGCTGCTACATCGATTCCCGAAATGAAATACCAGTGCTCAAGCTTCTTCCCATCGGCAAGCTCAGCTTCAGAGACATGGTCACCGTGAGTTACATACGATGTAGCGCGAGAACCAGGATGTCCAGTCTCATCGGCCGGCGGCGTCTCGAGGTGCAGAGTGATCGCGATATCGGCGAATGGTGGCGCGCGAAAAGTAATCGGATCCGATACGTAGTCGGCGCCTGCAGGAACCGTTACATCAGCGCTGCCCGAAAACGTGAGTGCTTTGTCGGTCGCTGTGTCGATTTTCGAGGATGCCGCCGTTGCTGATCGAGCGATATGGACCGAGACGAACCGCAATGGAGCTGTCCCAAAGCGGTTCGACAGATGCACTCGCAACTTCGTCCCTCCGAACGAGAGATGAACGATTTGTCGCAGGGTAGAGTCGCGAAGGTCATCCTCGCTCAAAGCATTGTGCGGTTCCACTAGTTGCTGCGAAGCCGCCCACGAGCCAACCCAGTGCGGCTGAGCAGCTCGTAAAGGGGAAGATACGCATACACATATCGCGATAGCCGCCAGGAGCTGCTGATTTCGCTTAGGCACCGACAAGGTTTACGCTCCTTCAGCGATTGCTCTCAATCGAGCTGTCCATTTCGTGCAAAGGAAAATTAAAACCATGCCTGCATGGTCTTGACAAGCTTTGTAAGGTTTACATAAAGTTCGAGCCGCGAATTTAATCTTAACTCTCAAACGCTTTAGTCTGCAATTCACCAATGCGCGGCATTGATTTCACCAATACGCAAGTTGCTTCGAGCGAGACGGCGCGGGACATTAATCGCAGCGTCGTCTTGAATCTGATTCGCCGCCGACAACCGATCTCGCGTGCTGATTTAGCGCGCGTCTCCGGTCTGCAACGCAGTACGGTTTCTCTGATCACCGAGCAACTTATCAATGAGCGCTGGGTAATCAATGGACCTACGGGACGGCTTCCTCGTGGGCGTCGTCCGACCTTTCTGCGGCTTAACGAAAGGCGCGCATTGCTCGTGGTGGATATTCGTCCGGCGCAAACCACAGTCGCGCTTGCCGACGTGAACGGAGACTTCCTCTCGCAAGTTGGCTTCCCTACCCCGGCCGAACCAGCCCAGGGCGCGCAGCGGATCTCGCAGCAGGTCAACAAACTGATGAAAGCCCATCCAAAGTTGGTCTTCGAGGGCATCGGCGTCAGCCTGCCGGGCCGTTACGACGAACACGCGAGCCGGTTGATCTTCGCTCCCAATTTGAAATGGGGAGAGTTTGATCTGAAGGGGTCGATTGAGAAAGCCACCAAACTCCGCGTCGAACTGGAGAACGCGGCGAACGCCTGTGTACTTGCCGAAGTCTGGTTCGGACACGCCGATCAGGTCCGAGACATGGTGGTGGTCACTATCTCCGAAGGAATCGGCACAGGCATTTTTCTCAACGGACAACTGATGCGCGGCGATCACGGCATGGCTGGCGAGTTCGGCCATGTCTCCCTCGATCCCAATGGCCCGAAATGCACCTGCGGTGGACGCGGATGCTGGGAAACGCTCGGGTCAAATCGAGCCGCTCTTGAACACTACCACTCGGCCTCAGGCAGCAAGGAGCGGATTACGTTTCAAGAGCTGCTGGCGCGTGCCGACCAACAGGATAAGCATGCCATCGAAGCGCTCGAGAAAATGGCAAAGTCGATCGGGCGCGGAATGCGCATGCTGGTCGCAGGACTCGCGCCCGCGGAGATCGTCGTAGTCGGCGAGTGCACCACGCAGTGGTCCCGTTTCGGACCAATCATCGAAGACGAAGTCAAATGGGGAATTCTCTTTGGCAATCCGCCGCGCATTCGCCCGGCAGAAGGCAACATGGCACGCCTTCGCGGAACAGTGGCGCTCGTCCTGCAAAAACATTTTGGGCCCTCAGCAAACGCGCAGGAAGAAGCAAGAGTTTAGCGACAGAACCGACCTGCCGCTCAGTAGTAAGTGCCGTGAATCAGTTACCGCATTCGACGCTGCGAGTACGCAGTGGATAGAAGGTACAAAAAGCTGTGAACCCCTCATTGCAAATTTAAGGAGAGATTCCCATGTGGAACAGATTTTGTGTCGATCAGCTTCAGGCCAGGAGCGGAAAGAAGATCGGTGTTCTGGTTTCTGCGCTGTTGTTTTCCATCGTTGTGTTTGCCCAGGGTGGTGGAAACGTTGCGATCACTGGCTTCGTGAAAGATCCTTCCGGCGCCGTGATCCCAAATGCTAAGGTCACAGTGACCCAGCAAGGTACGACGGTTGAGCGAACGACTGTCACCAACGCGAATGGTCAATTCAGTGTTCCTTCGTTACCCCCGGCCACCTACACGGTTGCAATTGAAGGCACTGGATTCAAGAAGTCTGTTCAGACGATCACCCTCCTCGCCGATCAGGTGCGTGCTCTGGATGTGGTTCTCGAGCTCGGCAATGCAACTCAAGTGGTCAATGTGGAAGCTTCCAGCGTGAGCGTCAACACCGTCACTCCTGTTTTGAGCCAGGTGATTGAGCAGAGCCGGGTGGTGGAGCTGCCGCTGAACGGCCGCAACGCGGCCGATCTTACGCTGCTCGTTCCCGGAACTAACAGCGCAAATGGCCATGGCGCGCAGCAGGGTGACACTAAGCAAATTCCCGGAACGGAATCGATTACCGTCAACGGAGCGCGTCCCGATCAGATCAGCTACAACCTGGACGGCGGCAGCAACGAAGACTTGATGAGCAACGTCAACAATCCATTTCCGTTTCCCGATTCGGTACAGGAGTTCAGCGTTCAGACGAACAGCTTCGACGCGCAATACGGTGCAAATACCGGGGCTGTGGTCGATGTGGTCACGAAATCAGGCACGAACAACTGGCATGGTGATGGCTTTGAGTTCGTCCGCAACCGCGTCTTCAATGCGCGCAACTACTTCGCGAAATCGACAGACCCCCTGAAACGCAACCAATTCGGCGGCACCATTGGTGGGCCCATCCGCAAGAACAGCAGCTTCATCTTCTTCGGATATCAGGGTACGCGTCTCCGCACCGTAGGCAATGCTGGCAATGCGATTCTGCCGTTACCCGCTAACTTGAATGGCGATTTCTCTAATTACTTGACTGTGGGACCTACGAATCCGAAAGGCAAAGTGGTTCAGATCATCAATCCCAGCAATGGCCAGCCTTTCGTGGGCAACGTAGGAATCCCAGTAGATCCGGTCGCAGTTGCGTTCTCCAAGTTTCTCCCGATTGCTCAGGAAGGACCCGATGGCCGAATTACCTTTGGCACTCCAAATTCGCAGAACTTAAACGAATACATTGCGAGATTCGATCAGGTCGTGCGCGGACAGGACAAGCTCTTTGGGCGCTTCTATCTCGACCGCTTTCTCCACGCGCCGTCGTTTGATGGCAAGAATCTGTTGACGCTCGGCACTGGATCTACCGTGCAGAGTCAGAATTATTCTGTGGGCTACACGTGGATCCTGAAACCGAATCTGGTGAACAACACGGTAGCCAGCGTCATTCGCTCTGCTTCCGATCGTGGTCAGGGAGGCAATGTCCCACAGCTGACCGACTTCGGTGTGACTATCTTTCAGCTTCCCAAGGAACAAGGAGGCATTCGTAATTTCAACGTCAGCAACTACTTTAGCCCCGGAAATGGAGCATTCACTGACGGCAAGTTTATTCGCAACACCGGCGCGGTACGCGATCAGGTTAGCTGGACTGTCGGCTCTCACTCTTTCAGTTTTGGTGGAGAATTCGAACGCGATCAGTCCAACATCCGCAACACCGATTTCGAGAACGGCAATCTGACGTTCACCGACGATACCACCGGCCTTTCTCTGGCAAGTTTCGTTATGGGACACCTGCGTTCCTTCAGCCAGACCTCGGGTGACTTCTCCGACTCGCGAGAAAACGTGATCGGCCTTTACGTTCAGGACAAATGGAAGGCTACTCGGCGTCTGTCCTTGAGTTTGGGCCTGCGCTGGGAACCGCAAGGGGTGATGAAAGAGATCTTCGGCCGCACCGAACAGTTCCGTCCTGATGCATATGCTGCCGGAGTACATTCGAAAATCATCCCAAGCGCGCCTGCGGGGCTCTTCTTTGTTGGCGATTCCTACAACGGAATCGGTTTTCCCGATACGGGAGAACGTGGAGACTGGAATAACTTCGCTCCACGTGTAGGAATCACTTTTGATCCGACGGGCAGTGGCAAAACCGTAATCCGTGGCGGTGGAGGAGTGTTTTACTCCTCGCGGCTTCCCGGTCTGTTTCTGAACGACGCAGCTATCACCCAGCCTTTCAGTTTGCGAATTGATCTCACCGAGCCATCCGGTCCAAACAACCTCATTCCTTTGGCGAATCCTTTGGCATCGGCTCCGGCGTTTGCGGCAGGTTTCCCGCAGCGCTTCACCTTGCCTACTGTGCCTCAGAACGTGAAGTTCACGCCCCCAGTATCTGTCTTTGGGTTGGAACCAGGAGTCGACTGGATCACGCCCACTACATATGACTGGAACGTGACCGTTGAGCACCAACTGCGTGCCGATGCTCTGTTCCGTGCTTCCTATGTAGGCACGCGCGGAATTCACCTCCGCCAGGACGTAGATTTGAATCCACGAGCGGTGAGCGTTGGCACCGAGGCGAGCCGTCCCTTCCAACCATTCTCTGACATTCTCGAAAACAGAAACACAGGTCGCAACAGCTATAAAGCGCTTCAGCTCGATGTAGAGAAGCGCCCTGCGGGCGGTTCGACTGGGATCCTCGGTCATCTGACCCTGCTTGCCAACTACACCTATGCGAGTGCGATGGAGTACAACCTTGCAAGCGGTGGTGGAATTACAGATGTTGGATCGAGCAAGGGCTCCGGAATGTCGTTCTATGACCCGCGCCAAGCGGCCTTTGAAACCGGGCCGTCGGACTTCGATCGTCGCCATCGTGTCGTAGCCTCATACGTTTGGGAACTCCCGCGCTTCTCCGGAATGCCCAATCCGTTCGTGCGCAGTGTATTTGGAGGTTGGGAATGGTCGGGAATTTACACAATCAACTCAGGTGACCCGCTCACAATCCTTGCCGGTAAAGATCAGTCAAAGACCAATTTGGGAAATGATCGCGCGGATTTCATTGGAACCTCCAGCCAATTCGGAGGCGTTGCTCCTGATAACCAACGGGCTGGTTGCAAACCAACGGAAAGCTGCGTGCCATGGTTGAACACGTCGTTGTTCGCTTTGCCAGCAGTCGGCTCGTATGGAAACGTTGGTAAAGGCACTTTCCGCGGACCGTGGCGGTGGAACGTTGACATGGGACTGATTCGGAATTTCCTGCCCTTGAGCAGCCATGAGAACGTGCGCCTTCAACTGCGCGGCGAGTTCTTCAACATCTTCAATCACACGGAACTCAACGATCCCGAAGTGAACTTCAGCAGCAGCAACTTCGGAGGTATCCGCGGAGCCGCGGATCCCCGCATCATTCAAGTCGGCGCAAAATTGTTCTTTTAGCGGATACCGATTTCGGGATAGAGGCAACACAACGAGGTTGTTTAGGCGCCAGCGGCGCCGGCCAGGACCTTCACAGGAATCTGGCCTGAGCCTCTGGTTTAATGCTTTCCGGTGCGATTCAAGTCACCGGCAAGCTTTTCTTTACGCGGGCCGCGCAACTCTTTGACTGATGATTCCTAATTCGGGATTAGATGGATTTTCTTGAACGGCAGCTCAAGGATTCTAGAGCCGCGGCTCAATGGCGACCAGACCAATCAGGGACGGCAGCTACTACTCGACCCCGGCACCGCCAGCATATTTATCGATTGCTCTATACTCCATTCCGCCTTCAGCAGAGCGCTAACGATGGCTGCCGTGGGACGATCCTCCGCCTGCACCACCGCCTCCTCCGCCCCCACCGCCTCCACGCATGCCGCCTCCACCGCCCATGGACGGAGCTGACGTCCGCATTCCGCCGCCGGACGACATCGACGGATGTGACATTGCCGCTCCTGAATTCATGCCGCCCGAATGCATCGGGGCCGGCGAGGAGCGCGGTTCCATTCTGGGACTCGACATCATCGGCCGGTCATTGTGCGTAGGCGGAGCCATTCGCACCGGCTGAGTTGGCACAGGCTGCGACGCAGCGCTGGCGGGTACAGAAGCCGGCATCGGTCGATTCGAAACCACACCCATGGCTGTAGGTGCCTGCGCTGCAGGATTTTGACCCTGGTGAGGATCGCGCTCGCCATCCGCCCATCGCGGTCCACCAAAGCGAGGCTCGCTGATGCGCGGAGTCGGTGCGATGTTCACGCCCGCCGCTGGAGCGCCGGAAGTAAACCCTGGACGTCCGACAAAGCCTTGCGCCGCCGTTGCGCTTCCTCGCTGAAGTACTTCGCCGCTGGCGGTTGTCATCTTCGCCGCCATCGGGCGATGGTGGTCAATGGCATCGTTGTCAATGATCACGTGCCGATGCGGAACTGGATGCACCCGGCCGTTATCGACTATCAACACCGGCGATCCATGATGATGAGGAGCAATCGGAGGACGGAAGTGTGGCGGAACGTTGTATACGGGAGGAACCGTCTGCCAGTTGTTCCAATTTGAACCTGGGTGCCAACACCATCCATAACCATTCACGAACTGCCAGGAACCGGAACGGTAAGGAGCCCAACCCCATGGATATCCGGAAACGAAGGTGTAACCGAAGCCGGGATAAGAAACCCAATACCCATCAGCGAACGGATCCCAGCCAAGGCCGACCGAGTAGGGACGCCACATGTAGCCGTAGCCCGGGACATAAAAGTAATTGCCATACTCGCCCAGATCAGAGCCGTAGGCTACATTCCCATTTTGGTATGAATTCGAAGCGACTGCTTCATCGTGCCACTTAACGCGGGCGTTGTCCCACTGGTCATAGTTCTCCGCATCGACTCCCTTGGCCAGGTAATAACGATCGGGATCGTCGCCGTCGAGGCGAATGGTCTCACCTTTTTTGACGGCTACTTCGGCGTTCGAGGCGTTTTCGACTTCGATCTCGCCGCTCAGAACCGCGACTTCAAAGTCGTGCTTATCGACGTTCACGCGAAAGCGGGCGGCCTTATCCAGCGAGATGTGATTCCGCCCGAAGTCGATCTGGAAGTGGTCAGAGTCGTGATGGCGAATATCGAAGTACGCTGTGCCTTGCTGCAGTTCAACTAAAGTGTTACGTACGCCGTTGTTGTCGAGACTCAGATCGTTGAATGCGATGATGGTGTCGGGCGTGAGTCGAATCGAACTTCCATCTTCGAGTTCAACTTCCGCCTGACCATCGCGGGCCGAGAGCTTCGATTGATGCACGATCGGCATGTTCACGTATGCGGTGCCGAAGCCGCGTCCATCAGCCTTGTCGAGCTGAACATCACCGTCAACTAAGCTCAGACGCACGATGCGCACGTGCGAGTCGGCAAGAAGTGGCAGCGCAAACAGGAACGCTAACGAGACGAAAACCAAGGGCCGAAGAACAGACCTGAGGTAGGACGAGCGCAGTGCCGTGATAGACATAGCTGGCTCCGTATCTTCTTACCTATATTAGACCACTCATAGGAGACATGAGTTGCGCTTTTATTGGGTCGATGCGGGAGCAACGGGCAGATTGGCCTTCTTCAGGATCCGCTGTGCCCGCTGCTGAGCGATATGGAGCACCGTCCGGTCGACCGCAATCCGCTGGAGCAAAGGCGCGATGGAATGAACCTCGTGCAAGCGTCCATCGTTCGACATGTCTTCCAAACCCTTCAAATCTTGGTCGAGAGAGAGCTTGTCGAACCGTCGATCAAAATCGAGCTTTCGCCCCCCTTCGATGGTTGCAGAGATACCTTGAAAAACAGCCGTAAGCTCCTGAATCGATGGATCTTCAGAGTAGTTGTAAGTGGTCGATGTATGCCTACTCGAATCAGAATAGCTGAGCGTCTTCTGTCCGGTTTGCGCGATGGGGTGCTTGGTGAAATCAAATTGCCCATCGAAGAAATTCGCCTGCTTTGCGAACCCGTCAAGCTGTTCCCAGAGCCCGCTACTGGCTTGGAACTGCTTGTGAAACGCGTCCTGCGAAGCGGCGTCTTCGGCCTGAGCGCTTTGTTCTGCGTTGCTCTCCACCGGAACATTGCGGTGCTGCGGCGGAGTCAGATCCTTATCCATCGATGTGTACTCGACCTGACCATTCTGGTGCACGACAATCGAAAACTCCGCCGGCTGCGCTGCCTTCCAGATTTGCTTGAAAGAAATCGTCGCATCCTGCTGTGCAATCAGCATCGAAGTCGTAGCCCAAAACAGGATTCCCAACGCCAGCAAGCGCCGACGATTGTTCATCGTCCCGCCACCTCATAGCGCGCGAGCGTTGCATGAGTATGGAGATGGCAAATTGCTATCGCCAGTGCATCGGCAGCATCGCTGGGTTGCGGAGGCTCGGGAAGTTTCAAAAGGTGCGCCACCATGTGCTGAACCTGAAGCTTCTCCGCTTTGCCGTAGCCGACGACTGCAGACTTGATCGAGAGCGGCGAGTACTCCGCCACTTCGAGTGAGGCGGACGAGGCAGCCAACATGGCGACACCGCGTACCTGACCTAGTTTCAGCGCCGACTTCGCGTTTACCGAATAGAAAACCTCTTCGATCGCCACCATGCGTGGCAGTGTCTGATAAATGATGCGAGAAAGTTCCGTGAAGACAGTCGCGAGCCTCTTCGGCATTGACTCACGCTTCGACAAATGAATGGCGCCGGCGGTTACGAATTCCAGCCGCCCGTTCGGGTGCTGGTCGACCACCCCGTACCCTGTATATTCGGTTCCGCAATCAATCCCAAGGACTCGCATCTAAACTCCGAGTTTAACGCACTCTAGTAAGGGAGCTCATTGTCGTGTCGACCTGTCATCCTGAAGCGCATCTTTTGCGCGAAGGATCCCCGGCGATGCCTCAAACGTAATTGCGTCCGGCGTGGTCCTCCACAAAGAAGGAGGCAATCGGCCAAGGAGCCCAATGAGTGAACCGGTATCTGTGACATTCCGGGAGATGCTTCGCGCAAAAAGATGCGCTTCGGAATGACGGTCCCGGAGAATAATTCTGAAGTTCAAATCAAAACAAGCCTTGCTAACTTCTGCCAACATGAAAACAAGCCTCTCATGACCAACGATTCCGTCCGCGAATTCTGCATCGCTCTGCCGCATGCCACCGAGCAAATCCAATGGGGCAACCACCTTGTCCTGAAGGTCGGCGGGAAGATGTTCGCCGTCGTCGCACTCGAGCCGAGCGAAGTCTGGATCTCATTCAAGTCCACTCCAGAAGAGTTTGCCGAGTTGACCGAACGGCCCAACATCATCCCTGCTCCGTATCTGGCGCGGAACCACTGGGTGGGACTAGAAACGCGCGAGGCATTGACACACTCGGAACTGCGAGATTGTCTGCGACGCTCATATGAACTAGTGTTTGAAAAGCTGCCCAAAAAAGAACGTGAACGACTGGGACGCAGCAACACATCTCCAAAGCGCAAGCTCAGAAAGGGATAAATTCTGCACCGCATTCTGACCACGCTCATCGTAGTCTTCTGCCTCGCCGGAGTTTTCATTTCGGGAATGGCTCTGGGCGAGCACTACAACACCAAACCGTCGCCGTGCAGCATCAACGACCGCTGGGACTGCGGAATCGTGAACCACAGTCCGTACGCCGTTGTACATTTCAATGCGAGCCCACACGCCGCTCTGCGCGAAGTTCCTGTCGCTCTGATTGGCATCCTCGGGTACGCCGTGCTGATTGCCTTTGCCGGACGCTACCCCAGCGTCACCGTTCTGCTTGCCTTCCTTGCTCTGATCTTCACTTTGCGCCTCACCTGGATCGAGTGGCGAGTCCTGGGCGTCTGGTGCATCTACTGCGTAAGTTCGCAGATCGTGATTGCTATCGTCTTCCTGCTGTCGTTAGTGGCCGCGCTGCTGCGAAGAAAGCATGCCTAATCTCACCTTCGTCGGGATCAGATAGCTTGGCACCTTATTGACAGTTAAGGAGTAAGACCCCTCTATTTTGTCTACTGCTCGAGGGCCCAACCCATTACATTTTTCCAGCGTTACCCATCGTTTTCCTCAGGGTTACCCTGGCTTTTTCCTCAGGGTTACGCTGACTTTTCCTCAGCGTAATCCTGACTCCGATGCGTTGTAACTCGTCGGGCGCAGGATTTACAAAACAGAACGAGAAAACACGGAGACAAACAGGCATTCCTCCGCTGGCGGCGATTACAGAACCTGCGCACAAGCGCTCGTTCGTTCGACTATCCATTCTTCTGTGCTATCCCGAAAACGGGCGAAAGTCAAGCGAAAATACTACCGCCGCAGCAGCCGCAAAACACGCGTGCGCTCTTCGCCTACGGTGACGCTTCTGTTTTAATCAATCGCATGAACCAGGAACAATGGACAGCGGTCGATCTCTACATCAGTTCAACTGTCGTACCTTCCGATAAAGTACTGGACGCGGCCGTCGAGGCGAGCAGCAAGGCGGATTTGCCGGCGATCGCCGTTACGCCCAATCAGGGCAAGCTGCTTCACATTCTGGCGAAGCTGGTAAACGCGCGCCGCATTCTCGAAATCGGCACGCTTGGCGGATACAGCACAATCTGGCTCGCGCGTGCCCTGGGAAAAGGCGGACGCGTCATCTCTCTCGAAGTGAATTCGAAGCATGCCGACGTTGCTCGCGCCAACATTGCGCGCGCGAAGCTATCCAAATCGGTAGAGATTCGACTCGGGCCTGCGCTCGAGAGTCTTCCCAAATTGGCAAAGGAGAAGTCGCGTCCGTTCGACCTGATCTTTATCGATGCCGATAAAGCGAATATTCCTGACTACTTCAAATGGTCGCTGAAGCTCTCGCGTCCTGGAAGCTTGATCATCGTCGACAACGTCGTGCGCAAAGGCGCGGTGATTCAGGCAGACACCAAAGATCCCGATGTCCAGGGCGTGCGCAAGCTGAACGACCTGCTCGCGAAAGAAAAGCGCGTGACCGCGACTACGATTCAGACGGTCGGCAGTAAGGGATACGACGGGATTACCGTGGCATTCGTAAATCGCTAAGACACGGTCGCGCAACCAGCAGCGCGGCTGTCCCCGAAGTTCTTCAAGATTGTCATCCTGAGCCCCTCTTCTGGGCGAAGGATCTCCCGCGATATTTCCGACGTAAATGCTGCGAGTCCGGCTCCTCGGCCCAAAGTCATGCAATTGGCCAAAGAGCCTCATAAGTGCAATTTTTCACCATAGGCATCGCGGGAGATCATTCGCCCCAAAAAAGGGCTCAGGATGACAGAGCCTGGGAACTGTCGGCACTTCTAGTGAATCCTTCCAGCTACTCCTGCCTCAACGCAGTAATCGGATTCACCGCAGTCGCTCTTCGCGCAGGAATGTAAGTCGCGATCAGACCGACCAACGCCAGCACTACCGGCAGCAGAACAAACGGAATCGGCGAGCCGGAACTCGCGCCGTAGAGCAGTGCTGTAATCGTGCGCGATAAAGCAAAGGCCGCGATAAGTCCCACGGCCAATCCAATCACCAGCGAGACCGAGCTCTGCCGAACGATCATCGCGAGAATATCCTGGCGCCTCGCGCCGAGAGCCATGCGGATTCCGATTTCGCGAACCCGTCTTCCCACCGAGTACGCAACTACACCGTAGATGCCGATTGCAGCCAGCACCATCGCCAAAGCCGCGAAGATGCTCAGCAAGCCAGCGGCAAACTTCGCTCCCCATAGTGCCTGGGTAATGACTTCGCCAATCGGCCACACATTCGTCAGCGGAAGATTACGATCGAGAGCCTGAACACGCTCCCGCACTGAAGCCAGCACGATGCGCGGATCGGCGCTGGAGCGGAAGAAGAGCGTCAAACCGGGGCTGGGCGTTTGAATGAGTGGCAGGTACATGTATGGAGTTGGCTCTTCGCCGAGCGTGTTGTACTTCGCGTC
>CAYZHX010000082.1:16152-17378 GCA_964476905.1 uncultured Terriglobales bacterium
TCTTCCCCTTCTGGGAAGACGCTGCGCGAGATGGCGGTGCCGCCGAACAAAGGAACATTTGTCGCCAGAGTCACGGAATTGACACCAGGTAGCGTCTGCGCGGCCTCAACCGCGCGCCGCTGGAATTCACGCATGCGCGGCTCATCGTAGTTCAGAGCTCCCAGATCGAAGGACAACATGCCGAGATTGTGGGTATCGAAACCCGGTTCGATTTTTTGGGCATTGCGCAGACTGACCAGGAAGAGACCCGCGCCAATCAGCGCGACCAGTGAAAGCGCGAACTGCAGCATGACAAACGCGCTACGCAGTCCAAAGCGGCGCCCGGAGAAAATCTCGGAGCTGGAGCGGTCCTTTAGCTCGGTTACCAGATCGGGACGCGAGGCTTGCAGCGCGGGCAAAAGCCCGAAGATCAGGCCTGTCGCAACTGAGATGAGCAACGTGAAGAAAAGCACGCTGCTGTCGAGCGAAAGCTCCAGGTTGGTCGCTTGCAGCAGGAACGGCGGCCGGAAGCTCCAGAGCAGGTCGCGTGCAATGTAGGCGACCCCCAAGCCGGCGACTCCGCCTGCAAGCGCCAGCAGGATCGCTTCAGTAAGAAGTTGGGTGATGATCCGCGCGCGTGAAGCGCCGATTGCGAGCCGAATCGAAATCTCGCGTTTTCTTCCTGCCGCTCGAGCTAGAAGCAGGTTGGAGATGTTGGCGCAAGCGATCAGTAGCACAAGGCCGACGATTCCCATCATCAATTCGCCTGCGCGCTCTGCCTGGCCTTGAACGTTCGGATTCAGAGTTGATTCGAGAAGAGGCACAACGGTAAAGCTGCGTCCTTTGTTGGGAGTGGGATAGTCATGCTCAAGTTGAGAGCCAACGTTGTTCAGCTCGGCCCGCGCTTGATCGACTGCGACACCGGGCTTTAGCCGACCGACGGCAAAGAAATTGAGGAAACGCCGGTCGTTGTACATCTCTTTGAGCACGCCAGCGAGCACCTGATCGTGCGTCGCCATTGGCACCCAGAGATCGGGACCGCCGAGTACGGCTGTGCCTTTGAATCCGCGCGGCATTACACCGATAACAGTGAATCCCTGGCCGTTCAGCAAAACGTTCTGGCCGATCACGTTTGGATTTGAGGCGAAGTATCGCTCCCATAGGCCATGCGTGAGCACGATCACGCCGGCAGCGCCCTGCTGGTCTTCATCCGGACGAAATGTTCGCCCCAGTGCGGCTTGTACGCC
>CAYZHX010000083.1:0-17226 GCA_964476905.1 uncultured Terriglobales bacterium
GCAGGGAATGCAACAGGAATTCAAGCGAATTCGGTCCTACTAGGTTGAATGAGATGAGTTGGGGGCACTCCTGCGATGCGCTGGAGTCGAACAGGAACGCAAAGGGAACATTTGTCATGATGTGACTGGTGCGTGCCGCTCTCAAGCATGGCAGCAGCGGAGTTATCGAATCCAAGCCTTCTCGAAGGCTTCGGTCCGTTCCCGCACGCTCAAGACGTGCCGCGGCAACTGGAGTCGGCTGCCAGCCTCGATTAGAGGGATCACGCGATCGAAGTCCGGTCCGGAGTGCGAGCCGGTGATCACGATGCGGATCGGATGAAAGAGCTCTTTACCCTTGGCTCCAGTCTCGTCCTTTACGCTATTGATAACTGCTTTGAAGCTCTCGGCGGTGAAGCCATTGCTGCTTGTGTGCACGGCCGCCTGGAATGCGGAAATCACTTTTCCACCAATGTAGGAAGTCAATAGCGCCTGATTATCCTCGGCAGAGACTGCGCGATGAGCGTCGTACTCGAAGAACACCTTGGTTTTGTCCGTGAGTTGGTCCAGACGATCGACGTACGGCACGAGCAAGGCAATCACCTTCTCGAGCCATGAGCGCACCTCAGAATCATCGGTGGGAGCAAGTCCCGAGTTGGCAAAATATGGAAGCGCCAGCGCGAGGATGCGCTGCGGATCCGCCGCCTTGATGTAGTGACGATTGAGCCAGTAGAGCTTCTCGAAATCGAAAACGGCAGGCGAGGGTGTTACTCGCTCGAGCGAAAATTCCTTGATCAGTTCCTTCGGCGTAAATGTCTCGCGCGTGCCTCCACTGGGAGCCCATCCGAGCAAAGCTAAGTAATTCACCAGCGCTTCCGGCAAGATTCCCATCTCACGGAATTGCGAAATCGAAGTCGCGCCGTGCCGCTTCGACAATCGCTCGCGATCGGGCCCAAGAATCGTGGACAAGTGCGCGAATTCAGGAACTGGGAATCCCAGCGCTTCGTAGAGCGCTACTTGTTTGGGAGTGTTCGACAGATGATCGTCCCCACGGATCACGTGCGTGATTTTCATTTCGGCATCGTCGATTACTACCACATAGTTATAAACCGGCACGCCGGAGGAACGTACGATAATTGGATCACTGACGGATTCGTTGTCGAACGTCACGTCACCTCGGACGATGTCGTGAAAATGGATCGGATGCTCTGGAATTCTGAGGCGGATGGCAGCAGGCTCGGCGCTCTCGCGTCGCCGCTTCGCTTCGGCAGGATCGCATTGCCGACACTTTCCTGAGTACACCTGAGGCAGATGTTTCTCGGCGGCTTCGCGACGCTCTCGATCCAGCTCCTCAGCAGTACAAAAACACAGATAAGCCTTACCTTCCTCGAGCAAGCGCTCGGCATAGCGCCGATAGATCTCCATTCGGTCGCTCTGGCGATATGGTCCGAAGTGGCCGCCGACATCCGGTCCTTCGTCCCAATCGAGTCCGAGCCAGCGCAGATCATCCATAAGTTGAGTTTCAAAACGGTCCTCACTGCGCTCAACATCAGTGTCTTCGATTCGCAGAACATGTACACCCTTTTTCTGTCGCGCAAACAGCCAATTAAAAAGTGCAGTGCGGGCATTGCCAACGTGCAGCAAACCGGTCGGGGAAGGCGCGAATCGAACGCGAACTTTGGTGGAAGAAGCCACGAATCGATGTTAGCAAACGAAGACGAGGACTGGGCTCAGAAGACTCTCAGGATAGCTCCGACTCGAGTTTCGGAGATCGCACACGGCGTTTTTTTGAAGTGCTCGTTTGTTTGTGATTCGAGTTGAAGTTGTTTAGGCCGAACTCACGGCGTTCCTTGGTCGTCATTTCCCGACAGTGAGTGAGCCGAAACACCCTCTCAATCGCGCTGTTTAGACGCTGATCGCGTCGATGGTCAGAACCTTCCATCGCAGGCGCGGCTGTGCTTCCATCGGCTTTTTTCTTTTTCACTGATCGGCGATGCCTAGAAACTCACGGTCCTCCGGTGTCATTTCGGCCCCGTGAGTTTCGCGAAAGACAATTTTCATGGTTTCAACCAACGCCGGGGGAAGCGGAGCAGCCTGGTCGTCTAATGTGCCATTGCACGCAACAGGAATTGATAGGTGTTCTTCAGCATTCATGCTTGTCAGAATGCCGCTAATCGCAGCACTACTTTGGATGGTGTATGGGAAAAAACGGTTGGTCATTGATCCTGACCTGCTCGTTGGGCTTCCTGAACGGCTTGCGCCTCTGTGATGAACTTCACAGCAGCTCCTCGCAACGAGACTAGCGTACGAGCGTTCCCGTCGCCGCCACGATAATGCCGATGACACCAATGGCAGTACCGAAATACCAAAATGGCCTGCGACGGGTGAGAAGAGTAATGGATGTGATTACGAGGGCAACTTCGAGGAGAGCCTCTCCGAAATCAAAGCGATTCGCTTTTCGCTCCTCGTCCCGGACTTCCTGCTCCAGGTGCTCAGCTTCGCTACGAAGCTCTTTGCGCCGATCCTCATAAGTCTGGCTCTGGTGAAGAAAGCTGTCGTGCATCTTCCGCGCCGCAATGGGATCCTTCGGGGGAGTGATCTCGATGAACTCTCCGAAGACCTCATAAGTGTGGCGACGCGTGTTCACCGCTTGATATTCGGCCCAGGTGTCGGTGGCTCTGATCTGGGCAACGACTTCTTCAGTGTGAGCGCGATGGCCAAGAAGGGTGACCACTGCAACGAGAACTGCGAGCACGCTCATGCTGAAACTAACTGGGAGCAGTGCGCGGTCATGCTGCGCGTGCTCGGCATGCTCGTGCAGTTCCTGCAGGTCATCCTGGCTCATGCTGTCGTCGTACACGGTTTAGGGGATTGTACGGGAGCGCGAAAGGAAACTCGTTCCACAATCACCCGAACAGGCGAGATATTGAGTTAACTCCCGCTGCTCGCAAAGCTCGCCGCCCCCGACATCTGATTCTTGATACTGGGTTTGCCCACTGCCTCTACGTACACTTTGTAGGTTCCAGCGGCGAAGTGATAGCTCGATAAATCCAGCGAGTGTGTGCCGGCCGGAACGTCGGAAAGAGGCATCAAGTTCTCGCCATCCACGGAGATGTACGGCGTGTAGTGATCGATGGTGTTTTCTTGTCCATTGCCACTGAGACTCCACGAAAGCTGTGTTCCCGAAACTGATGCTGACACATTGATGCAGTTATCGATTCCCGTCTCGATCTCGGTCGCTTCCTCGTAGTCGTTCCAAGTGACGAGCTGCAGTGATTCGAGTTGTGAATTCGTTGAATAATATTTCCCGATTTCGGAAAACGTATTGAGCCAGGTTTGTCCGCAGTTCTGGTTCACAATTCTCTGGGAGCCCCAGCTCGCCAGCGTGTCGTTGAATCCCTTCCAAGTGGCTCCAAAAGTGTGACCTTGTGGTTGGCTGAGACCAGTGGAATAGAAATTGTCGAGATACGACTGGCTCCAGTCGTTTGGGTCGCCGGAGATCATCACCCATGAAAATCCGCCGCTCGCTTGCGGATGGGTGAAAGCGCCTGAGTTCTGGAAAATGAAGAGCGGATTGCCCGGTACGGAAGATGCAATGAGATTCCAGTCGAGCATCCCAAAACGCTCCGGATCGAAAAAGAAGACCGCTGGCCGTCCGGCAATGGTCATGTAAGCTTGCGAGGTCTCGAAATTGTCATGGGCATACTTGAGATCGCTAATGATCTGTCCAGTAACGTCGCAGCCCGGAGTGGAGTTGCACTTGTCCAACGCTCCCGCATCTTCCATCATTGCGAAGACGAATGCGCCATTTCGGCTCTCTGCCTCAGCCTTCAGCGTGAACGCCGTCGCATTCGGCATGGAATTGTTTGGTCCATACCAATCCTCGATAAAACCGGAAATTCCGCGACTGATCGCGTCTGACACCTGACGTTTTACTTGGTTGGGATCACTCGATGTGTATCCAACGTCGATGTGGCTGCCATCCCCAAACCAAGGCATGAAGTGTGCGTAGATCTTCGTCGTTGCTCCTGGATACAGCAGCGTGCGCGTGTCCACCTTGCTGACGTTCGATCGTCCTTCATTGCCATTCGACTGCGCGGCGAATGACGTCGCCGCACTGGTATTTGCCCCTGTCTCCACCGTTAAGGTCGTAGTGGTCACGATCGGAGTTGGTGTCGGAGAAGGCGTCGGTGTCGGGGTGGGGGTTGGGGTCGGAGTGGGAGTCGGCGTCGATGCCGTGGTTGAGCCCGAACTCGATCCGTTTGCGGAGGTCGTGGTGCCCGATGAAGCCAAGTTATTAGGAGTTGCGCCGCCGCAGCCGGTAACGAGCGCCAATCCGATCAGAGCGCATACGAGGGTGCCGAACCGTGAAGTCTGAACCAAAATCTCGCCTCCGAGGAAAAGGCGAGAGTAGCGGGCCAGTTCAGCAGACTCACTCGGCCAGAAGGTCTAAATTGCGTAACAACTGACTCGTAGAAATGAGCTAAGGTGCCTAAGGCGAAGTCGCCGTAAGTCATGTGGAATCAAGAAGCAGAGTAGCTGGATTTACTTAGTATCGAAGCGCCGTAATCCCGACTTCACGGCGAGACGACCTCGGCAAAGTCTCCGGAAACGGCAGGCCAAGAGGCATCCCTCTATAATTCTCGGTTCTTCAAAACCCATCACATGAAACCACTCGAAGGTCGTGTAGCACTGGTAACGGGAGCGTCGCAGGGCATCGGCCGAGCGTGCGCTCTGCGTCTTGCTGCGCACGGGGCAAAGGTAGCGCTCGCGGCGCGGAACAGCGACAAGCTCCAGCAAGTCGAAGCCGAGATCGCGGCCGCCGGCGGTGAAGCAGGAAGCTTCACCATGGATGTCGCGCAGGAAGACCATATTAAGTCCGGTACCAAGGCCGCGCTCGACCGCTTCGGCAAGATCGACATTCTGGTAAACAACGCCGGCATTACGCGCGACCAACTCATGATGCGCATGAAGCGCGCCGATTGGAACGCCGTGCTCGATACGAATCTCACCGGTCCGTATCTCTGCATTCAGGCCGTGATTGGCTCGATGCTGAAGCAGCGTTGGGGACGGATCATCAATATCACGAGCATCTTTGGACAGATGGGCCAGACCGGCCAGGCGAACTACTCAGCTTCCAAGGCCGGGCTGATCGGCCTTACGATGTCGGTAGCTCGCGAAGTTGCGTCCCGAAACATAACCGTGAACGCTGTGGCTCCAGGATGGATCGAAACCGCTATGACCGAGGTGCTCAGCCAGGAGCTGCGCGACAGCATGGCGAAAACGATTCCGCTTGGACGCGCGGGTACCGATCAGGAAGTGGCGCACGCAGTCTGCTTTCTCGCCGCACCCGATTCGGGATACATCACGGGTCATGTTCTGAACGTGAACGGCGGAATGCTGATGGGGTAGCTGTGGAAGCATCGCGAGCACATAAAGCCGTTCTTGTGTGTCGCGGGTTGGAGATGCAGGTGTTGTTATGAGTGCTGCTGCCGAAACCATTCATCAGCCACGAGTCGCGATCGTGCCGGCGGACAATCCTGTTCGCATTGAAGCCGTACGCAATCTCTTTCAGGAGTACGCCGAATCACTAAGCTTCAATCTCTGTTTTCAAAGCTTCGAGCAGGAGCTGGCCGACTTGCCGGGCGAATACGCCCCTTGGTCGGGAATGCTGCTGCTCGCTTTGGTAGATGACAAGCCTGCAGGATGCGTCGCTCTGCACAGGTTGGATGGAAAAGGTACATCTGAGGAGGATGAAATTCTCGCCGAG
Organism: uncultured Terriglobales bacterium; assembly: GCA_964476905.1. Taxonomy (GTDB): domain Bacteria; phylum Acidobacteriota; class Terriglobia; order Terriglobales; family Acidobacteriaceae; genus Gp1-AA112. The sequence goes on from CAYZHX010000083.1 coordinate 5,747, forward strand.
TTAGACGTGTGTGAAATGAAGCGCCTCTACGTGCGTCCGCAGTTTCGCGGCATCGGTCTTGGCCGGAAACTCGTGGATGCCATTCTCAAATGCGCGGCTGCGATTGGCTACCATCGCATGCGCCTCGATACTGTTCCCAGCGAAATGGCGACGGCTGTAGAGATGTATCGGCAATTGGGTTTCGTCGAGATCGCTCCGTACCGCGAAAATCCTGTTCCCGGAGCAAAGTACTTGGAACTAGACATTCGCGCCTGGCAGGCGACTCGGCAAAACGCTCGACAAACTTAGCTTCGTATCAAACTGTCGTAACTACCAGCCGTTTACCTTTCTGACAAAAATTATACTTGCAGAAAGGTTCTACTCTGGTTACTATCTGCTCGCACCCCAGAACGCTGCCCCGAGAGAAAACCCAAAATGAACATCGGTGAGACGATCCGCAACTATCGACTGCAAAAGGGCATGTCGCAGGGGGATATCGAAAAACGTACTGGGTTGCTTCGCTGTTATCTGTCACGCGTCGAGAACGGGCACACGATCCCATCTCTCGACACGCTGGCCAAAATCGCTTCGGCCATGGATCTTCCGCTGGCACACTTCTTTGCCGACCGCCACGCCCCGTCCAAGAACGGCAAGGATCTTCCCCAGTGGACAGAAGACGAAGTGAAGTTCCTCGCCCAATTCCGCCGCTACTCCAGCAATCTGAACGACAGCGATCGCAAGCTGGTGCTAGCCATGGTTAAGAAGTTGGCGACCGGCGCAGGAAGGTAAATCCGCTTTCGTTCTTGTCATTTCGAACCGCCTGATGTTGGCGGAATCCCTAACCAACTAATCAAATCTCGTCAGCCGCCTACCAAGGCGCCAAAACAATGCTGTAGGAGAAGTAATCGGTCGCTGCCGAAAGTGCCTGGAAGATCATAGCGATTCCTCACCGCCAAAACCCAGCGGTTCGGAATGACAAAAAAGGTCACAATCTATGGCAGACGGAAGTCCACGCCGTTCTGTTCGTTCTCGCGGCGGGTAGCGTCCAGATCGAGTGACGCCAGCGGGATCCTCCTGATCACGGGACTGTTCGTCAGATCGAGAAGGTCTGAGCCGACAATCGCGTAATTGCGCAGCTGGGCCTTGACTCCGTCCCGATACACCAAAGTAGTCGGCGGTCCGGCATCTTGGGGCTGCTGGATCGGCGCGGGATTGGGTTGCACCGCCTCTTCGTGCGCAGGTTCACGATCCTCAAAGGAGTGCTCTCCGTAACGCGAGGCCTCGTCGGAGTGCGTCGTCTCGTCCTTGATTATGATGACTTGCGGCTGCACCGTCTGGGTGGCGGGCTGAGGTTCCTCATACGCAGCATAATCGTAGACATACGGATACGCGTAAGGAACTACAACGATCGGCACTGGACGGCGATGGTGCAAGGGTGCGACTGGCCGCACATTTCCAAATGAGACGCTGCCGCGAAAACCGAACGCGGCGCGTGGATCAGTGACGCTACCCGGTATACCTCGGAGCGTGCCATCGGCTCTGGGAGAAGTTACCGATGCGGGAATGCCGCGCAACTCTGGACTCATAGCCCGCTGTGCGTTCAGCGGAACTGCTGAAACCGCTAGCGAGAGCGTCAGCACTACAAGTCCTGTGCGCATGCCTACTATTTTAGACGTTTGTAGTGTTGGGGAGTTGCGCATTATTCCGTCCCTTAACGGCTGGAACGATTTCGGCCTGATTCCTTGCGCCCAGAATGATGTACCTTAGCGTTCAGGTCTGCCGCCATGAATCCGCCGAAACTAGGGGAAGCAGTATTCCCGCAGACGACGAAAGAAGCACTCACTCCACTGAACAAAGGCATCGGCCTACTCAGTCGTGACTTGTCGCTCGAAGATGTTGCCAAATTGGGATGGAACTTGCTGAAGGAAGATCTCACTCTTCCTGCCGCCGTCATCTCCGCGGAGAAACTCGATCACAATCTGAAATGGATGCAGGCATTCGCGGGGGCGTATGGTGCAAAGCTGGCGCCTCATGGCAAGACGACCATGGCGCCGAGGCTCTTCCAACGCCAAGTGGATGCCGGAGCATGGGGCATCACGTTGGCGACGGCTCAGCAGTCGCGCGTCGCCTATAAGCACGGAATCCGACGCGTACTGATGGCAAATCAGCTCGTCGGAAGACAAAACATGGCAACCGTCGCGTCAATGGTCGAAGACGCTGAGTTCGAGTTTTATTGCCTGGTCGATTCTGCGGTCAACACAAATCAACTGGGCGCGTTCTTTCGCGAGCGAGGCGTCTCCCTCAACGTGCTGGTTGAATTAGGCGTGGAAGGTGGCCGTACTGGAGTTCGAAATCGGGAGCAGCTCAACTCCGTGCTCGAGGCTCTGTCGCGTTGGCCAAAGACGTTGGTTCTCAGCGGACTGGAGATTTACGAAGGCGTCCTCAGGGATGAACTCGCAATCCGAAGTTACCTGCACCAGGCGCTCGACACAGCTCGTGAGCTTGTGCGGGGCAGGCGTTTTCAGCGAGAACCGGTGATTCTCTCAGGCGCGGGCTCCTCATGGTATGACGTCGTCGCCGACTTGTTCAGCAGCCCCGACGTTGGAGCACCAACTGAGGTAGTTCTTCGGCCCGGCTGCTACATTAGCCACGATCTAGGTGCCTATCGCAGTGCACAGGAAAGAATCCTCAGTCAGAATTTAGTAGCGAAGCAGATGCAGCCTGCTCTGGAACCCGCGCTGCAGGTTTGGGCATACGTCCAATCAATTCCAGAACGGAACCTGGCAATCATCGGCATGGGCAAGCGTGACGTTGCCTTCGATGCAGGTTTGCCGACGCCTACGCTTCACTATCGCACCGGATGGCCAGACCCGGTCACGGCTCCAACAGGGTGGGCTCTGACGCGCATCATGGATCAGCACGCATTTCTACAAATCGAAGAAAGCGCCGATATTCAGGTCGGCGACATGATTGCCTTCGACATCTCGCATCCATGTCTCACCTTCGATAAATGGCGTTACCTCTCCATCGTCGATAATTCCTATCGCGTCGTCGAAATTGTGGAGACGTTCTTTTAGAAAAGTTGACAACCTCGAGGGTCCAGCGATGATGAGAACGGGATTGCTCCGATTTAACGGCGCTGTCGAGCGGGATCCTGCCATTGACGCGTGGATGAAAGCGCATTCCGGTGAATTGGGAGCCATTGCGCGCGAGTGGTATGAGGTGATGCGAAAATGCGGAGATGAAGTCCGGGAGCTCTTGCATGATGGCTGTCCCGTCGCTTGCTTGGGAGATGTTCCCTTCGGCTATGTCAATGTATTCACTTCCCACGTAAACGTGGGGTTCTTTCATGGCGCATCTCTGCCCGATCCGACAAGGATGTTGGAAGGCACGGGCAGGTTCATGCGCCATGTGAAGCTAAGACCGGGAGCTGCCACAAACCGCGCCGCATTACGCAGGCTCATCAATATCGCGTACGCGCATATCAAAGCACGCGTCGAAAACGGCTAGGTTAGAGAAAGATTTGCACTCCATGCAGAGCAAGCCAAAACCCTCGGCGTACTAACGACCCGTAATCGCTGCACGGTTCACAGGTGCGGCATTCACGTCTTCGAACGCAAAATGCGTTGAAACGTTGGCGTGCTCCTGGTGATTCACCTCGATGTAGGGATAGACAAAGTAATTCAGCGCTCCTCCGTCTTGTTTGGGACTGAGTGTCACGTCACGTCCCACGCTGAACTGGATGCGATTGTCGTCCCAATGCCCGAAAAAGAACTCGCGCTGATCCGGATGTTTCCACGCTTCTGAGATATCCACCGGTACCCAGCCGTGGTCGCTTGTGTAGAAGTCGGCCCAGCAGTGGTATCCGGGAATTTCGCCGGAGTGCTTGTCTGTGGGAATGGGAAAGCCAATTTCAAAACGGGCAGGTATCTTCTGTGAACGGGCCATTGAAATAAACAAGGAGTGAAAGTCCGTGCAGTTTCCGTGCTTGGCATTGCAGGCGTAAAGCGTATCGCCGTGTCCCCATCCCGTACCGCTCTTGTCGTATCGCATGTTCGCCAGCACGTATTCATAAAGGGCGCGAGCTTTCGCATAGTCACCGCCGGAGATTGACGCTACTTCCTTCGCGGCAAGATCGGCAGGCAATCCGCTCGTCGGCACCAGTTTGTCGGGAGAGAGCAGCCGCTTTTGCTGCGCCAACCGCAACGCTCCGGCGCGATGCGCTGAACTTTCGCGTCGCACGACGTCGTAAACAACCTCAAATGCATACTCGGATTTGTTCGGATTGGGAGTCTCGGCGTACAGCATCTCGTCGCGATACTCTTGCTCACGCGCGTGTTTGAGGGGCAGATCGCCTTTTTCCGAGATCACCTTCACATCCTGGAATAGATCGGAATGTGCTAGAGGCATCCAGATCCGGAGCGGCTGTCCTGCAGTTACGTTGCGGACTGTGAAGCTGTAATGAAACGTGAAGTGACGCTGTGGCGCAGTAGCCTGTGCAGATGCACACGCAACGAGAGACAAGATGGCGAGCAGTACTCGCGCAAAGGCTTGCATGATTTCTTCCCTTTCCTGAACTTAAGCGGTGAGTGGTTGACGACAACCCGGGCGTCAGGAAACTAGCTTCAAGTGAAACCAATGGGAAGCGTGGATGTCATGCCAGTTGCCATTGTAATCGGAGGGAGGAGTGGGCGCAGCGGAGCTCTCGGTTCGGCCTTAGCTTCCGAAAATGACTTCTGAGGGGAGCCGCAGATTCGCTCCGTCCTGCAGAACCGTTTCGGAGGCCTCGGCGAAGACATCGCCGACAAGCAGGATCGACGGTGCAGGCAGTCCTCCCATATTGGGAAGCGAGCCGAGCGTAGTGCGAATCGTGGTTTGCGCTTCGCGCGAGACTGCAGAAACGACCGCGCAAGGCGTTTCCGCCTCAAACCCTTCCTGGAGCAGGCGGCGAACGATTGCCAAGTAATCAGGTCCCGGCATGTAGATCACCTGCGTCGTGCCTTCGCTTGCTCCTGGCTGGGCGCGATGTCCGGTGCTGAAAACAACGCGAGAGGCTTTACGCCGATCAGTGAGCGATGTTTCGAGCGCGGCGGCTGCGGCGAATGCGGTGCTGATGCCCGGAACACTCTCAAACTCAATTCCCGCTCGGCGGAGAGCGTCGATTTCCTCGCCTGCGCGTCCGAAGAGCATCGGGTCTCCCGATTTAAGACGCACGACTGCGCGTCCCGCTTCCGCATAGGCGACGAGCATCGCGTTAGTTTCTTCCTGCGAGACACGGGCTGCGCCGCAGCGCTTTCCGACTGAGACCTTGAGCGCGGTCGCAGGAACAAGGGCGAGAATCTCGTGACTGATCAGATCATCGTGCAGCACCACGTCAGCATCGCGCAGCACGCGAAGAGCTTTCAGCGTAAGCAGTTCGGGATCGCCGGGCCCGGCGCCGACGAGAAATACTTTGCCTTGAGCTTGCAGGCTCATGGGCGGGCTCCTCGCGGATAGACCAGGTCGCGCAAAAGCTGCAACCGCTCAGACCCTGGCTGATGCTCGCGCAATATGCGGCGGCGCTCCTCGCCAATGTGTTCCACCGCGCTCGCGAGCTCCTCCGGAAGCACTTCGCTAATCTCGTCACGAACCCGCTGCGCCAAATGCGGGCTCTCGCCTTGCGAAGAAACAGCTACGATCAACGATCCTCGACGCACAACCGCCGGATAGTAGAAGTCGCACAGCGGCGGAACATCTACGACGTTGGCCAGAATGCCGCGCCGTTGCGCTTCTTCGTAAATCTGGCGATTGAGAGCTTCGTCTGACGTGGCGACGATGACAAGGTAGGCTCCATCCAGATCGGCAGACAGATAATTGCGCTGCTGCCAGGTGACACGAGCGGCAAACGTTTGCCGAAACGATACTATCGGCGAAGGATCTACTACAACCACATCCGCGCCAGCCTCAAGCAGGCCCGCGATTTTCTGCGTGCCGACAGCTCCCGCGCCGACAACCAGGCAGCGCCGCCCTTCGAGCTTGAGGAAGATGGGGAACAGGTTCACTTACTCGGCTCCCTGGGGAACGCGCTGTGTGGGCAGATCGCGCTCGACCGCAGCCAGCTCCGTCCCAGCGAGAAACTCGCGCAACTCTAAATCACTGTGGCGCGCAAACCAGGCGCGCAGATTCTCTTCATGTTCACGCGTCGATAGGTAGGTGCGCAGCAGACGCTCGAGGGCGTCTGGCACTTCCGTTGCAGGAGCCCGGTAGCCTACCGGTCTTCCTGTTCTGGCCCACGCGCCCACCGATCCACCTGCGCAGAAGTAGTAGGCATCGACCAGCTTGCCGTTGTGCTTGATCTTTTTGCCTTCAAGGCCGATGTCGGCGATCCAGTGCTGACCGCAGCTGTTTGGGCATCCGGTCACGTGCAGTTTCAACTGCTGATCAAATTCGGGAAGACGCGTCTCCATCTCGTCAACGAGCCAGCGCATGAAGCCTTTGGTTTCTGTAATTGCCAGCTTGCAGAACTCCGTTCCGGTGCAGGCGATAGCTCCGCGCCAGAACGGCGTGCCTTCGACATGTAAATCGATCTGCTCCAGTTCGTACGCCAGCTCCGCCGTGCGGCTCCGAGGCACATTGACGATGATGAAGTTTTGCATCGTCGTGGTGCGAATCTCGCCGGTACCGAAGCTCTCGGAGAGTTCGGCGACCTGTGCGAGCTGATCGCCGCTCACACGGCCACGCAACACCGAAGCTCCCACATAAGCGAGCCCTGGCTGCTTCTGCGGATGAATGCCTACGTGATCGCGGTAGATATCAGAAGGAATGCGCTCCTCTTCAGCGGGATCGAGCTTGTAACCAAGGCGCGCTTCGACTTCGGAAAGAAAGCGAGCGGCGTCCCATCCTTCGCGCAGGAACAGATGCTTCAACCGCGCCCGCTCGCGATTTTCACGCAGAGACGATTGCTCCCGAAATACCTCGGTCACGGCGCGCACGACTGTGATCGCGTGATCGAAAGGAATGAAGCAATTCAGGCGCACACCCAAGTGCGGATCGGACGAGAGTCCACCGCCGACGCGCAGTGAAAAGCCAGTCTCTTTATTCCCAAAACGGTTCCGCTCCGTAGCCGTGAGAGCGACATCGTTGATCTCCGGAAACGAGCACCAGCTCCGGCATCCTGTGGCAGTGATCTTGAACTTGCGGGGTAGGTTGTAGAACTCGGGATTGCCGGAGAGCTCGTGTGCGATTCCGCGAGCAATGGGAGAAGCATCGATGAATTCGTCGCCGGCGACTCCAGCCAGCGGGCATCCTGTAACGTTGCGTACAACATCGCCGCACGCACCCTTCGGACCGAGGCCAACGGCCGCGAGCGCATCCATAGTTTCGACCAATCCTTGCACAGTTAGCCAATGGAGCTGGATGTTTTGCCGAACGGTGATGTCAGCCAGATTGCGTGCATGTTTTTGCGAGACTGCAGCGATGGCGCGCAATTGCTTCGAAGTGGCGATGCCGTTGGGCAGGCCGATGCGCATCATGAAGTACTCGGTCGCGAGTCCTTCACCGCCCTTGCCGCCGACGGCGCCCACACCGTCGCCCTGCGTGTAGATGCCCCACCACTTGAAGTACACGCTGGCCCACTCTGGAGGAATGGAGCCGCGTCCTTCGCGCGCGAATTGCCGAATCTGCTCGACGTGCTCCCACGGATTCAGCTCGCGCTTCAGGCGCTCGACTTTCTGCGCCTTGGTCTCTTTCACTTGTGCTGCCTCTGCCATGATCTCCTTGGCCGTTGCATCTCGGCCGCCGCAATTGTGGGAAATAAAAAGCCCATCCGATGTGGATGGGCTTCTTTGAGACTTATCGGGGACTACAAGGAAAGTCTAGGAATGCACCTCCACACACAAGCACACACAAACCCGACAACAACACATGCTCGTGATGCAGAGAGGATTCATTTGTGAAATACCCTACCGGACAGGGTCCGGGATGTCAACTTTAGCATCGGATGCGAGGGTTAAGAGCAAAGGCGCAAGTTTTTTCCAGCTCCCTCCCGCTATTTTCGGTTAGTCACACGCAATGCGAGCGCAGCGCCCTTGCGTCAGCATCTTGGCGAAGTTGCGCCATAGACAATGTCACCAGGGAGTTCAGGATGGTAGGTTCACATAACCAGGCTTACAAAATGTTGACATCCCCAACTGCATTACTTGCAAATGCGCATGAATGCTGCTGCCTTATCACAGGCCGCAACCACTGTCGGATACCACTAACCAGCAGAGTGGTGCTATTCAGGCACGTATAGCAGAAGAAAGGCCGGCGAACTTCGCCGGCCTCGTTCGTGATCTGCGGGTTACCGTGGAACGCTCGATTGCTCCTGTTGGGGCATCTGCGGTTGTGTTTGCATCGGCTGCATTTGCTGAGCTGGCTGAGTGGCGGCCGGCTGCTGCTGGTTCTGATACTGCTCGTTTTGCGACTGCTGCTGGTCGGCTGGGCTCGACGACATGCCTTGCGCCGACGCTACATTTCCGATCGGTTCACCAGAGACGACCATCTGCACGCGGCGATTTTGCTGGCGTCCGGAGGCGGTCGCATTGGTTGCGACGGGATCGTTTTGTCCGAATCCCTGTGCGGTCACATTGTTCAGGTTAATGCCCTGCCCAACGAGGTAGTCGCGCACCGTCATCGCACGTCGTTCCGAAAGCTGCTGGTTGTAGTCCGGGGTACCGGTGCTGTCGGTGTAGCCTTCGACCTGCACTTTCAGATCGGGATACGCCAGCAGAATTCCTGCTACTTTAGCCAACTTTTCACGAGCTCCAGGCTTGAGCGTGTACTTGTTCAGATCAAACAGCACGTCGGACATGTTCACGATCAGACCACGAGCGCTGTCGCGTGTTTGCAAAATCGAGTTGAGCTGCTGCTGCAACCGTTGCCGCAGCTGTTCTTTCTGCTGCTCGGCCTGCTGTGCCTGAAGCTGCGCTTGCTGGGCTTGCTGTTGAGCCTGCTGGGCCTGTTGCTCGGCAGCGAGTCGCTGCTGTTCGGCCGCCTGGCGCTGTTGCTCAGCGTCCTGCTGCGCCTGCAGCGCCGCTCGCCGTGCCTGGTCAGCTTGCTGCTGCGCTTGCTCGGCCTGTTGGCGCGCTTGCTGCGCGGCCTGGAGATCCTGTTCAGCTTGGGCGCGCTGCTCAGCTTCTTTCTGCCGCTGAGCCTCGGCGTGCTGCCGTTGAGCTTCAGCTTCGGCGGCACGAGCCCGAGCTTCTTCCACCCGCTGGCGCTCGCGCTCCTGCGCTTGTGCTACGGACTCCTGCTCGCGACGACGCAGCGTGATCACCCGCGCGTCCTCGGCATTCTGGGCAGCGTCGCGCGCTGCCGTTTCCACCGGCTTCCACTGCTTGCGATGATAGTAATCTTCGGCGCGATCGAGCGATGCTTGAGCCTTGGCAATCGAGTCAGCCGCGTACTGATCGGCTCCGGCAGCTTCTGCCAGACGGAGCGCGTTGCGAGCCTCCAGCAATCCAAGCGGAACTTTGTGGTGATCTTGGTTTTCGTCTTCGACCAGCGGCTTCAGAGCGCTTGCATTTTCGGTTTTAATGTACTGGCCGCGCGGCAATAGCTCGTATTTCGCCGTGACTTCTTCGATCTGTCCTTTCGTGTCCGGCAGGATTTTGTTTTCCATCACGACGACATCGCTCGGGGTGGTAACTGCGAAATAAGGCTCGGCAGTGACAATCAATCCGAAAGTCTGCAGGCCGGTAGTTACATCGAGCTGCGCGTGATCACCTTTCATCGGCAGCTCTCCCAAGTTCTGCGCTCGGCCTTCCGGCGTAATCGCCCAGAGCACGTAAGTCAGATATTCAGCACCAAATTGGGTCGGATCACCGAGCTTGTCCATCTTGGCGCCGATCACTACGCGACCATGACGGCTATCAACGTGGGCGTCACCTTTGGCCTGAGGCATGAGCGTAGTGCCTACCATTCCCACTTTTGTCTCGCCACCGAGATGCCGGTAATTGACGGCCTCGATCGTGCGGCTCACGACCTGCACTTTGAACAGCGGCACCGTTTCGCCGCTTTGATTTGTAGTGGTGCCTTCGGCGTAACCGTTGTTGTTGTTTTGATCGGACGGCGGTTGCGACGTCGGATTCGGTACCTGCGCGGCAGCAAAGGCGCAGAGCATTACACAGAGAGCGAACACTCTGATCTTCATAACCACCTCTGAAATGTCAGTTGAACAGGGAAACAGTGCTTATCCGCTGAGATGCGATGCTCTGAAAAAAGGAGGGATGTAAGTAGACAGCCGCTCGATCATAAAGCTGACTTGCAGACCGAGGGTTCACAGCACAGGAAGAACGCAGCTGCAGTTGATTTGGACATAAGGCAGGGATCAGGCAGCAAAGGCCCGGGGTGGAGGATTGAAACTTAACTGCGCTTGCGAAGATCGAGTTCGGCCATGATCTTCCAGATCAGATTCGGCAATTCTCGTTTCATCACCGACTCCACAGCGCCCGCCAGATGGTTGGCATCCCGACCAGGAGCCGCGGATTCTGACGGAGTCATCGGCGATTCTGGTTGAGCCGATGAACTCTCGCGACCGATGGCGGCGGCCATTGCGCGTCCGATTTCGGCCTCTGCATCCTGCGCCAGTGACGGACTTGCGCTCGGCGTGACGGCGCTGGCGGAAGCTGCCATCGCCATCGGAGCAGACTCCGGAACTTCGATGTGCGGAGTCTCCACTGGATGATGTGATAAACCTTCGCGCATCTGCTGGATCACAGCGTCATCGGTCTCAGGAGCAATGATCTCGATTTCCGCGGTTTCCGGTTCCGGCGTCTCTGATGCTGAGACGGTCGGAGCGATGCCGCTGTTGTGCGGCTCAAAGTGGCGCACCGGCATTTCGATCACAGGCGCACTCTGAAAGCCGGAGTGAATTTCGGCAACCGGCTCGGGCTCGATTTCCAGAGTTGGTTCCGCAACAATTTCCGGAGCTGTTTCCTGCTGCTGGATTGGGCTCGGTGCGTCGAAGCTGTGCATTGCGGCGTTGACCTGCGCCTCGAAGCCGTCTGCCGCCGGGACTTCGTTTGTCTCGAAATGGGAAGCCGTTTTCAGCAGGTCGGCATTTGGACTTCCGGAATCGCTCGGCAATTCGAGTGACGTTGTCTCATACGACTCCATCGCCGCATTCAGGCGAGCCTCGAACTCGTCCACAGGAGCAGCAGTGTTGTCGGTCGGATGCTGCAAGGATTCGAGAAACTGATTCGCTAGCTCGGCTTCACTGGTACCGAAGCGAGTGGGGAAATCCATGGTGGAGCGATGCGGATCAGTCTCGAGTGCCGGATCAGGAAGAATTTCCGCCGAGGAGTTGACTGATTGGCGCGTCAGCTGCAGTCCTGGTTCATTCGGGACGGGCATATCCGGAACCGGGGCTGCAGCGGTAAGCTCAAGCTCGGGAACTGATGAGACGCTGGACTCTTCGCGACTGCGACGCTCTCCGTGAACCTCATTGTGGGGCTGTGTAAGCGGAAACTCGGTGGGGATGG
>CAYZHX010000084.1:0-2794 GCA_964476905.1 uncultured Terriglobales bacterium
TGGAATGGCGGTTCCTCAAGCAATGGGAGAGCCTGGCCGAAGTGCGAACGCTTGGCTTGCCGGATATCAATCAACAGCGACGCGGCGCACTGGCCACGATCTACCATCGCATTGGCAAGGACCTGAAGGTCGGCGTGGGCTACAACTTCACCGATTTCTCCGACGACCTGACGGATCTCAAGTACAACCACAAAGGCGTATTCCTCAACCTCATCGGCACGAAGTGAGCCCGCCATGGGCCTGCATCGGCCGCCTCTCAACACGTTTCAGAAATGCAGCACAACGGCACATTTACAGGCCGTTTGCGTTTCTGATACGCGACTGCAGCGGAGAAATGGGCGACGGCCTTCAAACGATCCTCATGGCTGAATCGCCGACGCTCGTTGCTCTGCGAACAGTATGCCGGCGGCATTGATCAAGTACTGCTCGTCGCTGAGCCTCTCAACCAATTCGTCAGGAAAAGGAGAAATTTCGCTCTGCAGATACGCGGATAACTCGCGATAAATTTCCCGCCTTGCGTAGGGCGCCAGTTCGCTGCGACGGCGTAGCACATCTTGAATCAGACTGGCCAGTTGCGGTGTTGCTGCGCGGCGTAGATGCATCGCGATTGCGGGGTACTCCGTGAAGGAGTTGTATTTCTGCCGCGTCCAGAATTCCTCTCCGGGTAGCGCGAGCGGCGTCTGCCGCACAACCAGAGTGCCAGCAACCTGATCGCCGAAGCGCTGCAGAAGAGGCGTACTCAGTACGGAAATTGCTCCAACCAGATAGGCGAATGGCAGGGCATCAAAGACGCGCATCAGGTTCCGTACCAACGCCTGTTCGACCCGCAACGGGAGCCCGGTCTGGTCGATTACGCGCAAATGGAACAGGCGTTTTCCAATCGTCTGGCCGTTCCAAAAACCTTCAAACAACGCGCCATAGGCAAATCCAATCGCGAATTCCGCCAGGGTGATTGCCATTACCCCAAATCCCGGCGCTTTGGCGAAAATTGAGTGGACGAGCAGCGCGATTCCGTTCACGATCCCGAGCACGATTACCATGTCGAGCAACATGGCATAGAGCCGGGATGCCGGACCGGCCAAGGGCAATCGAAAGAGCACACCTTCCGGCGTCTGGATGGTCAGTTCGATGGCAGTCGAGGCGCAGGTTGAGCGATTATCTGTCATTTGTTCTCGAACCCACTTCGGCAAGAGGCTCTCTTCTTCCGATCAGCAGCAGATAGATCGTCAGCAGCAGGAATTCGGCAGCGGCAATCGCAACCTTAAATCCGTATGGCAAAGTGGGCGCGTGGTGTTGCGAAAAAAAGGCCTCCATGATCCCGGCCCACACCAGCATCATCGCCAATCCCGCGACCAATACTAGCCATTCGCGTATCGCTTCTCGAACATTGCGATCCTCGCGCCGGCGCAACAGCAAGCGCGCCAAGTAAAACCCAGCTTGCCCTGCGATCAATATGGATGGAATTTCAAAAACACCGTGCGGCAAAAGCCACGCCGTCATGAACAGTCCAAAGCCTTGCCGTGTGTAATGAACCGCTACGGCCCCGAGGAGTACGCCATTTTCAAACAGCAGGAGTGCCGTCCCAATGCCGAAGGTTACGCCCAGCGCCGCTGTGAGGAGGGCAACCTCGATGTTGTGCTTGATCAGCTGCGCCGAAAATGCTGCTTCGGTCTGTGCATTCATGTGCCCCCGGCCTTGCTCCTCTTCATGCACGCGCTGGCCGGGATTGCGCAGGTAATCGGCCGGAAGCAGGACGTCGATGGAAGCGGGATCATAGCGAACCGCGAATCCCCCCAACGTACAACCCAGAACCGTCACCAACAGAGCGAGGGCAAAATAGCGGGACTGCCGCCGAAAAGATTCCGGAAACGCCGTGAAAATCCTTAACCATCGGCGCGGCTGCCACATTTCAGAGCGTCTCGGTGGTGCGTAGTAAAGCTCCGCATAGGCACGGGCCACCAGTCGCTCAAGGTACTGCCTCAGCTCGGGCGCCAACGCGCCGTGCGTGACGCGATTCAAATCCGTTGCCGCCCCCGCGTAAAGCTCTTGCAGTTGCTGCGCTTCGCCAGCATTCAGGCGGCGGTCTGGTCGATTTTCGAGCACGCCCAAGAGTGACTCGAGGTCTTTCCAGCGCGGCCGGGCCTGTGCCTGAAATCGTTGGAGATTCAAAATCACAGTCGTTGCTCCCGCTTGCTTTCAAGATAACCTTCCAATGCTGTCCGCAGGAACATCCGCGGGGGCATATAGCGAAGCTGCACGTCCATTTTGCGCAGTTGCCGCGCAAAGGCGCTCAGGCGTCGATTCTCTTTTTCACCTGCGAGCGCCGCATACACATCTTCTTCTGTGTGCAACTCTTCCATTGGCGAAAATGCCGGGCGCGCATGGCTCGGCAATATGCTGGTAATTAAAAGCGCATGCACGGAACCCACTAGGCCGACGCCTCGGCGAAACGAGTCTCCAACCGAGCGCTCCGCCAAATCCGCCAGCACAACCAGGTAGGCACGCCGCCGCAGCCGTAGCCGTATTTCACCGAACAGGGCTTCGTAATCGGCCGTCGTCGGCAGGGGCTCAATATTAAGTAGCCGCTCCCTAAACTGATGAAAGTGGGATTGACCGTTGCCTGCTCGCAACCAGCACTTCGCCTCATCGGCGAACGTGACCAGGCCGAACTCATCGCCGAGTTCAAGCGCAACGCTCGCGCCCACCAGCGCAGTCTCCACAACCAGATCGAGCAGCCGTCGCGGAGCGCGAGCGTGTGAGGAATTCTTCTGAGCATCTGCGGCGGGATCAAGCA
>CAYZHX010000084.1:2894-4202 GCA_964476905.1 uncultured Terriglobales bacterium
ATTCGCAAAGGTTCGGGCACGTCAAACCACTGCCGCAAGCGCCAGATTCGGAGTCGCGAAGATCGTTCGATTCCGATCCGCGGGCCAGGCCATAGCCCGCGCCGAAGTAATGCGATCTCCGCGTTCCATGGCCAGAGTTCGGAAGGGGCTGCGTTCGCCGGTGGAACTCCCTCGGCGGAATTTGACTGCTCAAGTTTTAGCCGCTGAGGCTCTCGTTGCATTCCGACAGCGGCCTGGCTCTCTTGTGTTGCCGGCATGATCCCTAGGCGAACTTCACGAAAAGGTGGCCGCGGACTTGAACCAGTGAGAGCGAACGAGACCTGAATAGTTTGTCCTTCGCGTCCGCGAAGACCTTTTTCTCCCAACAGAAGAACTGGTGCGCCTTCCTGGCGAGTGAGCCACAGTGCGAGTGCATCCCAGCACACCAGCAACGTAAGCCCCACGCCGATGAGCTCAAACCAGAGCCATCCGTGTGGCAGCCACGGCGCAATTGACGCCACGAAGGCTAGCAATCCCAGCACGCTCGCCAGCAACACCTCTGGAGCTAACTGAGTTCCTGCCGGACGAAGTGCGATGCGGCGCGAAGACTTTTTGCTCACACGTGGATCCGAATGTGTGGGCACGGCTGCACTTTCGCCATCGGATTCCGCAGCTCTTAGCATGAGTTTCGCGTTACCGCGGCACTTCCACGGTCTCCAACACAGCGTTGATTACCTCACGAATCTCGACACCTTCCATTTCGAAATCCGGTCGCAGCAGGATGCGATGTTCGAGTACGGGTATAGCCAACGTTTTTACGTCCTCAGGAAGTACAAAATCGCGCTCTTCGAGGGCAGCCAGCGCCCGCGATGCCGACAGCAAGGCCACCGTTCCCCGCGGCCCGGCACCAACCCAAACCGCCGCGTGCTGCCGGGTTTGACGAACCAGATTTACGATGTAGCTGCTGACCGCGTCGCTGACGCGGACACGCTCAGTCGCCGCCCGCAATTGCTCAAGTTCATCTGGTTGCAAAATGGGAACCTGGAGTTCTTCGGCCAGCCGCCGCTCCGGTGCTTCACCTTCCGCTACCAGGCGCGCCAGTTCGTTTTCTTCATCTGCCATCGGATACCCCATGCGGATTTTCACGAGAAAACGATCCTTCTGGGCCTCGGGAAGAGGATATGTGCCCTGATGCTCGATCGGATTTTGCGTTGCGAAGACAACGAAGACGCTGGGCAGGACGCACGTTGCCCGATCAATTGTCACTTGCCGCTCTTGCATGGCTTCGAGCAACGCCGATTGTGTTTTGGCGGGGGCACGGTTGATTTC
>CAYZHX010000084.1:4302-6535 GCA_964476905.1 uncultured Terriglobales bacterium
CGGCCCGCGGCGCTGGTGATGATTGTCGAGGCCGCCGATGGCGCTTGTTCAGGCGCAGGCTGCGCCTGAACGTTCGAACCTAGTACCGACTTCTCGTTCATCAGAACCGTGCCTCCTCGGGACTCCTCTTTGGTGAAGATGTGGAACCATGATGCGCATTTTGATCGACGCGGGCCAGACCTTTTGCGGATTCGCGCCGCTTTTGGATAAGTCGACTTAACTCTCTGTAGCCTGTGAGCGGAGGCTCGGTCAGCGCTGCGCGCAGGCGCATGCCGGTTTCTTGATCGCCAGAAATCGCCTCCGCATCCTGCGGCGAGCGACCACGAAACTCTTCCCAGCATTCCGCTACCACTTCTTCTTTTGCAATACTGCGCTGGAGCAAGCGTCGCGCGGCTACTTCAGCGCCTTCGCTGTGACGCACGATCTCTGTGTTTTGATCGCGCACCGGACGCCGCACCAACTCGCCACTCAGGCTCCAAAGCAGAGCTATGAAAGCCGCCCAGAAAAGGAGCAGAGCGGCCTGCAGCCGGTAGCGCTCGAGCAGCCAAAGTACACCGTGACTCTGATTGAGCCCGTGCAGTGTTTCATCCACCCAAACCACCGGCCGGCCGCCAGCAAGAAAATCCAGCAGCCCCGGATTTGGATTTGTCTTAACGGCTTCGTTCAATAAGAACGACTCTTGGCTTGCCGCAATCAACTCCCCATTTCCAACTCTCCGCATCGCCATATAAACATGTACGGGCGAGCTAGTCTCAACCTCCGCGTGCAAGGGTAGGGAATAAAGCGCGGTCCAGGCAGGATCCGTTTTGAGCCATGGGGAGTTGGAAGTGAGATACATTTTCTCGCTGCCTGCGGGCATTCGGCCCGAGTCGGGAGAGACCCAAATTGGTCCAGGCTTATCGGAAGCTTTGTTCCATTCCTTTTCAACTTCCCAGTCTTGAGACTTGGACTTCAATTTCCAAGAGGGAGCAACTACGACGGCGCGCCCGCCACGAGCAAGAAAACGTTCGAGGCGTCCCAGAAACTTGTCTCCGATCTGGAGTTTTCCTCCCTCCATCTTCCAATCATTGAAGGGGTGTCCGCCGATAAAGAATGCTGTTGTCCGCGACGGGTTCTCATCCGACAGCGACTCCTCATCCTGGCTGCGCTTGATTTGGTAGCCAGCGCGCGCGTAAGCATCAAACAGCAGGCTCGCGCCGTAGGGGTCCTCGCGCAAGCTGGATCCCATATCGCTCGTAGTGGCCTCGTTCTGATGCGCCATCAGGAGCAGGATCGCGAATACAGCCGCAAAGATCACTGCGGCCATAAGCGGACCACGCCAATTGAGCGCCCTGGCTTCGCCCGGTGGATTGTTAAACATGGTTGAGAAACTCCCGCTGATCGCGGCGGTACGTGGTCGCCGCCTCTGGCGTCAGCCCATGAGATCCGTACCAAACTCGATCAAACTGCCGCATACTGCCGCGCAACAGCTCAGGAATTTCCGCCCGTTCCTCGACCGCGGCCTGCGGTCGCCGACGCCAGCGGCGGGTAAACTCATTGAGATATTCGCGATTGGTGCGATCGCGGCGAATCGTCAGCCACTCGCGGTGCTCGAGTCCCGCAAGCAGACCGAAGTAAGCCGCGCGCACAGCGAAGCGCAGTTCGCCTTCTCCTTCCAGCCGGCTTGCTATCGCGAACCATTCATCCTCGGAGCGCTCACTTGCCGCTGCGCTATCGCTCAGATCAGGAATGGGAGCGACTGGTAGCGGAATGGAAACCCGTGCCGCTTCGGGACGCCGCCGCAGCCAAAAAACTACTGCTCCGATCGCGAGCGTCAAAATCGCGGCCAGTGTCAGCCACAAGCGAATGTGCTTCAAGTACCAGGTTGGGTGGTCTTCCTTTCCGAGCGTTAGCCGCAACCCTCGGGGCCACAGTTTGCGGAGAAAGTTCGACAACGCATTCACCGCGTGCTCGATTGCCTGCCCAATTTTGACCAGCAGCTTGTCAAACCATGTCGGCGGGCTCGGATGCTCGGCGTCGTGCCAGCGATAGATCGCACGCTGCGACTCTTGATCCAAGGCTTGTCGCAATCGTTCAACGCGCACTGGGCGAGAGGCATCGTCTGGCACCGCCGCTATGCTTCGCCCCGCCGGGATTTGGGCGACACCTGCGCTTGGCTTCAGCACAATTCCAGCCAGAATCACGAACAGCAGCGCACCGCTCACCACTCTGCCGGCGGTCGGTGTGGACGCAA
>CAYZHX010000084.1:6635-17119 GCA_964476905.1 uncultured Terriglobales bacterium
CATTGAGATTCGGAAAACATATGCAGCCGCGAGCAGCGCCGCTTCGAGCAGCAGCGTTCCGTTTGAGATCCGAATCTGCCCGTTGAGCACCCACATCGGAATAAAGCCAACAACGAGCGGCGCGCTACCAATGTAATAGCGCCAAGCCTGGCTCCCGAATGTCGAGCGAAACAGCGCAAAGCCGCTTTCCAGTGCTTCCAGAGGCCTGAGCTGCGTTCGGCGAACCCGCGCCGGCGCGAGGTGCACATGTCGCGATGAAAGCGGAACTGCTTGAGCTTCACTCATGGTTTACCTGGATAGCCCGTCTTCGAGCCCGCTGACGAAGTTCAGGTGCTGTTCGGGCGTATTTGCTCGCCAGCTCAGCAAAGCAAAGAAAACTGCCGCTAGACAGGTAAGGGCGATGAGGCCGGAGAGGAAATCCCGGATCAATCGGGCCGACGATGCCTGCGTTGGGTCCGGACGCGCCAGCCTCTGCAAACACGGTGGGCAGGCCAGCTTGCCATCCTCGTCGGTCACACATTCGCGGCAGAAAGTTCCTCCGCAGTGTGGGCATTTCGCCGCCGCTTCGCGCAGTGGATGAAACAAGCAGCGAGCATGGCTCAATCCTGAGCGTCTAGGGACGAGGTTGGCTGCTTGGTCAGAAACCATTCGTCTGCGTAGCAGCCGGGACGGACGTGGTCGCGGACGCTTCGGACCTCGCTTCCAGGTGAGTTTCCCCCACTGAGGTGATCGGTGCGGGAGCACTTGAGCGCTCGACAACCGCGCGAGTCGCGCGAACCGCCGCATCGATCTTGGCCAGGACTTTGGGTGCGCGACGAGTTCGTTTCACCAGCGGCAGCTCAACGGTCCCTCCCGTTGTGCGAATGCGCGACTTGGCCGTCGGCCCTAGCACGAGTTCCAGCGCCAGCCACGCGAGAGCGATGCTGACGAAAATCGCGCCGGCAGTGGAATTTACAAACTCCCACAAGTAGGCTCCGAGAAATGCAACCAGTATCCCTGGGATCAGACGCAACCGCCACCGAGGGCTTGGCCAGACTACAACCGAATCTAGATCGCGCAAATAAAACCGCCGGTACTCGACTGCGTACATGATGCGCTTGGCGGCAAGTAAGCAGTCGTCGCTCAGATACCATCTTGTCCCGCCACTCAGAGTGCTCACGCGCGATATGTTGCGGAACGCACTGTTCAAGCTAGTGCCCTCCCGCCACTCGACGTCCCAAAAAGACGCTCGCAAACAAGAACGGAACCCAAAGGAGACCAATATACGCGACCCAGAAACGCCACCCAGACCGCGGAACAACATACGAACGCGGCGACTTGCGATACTTCACGTGCAAGGCGATCACTGCGGGGATCGCGACGACGATGGAAGGCCAAAACAGAATCCAGCCCCAACCGGCCGTTAACGCGATCGAATCATAGAGCACATCGCGGTATCGCCACTCCGCCTGTCCGGCCTCGGAGCCGGAATCGGCGCGCCCCCTCTCGAAGCAAGCGGGGCAAACGTGCTCGGCTCCCAACTGCAAATCGCACAGCGCGCAGACGAACCGGCCGCACCGTTCACAGCAAGCCTGAAATGCCTTATCTGGATGAAAAAAACATGTTGCCTGCATGGAAAGGGCCGCCGCTGGGGCTGTGTTCTTCCGGGCGACAGGCCATTGGCAAATCTGTAATCGACTGCCGCAGAAGGGGCACGACTGCCATCCTGTTTCGGTCGCAACAGGTACTACGTCACCTTCGCAAGTGGGACACGAGACCGCCACCGTTCCGTCAACTGACGACCGCAAGTCATCGCTTGCGGGAGGACCCGCCGGATGCGCAATAAGGGGATTGATACTAAGGTTCACAGCGCGCGGTGTTTGTGAACTACCCTCGTGTTACATGCCCGGTCATGCATGGCTCGCTTCTCATCATCTGCTCCCAACATGATTGAGCTAACTAACATCAGGACTGTGTTGATGTAGGGAATGCCACTGGTAACGACGTTCCACATGAAGAAGCGCCCAAAGCATACGCCCCATCCCAAGCTTTGGCCATCGGGTCGGATGACGGTTAGACCGCAAGCCATCTTTCCCAGAGTTGCACTCTTGTACTTCAGCATGAGAATTTCGTAGCAGGCTTGCAGCAGGAAAAAAGCAAGAAAGAAACTAATCATGCCAAAGCCCAACATCGCATTCGCTGACGGGTTGGCGGCTCCTCCACTCGCACGGAGCAGATTGGGAATGAGCAAAGCTGCGAAGATCATGACGGGCACCATGAAAACAAGCCCATCGATCATGCGCGCACCGAAGCGGATCCAAAATCCTCCATACCGCCGGGCCAATGGCGATGCGCCAGCAGCGCCGCTAGCCATCACTCGACTAAGAAATGCCGTCTTGCAATCGGCACACACCCAGTTCCCGGCGATCTGAACCAAGTCCGACTGCGCGAGCACGCGTCGGCACTGGGAACACTCTAAGACTGTTTGTACTGGGGTTTGTTGACCCATGGTGGGGATCCTCCCTGCGGTCGAAAATCGGGTTACAGCGTACCGTAAGCGGTTCGCCAGGCCAAGTACATATCTAACCCCGAGGGCCATGACCTGTCCGCCATGCAGTTAATAATGTTCAAACATGGATAACTTACTTAAGTAACGCTCAAGGATGTGCGGAACGCTGAAAGCGAAATTACGTATCGGGCTAAGCTCGATGAACACCACAACGGAAAAAGCTCTCGAAGATTGGAGAGAGGAAATTAAGCTGGTGCCGGGAGGGGGGGTCGAACCCCCACGAGGGGTAAACCTCGGCGGATTTTGAGTCCGCTGCGTCTGCCAGTTCCGCCATCCCGGCTTTTGGAAGGCATAAACAGGTTAGCACGAAGGGGTTGTCGCTCTTCGCTAGCTTCGTCGGCATCGTATCGAGGTCACAGTATCTATGAAGGCGTTCTGAAGCCACCTGCCAAAGACATAGGCGCTGAAGTCATTTGGACCATTTTGGGAATTCCTTACTTGTCGATCAGCCGACCCGCGTTTCCGCGAAGCATTAGAGGGAAAACGACGGCGTCTGGAATCTTTTTCGATTTATCGCGGCGTGCGGCTGCGATTCTTCTCGGTCAGTGGACGGGGAGCCCAACACGCAGCAGGAGATCGCGAAATCGGGGATCGCTACGATAAGGAATGTATTCGGAGTCATAATTCAGTAGGATCAAGCTGCCCTCGCGCGCCGAATAATGCTTTTCCAATTCGCCAAACATCCGATCGGAGTCTCCCAGCGCGGCATACAGACCTGCCAGGCCGCTCGAAGCGCTGTTTACCACTGGGCCTAGTTTCTTCACGACCGCACGCGCATCGCGTGTGCGGCCCGCGTACGCAAATATCTCTCCCAAGTAAGAGAGCATCCAAGGGCTGTCAGGAGCGAGTTCGATGCCGCGCTCCTCTTCGCGAATGGCCTCAGTGAACATACGTTTCCCAACATAAGCCCTGGCTAGTGCCTGATGCGCGAGAGGGAAGCTCGGATCCAACGCTACGGCTGCTTCGCCCTGCCTAAGCGCTTCATCAGAGCGCCCAGCGAATGATAGTGCCTCACACAAGTCGGCATTAATGATTGCTGATAAAGGGTCGAGCCCGCGGGCGCGACGCAATTCCGTGATTGCATCCTCCATGCGGTTCATCGCCATAAGGTTGTAGGCATGCCAATGGTATGCGTTGGCGTAGCTGGGATTGAGTTGGATCGCTCGCTGGAATTCGCGTTCAGCGCCGTCCCAATCCCAGTCGTAATGCATTTTGACGAAGCCGAGTGAAGTGTGCGCCTCTGCAAGAGAGTCATCGAGCTGAAGGGCCTCTTGGGCCGCCGTTTTCGCTCGCGCCATGGCCTCGGCGCGCGTGATCTCAGAGTTTGGAAAAGACCCAAGCAGCGCGTATGTATCTGCTAGTCCGGCGTAGGCCAATGCGTAGCGGGGATCGTGGCCAATCGCCTCCTCGAAGTATTTGATCGCGGTCAGGTAATCGGATTCGGTGCGCCGGCTCCAGAAGTAGCGGCCTTTCAGGTAGGCTTCATGTGCTTCAGGATTGCTGTTCTTCGCAACCATGAATTGCCGGCGCTGCTCGGGCGTGAACCTAGCACGAATTTGCTCCGCGATCTCAGTCGCCACTTCATTCTGCAGCCCGATGATATCGCGTACGCCGCGATCATACTGCTCGGCCCACATGTTCTGGCCATCGGCAACACGCGTTAACTGAGCCGTGATCCGCACCCGATCGCCTGAGCGGAACACCGCGCCTGTCACGATTGCGTCGACGCCCAGCGTGCGCCCAATGGTTGTGAGTGATTCATGAGAGTCTTTGTATTGCATCACGGAGCCGCGCGAGATCACACGCAGCGATCCAAGCTTCGAGAGATTAGTGATGAGCGCCTCGCTAATGCCGTCGGCGAAGTAATCCTGCGACTCATCAGCAGACATGTTGGTCAGCGGCAGGACGGCCATGCTCTCGACTCGAGTGCTCGATCTGCGGATGATTCTTGTTCGCCCGAGCCACAAACCGCCGATGACCAAGACCAGCGCCATAATGCCCGCAATTACCTTCGCCGATGTTGCCCAACCCTTTAATCGAGACGAGGTCGTAACGTGCTGCACGGGAATTGTCGCGTGATTGTCCGGCGTCGCGGCCGCTAGCTGAGGTTGTCCGTTGTCTCTATGCGGAGTTTCAGAAACCACTTCGCGCACTTCAGCCATGAACCGATAGCCAATGCGCGGGACGGTCTCTATCAGGCGATTTCCATTCTCACCGTCGTGGAGGGCCTTGCGCAGTAATGACACATGCTGCGCGATATTGGTCTCGTCAACGTACGTGTCGGGCCATACGGCGCGCTTGATTTCGGCTTTTTCGATCAAATGTCCGGAGCGGGAAACCAACAAGAGCAGTAATTCAAACGCTTTGGGTGAAAGGCGCACCGCTTCATTGTTCAGACTGAGCAGGCGTTCTTGAGGATCCAGGCGGTAATTGCCGAACTCAAAGCAGTGCGCCGCACCTACATCTGAAGTCGCCACAAATTCCTTTCATCCAAAATTCAGGGATTCTTCAAGTCATTTTTAAAGGCTGCGGGGGTAGTGTTCACAGCCGCAATCACCAGAGTGGGGGGCCAATTTGGGCATTTTGGCCCTCTCGGGTCGGGCTGTCAATCGGAATGGATGGACTCGGGTTGATCCGGGCGCGCAGGCCGGAATACCTGCGACGGAGGAGAACATGAAGCAGCGAAGCTTATCGACTTTGCTAACGACCATCGTACTTTGTGCGATGGTGGGCGCGGCACAGGTGACGACATCGCATCATGCCGGCTCAAAAGTAAGGCCAAAACCGACAGCCCCGGCGCCAACGGCCAGTGACCAGTACAAAGGTATCTTCGAGCCGGTTAATTACGGTCAGGATATAGAGCTGACTGATGTCTTCTTTGTAAGCCCGGACGCAGGCTGGGTTTCCGGCGACCACGCCACCATTCTCAAAACGACAGATGCCGGCAAGACTTGGAAGGCCCAGATCGGCGGCGATCCGAATGGCCCGGAGAAACCGATCAGGCAGCTTCGTTTCCTCGATGCTCGGCACGGCTGGGCAGTGACCGACGACAGTCCGCAACACCTGTTGCGCACCATGGATGGCGAAAACTGGGAGCAGGTCGGCCAAGGGCTGGCACCCGGTTCCGGCTTCGTCGATTATGCCTTCACTTCGGTCCGTCACGGGGTTGCGCTGGGCGGCAACATGGGTGGTTTTTTTGTCACCAATGATGGCGGCCGCCATTGGCAGAACGTCGCACTCTGCAAAGTTCGCGTGATCGTGCAAGGCCTGCCGCACACCGAAGACTGCCGAGTGCAAAAACTACAGATGGTCTCCAGCCGCTCCGGTTATGCCTCCGCCGACTGGAGCGGGGGAGTTGCCTTCTTCAGGACCGACGACGCCGGCGAGCACTGGACCCAAAATGTTAACGATATCGCCGACTGGGGCTCCAACAACCAGTGGTTCTTCACCGATCTCGATCACGGCGTCATGCTGATGAACACCGGTGGAGGCAGGACCTATGTGACTTCGGATGGCGCGAAGACGTGGCACGCTCTTCTTTCAGGCTCCATCG
This sequence comes from uncultured Terriglobales bacterium, assembly GCA_964476905.1. Taxonomy (GTDB): domain Bacteria; phylum Acidobacteriota; class Terriglobia; order Terriglobales; family Acidobacteriaceae; genus Gp1-AA112. The sequence goes on from CAYZHX010000084.1 coordinate 12,737, forward strand.
GTCTGAGCACCGGAGGCCTCTCACCACTGGTGAGGTTCGCCGACCCAGAAGTAGGCTGGGTGATTGGTCCGAGCCCGGACAACAGCGACACCTTTCGCGTTTCCTACTCGGCCGATTCCGGCCAGCACTGGAAGATGTCGCATAATTTAGCCTTCCCGGTTGGCCCACGCTATGCCGAACTAAGATTCAACTTCCCACGCCGCGACCGTGCTTACGTCATTGGGCCGCACGGCATGATTTACCGCTATCGCGTCGTGCCAGCCAACTACACGGCCGCCAATGCTATCGAAGCGCCGCTCATGCCCGGCGTCAATAGCAGTCAGATCAATGCCGGTATGGTGCGCATCCGCCGCGACATCCTGGCACTGCAAGCGAAGCTGAACCCAGCTTTAGTTGCGGCGGGATTGCCGCCGGTCACTGCGACTCCCGCTGCACCGGCAAGCGATGTCGCAACAGGTGGCCCGATGTCCGGTCTCGCCGGTGACAATTCCGCGCCGGCGGCAGCCGACTCAGCTGCAACATCTGACGCAACGTCGGCCGACACGACGGGCTCGATTGCAGGGACTGCATCCCAGGCTGCAGTTTCGCCTGGCGATGCAGGGCAGCCGGTCTCGACTGATAGTTCGGCGCCAACAGCGGACGTGACCGCAGCGGTTCCTGCGTCCGGAGATTCCGCGACAGCCACTGCTTCAGCGGATGTCGCCAGCACTGCGGTCCAGAATTGTTGTGCAGCGCAGGTGCAACAGCTTCAGACTGACGTCTCATCGTTTCAGCAGCAGGTTCCGGCGTTTACTTCGAAGTACCGGACTCTGAACCTCATCATCGCCGGCATTCGCATGGCGCAGGACATGATCGGCAAGGCTGAGGCATTTAAGACGACCTTGGTTGCGTTCAAAAAAGCTCCCAACCTGCAATCTGCAGCCACGGTATTGCAAGACTTCATCGCGAAATACGACAGCACTCGGCAGGAGTTCGCCTCCGGCTTCAACAATCCAGCTCCGGTCGCTGATGCAGGCTCCGGATTAGCAATGGCGAGCACGGCTGTCACTTCGGGCACCGATACAGCCGCACAAGTTCCGGCAACGGATACGACTGCTGCTGGCGCTGCGGCTGTCGCGCCGGTCCAATCGCCGCAAACACAAACCGACCAATCTCAGAACTCACAAAACACAAACGCTCCGCTGACGCAGAGCGCCGACCAGGCGATCCAGAAAGCAGAAGACAAGATCAAGAAAAAGATTCCGAAGTGGCCGCATTAGGAGCGGTGACGACTGAGACCCCACCACACGGCCTATTTCGGAGGAGCAGTTATGTCGAGACGCAACACAGATCTGTGGTTCAGAGTAATCGCGGTATTTAGCGTTGCCGTTGGTGCGACTTCGCTCGCACTCGCACAGGTACCCGCGAAGCAGGCGGCGTCGTTGGGGGTCCGCAGCAACGCGCAAACCACTGCTGGCGCGACCCTGAACCTCGCACAGCCGACGATCGGATCCGTAGTTGGTCAGGCGAGGATCAGCGTAACCAAGAAACAAGAGAACCTTGAGTTGCGCCACGTGCTCGCCAATGTGAACGGCCAGCAGGTCGAGTCCGACATCATGCGACTGACTGGACCTGAGGCGATCGAGAGTGCGTTTCGCCAAGGCCTGCTGCCGGAATCTGCGCGCGACGCCCTTCTCGAACACGCCAAGAACCTGGACGAAGGCGAACCGCCGATCTACATCGTCAACAAGCAGATCGCCGAGCAATGGGCCAAGACACACACTCCGCTGCCGAAGGCTGCTCCCACGCCACAATCTCCACGCGGCACCATGCGCGACGGAGCCGCGCACTTGGTGTATGCGTCATATAAGCCCGATCCAGAGCCACAAAGCTTGAAACATGCAGAACACGAATTGTCGAAAGACGCCAAGCACGCGGAGAAAGAAGCCGAACATGCGGGCGGACAAATATCGGACGCTTACAAGCAGGCGACCGGACAGACCAACAAGTGGTGGAAGCATTGGCAGAGCGAAGCCACGAAAGACTTCGAAAAATTCGACGAATGCTGGGTCGATCACAGGCTTTCGGTACGACGGCACGTTAGCCCTTCGATACAGAACTTGGCCTATACGGTCGATCTCGCTTCTTTGAAGCTCGGCCAAGGTACTGTCACTTTCGACCTGCCGGTTTCAGTTGAGATGGATGCTGAAGCCTCAGTGTTCTACATCCCGTGTATGGCGGTTTTCACTGGAAACGTCCCTCTGCCGTTCTTTATCCGTCCGCGAGACGTTTCAGTCCAGAACGGGCATCTTTCTGCCACCGCGAACATAGCAGCGAATGTGCAGCAGATCGCATTCAACGGGAGCAAGGATTTCTTTGCGCCGCCGGCGATCCAACTCATCCCGAACGCGCCGATTTGGGCGGGACCGGTGCCAATCTTTATCGAAGCGTACTTGTACTTGCGTGGTGGGATCACTTACAGCGGCACCGGCCAGATCGAAGCGAACTTTACCGCGTCCACAAAGAAAGAAGGACCGTTCTCCTTCACCTGCAACGGTCACGGCTGTCAGCACGATTTCAGCAAACTCACCGCGCAGTCGGAGATCTTGCAGAACCCGAGCCTGCGTCCGCGTATAGCTGCTCGCGCGACACTCGAGCCCTACTTCTGGGCAGCGGTTCAAGTTGGGGTTGATGAAGGTCTGCTGATGGGACGTGCAGGACCCGAGATCGCCATTTCCGGAGACGTCTGGGCCTATGAGGGTGACGGATGCGGAGCGGCAGCGGGCACGAGTTCGTCAGGGAATAATGTCAAGGCGCTCACCTCCGATATTGACGCCAACATCTACGCCACTTGGCAAGTCGGCACGATGGGGATCACCGATCCGACTACTGGTGATTACTTCGCCGGGGTAAAGGGTGTTGTTCCGAATGGTCATGAGACGGCGAAGAAGCGAGACGTTCTCTTTTCAAAGCATCTCTACTTCGGTGACTTGGTGGGTTCAACCGCGCTCGCTCCGCTTGTCGCTGGGAACGGTGCTGCCGCAGTAGCTCAGCCGGCCAGCTATAGCTTCCGCATGCGGCCCTGCTATCCGTACCACGATGACGTTCAATACCGGTTGCAGTGGTCCGCCCAGAATGCAGCCGCGCCTGGCGCAGCACAACCAACCGTCGCTTCAGTGTGGGGCGCGCCGCAAAAAGACCTCATCGTGAACCACACTTGGATGACGCCCGGTGATTACACAGTCTCCATCACGCCGCTCGGCGATAAACACAATCGCGCTTTCACGACGCACACGACGAACCTGATCGTCCACGTTGACGCGCAAGGCAAAGCACGCGCGCAATCTTCCACACCGCAATTGACAAATGCCGCTGCTCACAAATGACTTTAGAAAGTCCAAGAGGAGAAGAAAACATGATCGCAACTTACATCACGCGGACCGCAATTCTTGCTATTGCGGTCTTTGCTGCAACATTCGCTGTCGCCCAAGCTAAACCCGCACCGAACACGATGGCCAAAGGCAAGGCTCCATCAGTAGCTCCGGCGGTCGTCAAGACCACCGTAGCGCCACCAGTCAATATCCATAGTTTTCCTCCAGTGAACTGCACGCAAGACCACCCTGGCGAGAGCGAACGTTCGCGTGACGTCGTAATAAAGGGCGACTCACACATGTCCAAGGCCGTGTCGACGCATGTTGTCAAATACGCCATTCAGAGATTCCGTCTGGATTCCTACGTCACGCCAGCCGACATCGCTCGCGCCGAAAACGAAATGTACAGCTTCTTGAAGTGGAAGCTCGGCAATCCGACAGCCATTGCCGGCCAATTTGTGACTGCCGGATATCAGCATTTTGATCGCGCATTCAGTTACGAAGCAGCGGCCGCACTGGTTGGCGGCTCTCTCCCGCAAGAGACGAAACCGGACTTCGCCATTCCGAAAGATGACGTCGACAAGCTCAAAGCAGACGCACAGAAAGACGGCAGCCGTCTCGAGGCTTACCTGCAAAAGAAGTACGACATTCCCCCCGAGTACAGCGACCAAGTCGTCCATAAGCTTGTCGACGCGGCACAGGCTTCGGTGTCACATCTGGGCTTCAACATGCCGAAGAGCTGGGCCATTGATGAGAACGTCGCGCTCGTGTTGATCGGCGAAAAGATGAGCGGAACGCAAGCCCCTGCGAAGGTCGCGGCAGTCAACACCAGTGTGCGATAGCGCGTTATATCGTTCAGACAGACAGTGCATCTGAGGCTGTGCCCTAAGAGGAGGTAGCTGTGATTCGCAAATTGAGCATCACGGGGGCTTCGATCATGTTGGCGATGGTTTACATCAGCCTGGCCGGCGGTCAGAACACGAGTCGGAATGTTGCTGCGCGGGTGACCAGTCCCGAACATCAGCGCGGCAAC
>CAYZHX010000085.1:0-17036 GCA_964476905.1 uncultured Terriglobales bacterium
CGAGACACACAAGATCAACACGATGTTCACGCAAGCACTTCACAATCGCGGAATCATGTTCGGCACGCGAAAGACCTTTGCTTTGGATGACGTGTGCATTCAACCCTCGTTGTTCGGCAGCTTCGATGCCGGGAGCATACGGTTTGTTAGAGATCACGACGGCGATTTCCGTCTCGGGAAGCTTCCCTGCTGCGATGCCGTCCGCTATCGCCAGGAAGTTGGACCCTCGTCCGGAGAGGAGAATGCCGAGTCGGTTCATGAGAAGGACAAAACAGCGTTTCGGGTTTCACGTTTCCAGTTTGGGCAAAGGCAACCCGGAATTGAGCTATCGATTTCGAATTTGCCGAAGTCTTGAAGGTGACGCACTGGTCTATCGAAGGATGCTGCTCGCAACGTGCTTAACCGAAACTCAAAATGCCTTTTCTGGTTTAGGAGTAGATCACCTTGCGATCGCCCTTCACGATGCGTCCAATTGTGAACCCCTTCTCGCCGACGCGATCGAGAATTGTCTGCACGCGCTTGAATTTTTTTGCGGGCACAACCAGAATCATGCCGATTCCCATATTGAAAGTACGGAGCATCTCATCCTGATCGACATTGCCTAGCTTCTGAAGATGAGTGAACACTGGCAGGATCGGCCATGAGCCGAGCTGAATATTGGCGGCAGTACCTTTGGGCAGAACACGCGGCAGGTTCTCGGTGATACCGCCTCCCGTGATGTGCGCCATGGCATTTACGGCGTCGGCTTCAATCAATCGACGGACGATTGGCCAGTAGCTCTTGTGAGTGCGCAGCAATTCAGCGCCTGCCTTGTTCTTGATCTCGCTAACGAAGGTCTCGGGCGTGTACCGCGCGATTTCAAAGAAGAGTTTACGAGCAAGTGAGTATCCGTTGGTGTGCAGGCCAGTGGAAGGAAGACCAACGACCACATCACCTATTTCGACTCGGTCACCAGTGATGATGCGATCGCGATCAACTGCGCCCACGATGAATCCAGCGATGTCGTATTCGCCGTCGGCATAAAAGCCAGGCATTTCTGCGGTCTCACCACCAATGAGCGCGCAGCCGTTCTGCCGGCAGGCATCGGCGAGACCGGAAACAACTTTCTCCGTTATTTCAGGGTCGAGCTTCCCGCTTGCAAAGTAATCAAGAAAGAACAGCGGAGTGGCACCCTGCACAGCAATATCGTTCACGCAATGATTCACAAGATCGGCGCCAACGGTTTGATGCAGGTTCATCGCGAACGCAATCTTCAGCTTTGTGCCCACACCGTCGGCACTTGATACCAAAACGGGATCCCGATATTTGGTGCCTAGGGCGAACAAACCGCCAAAGCTCCCGATATCGCTGAGAACGCTTCGAGTAAAGGTCTTTTGAGCAAGATACCTGATGCGCTGCTTGGCGCGGTCGGCTCGGCTGATGTCTACTCCGGCGTCGGAATAAGTGACGCGACGGCTTTTTTTCAGGGCTGAAGATTGGGCCAAGCAGTCTGGTCCTTCAGGTGGAATGGCAGGAAGTAAAAGTGTATCACCTGAAGCAGAGCAGTAATCCGGTGCGGCGCCAGCGAGTCTGCGCTACGTGGCTGACCGCCGATGCATACAGGCGCACCTGGTGCAACAAGCTCGGATCGAGCCAGGCGGAGCTAGGAGCGTCATAGGACCAGAAGACCACGACAGGTTCTCCAATAACGTTTGCGACAGGGACGGGTCCCCAATAGCGGCTATCTTCCGAGTTATCGCGATTGTCGCCAAGAACGAAGAGAGACTTTGCGGGCACACGTAGGGGCGGTATGTTCTCCTGCCACGACCAACGCCTGGTTGCGTGGACGCGCGCATACTCCTCGGGCATGCGTACGCCATTCACGAAGAGAACGCCATGCTCAATCTCGACGACATCATTCGCAATCGCAATCACGCGTTTAAGGTATATCTCCGTCGGGTCGATGGGGCTTCGGAAGGCAACGATCTCGCCTGGCTTGGGAGTGCGCCACTGCGGCAGACGATAGCTCGTGAAAGGAATACTAGGACCATAAGGAAGTTTGAGTAAGACAAGGTGGTCGCCGACGAGGACCGTCCCCTCCATCGATGGAGTTGGAACCATTCCAATCTCAAGCACAAGCGAAAACAGGAGGCTGCATGTGAACAAGCCGCAAAGCACAATACGCAGCCATCTTCTTTTGAAGAGCTGTGCCGACAATGGAGAGAGAGCGCGCACGCGGGTCAGCTGGGGTGCAATAGCTCAATTCTGAGCTGCTGATCGGTGCTGAGAAATCAGCAATTACCCTTACCTGAGCGGTTTCGCCGATGACGAAAGGGAGAGGCCGCCCGCGCTCAATTCGCGGATTTTCGTGTATCTTGAACTTCGGGCCGGGCTACCGCGGCCCGCACTGAATGCGCTCCGACGATCTACACAGCCTGAAAGATGACATGACCGCTTTCATCGAAGGCCATGGGATGAAGCGTTTCCCCGGCTACATCGGGGAAGAGCTGCCGACGATCCTCTGGAAAGACGCTGAAAATGCCGATGCCTGGAAGGATTTTGTCGAACTAGCCAAAGCTGCAGGAGCAACATTCCTCACCATGGACGACATGGTGCTCTCAAAAGAAGATCTCGACTTCGTGATCGAGCGCCTGAAAGAAGGCGTGTACAGCGATGATCTTGACGATGCTCGATGGCTGCGAACGTACATAGGCAAGACTGGATTTCTGCAGCTCGGCTTTTCACACCAAGGCACGCTCTTCGTCTACGAAGTTTCGACGGAGTGGTACGACCGCTACCAGCGTGTGCTCGACACGGCAGAGGCGCTGGGTGGCCTCGTCATCGATGAGGATGATGACGAGTAGCCCGCTACTATCTGACTGATCCGATAGGCTCTTTGATCGGGTCTGAAATGGGCAGCTCAAGCAAGCGCCGGGCGTTCTCGAAACAGATGTTGCGAATCATTGAGCCGATGAGTTCCTCGTTATCCGGCAATTCCCCAGCTTCAATTTCATTTCCGATCAGATTGCAGAGGACGCGGCGAAAGTATTCGTGGCGCGGATGCGACATGAATGATCGTGAATCGGTCACCATGCCCACGAATCGCGAGAGCAATCCGCAATTTGATAGTGCATTCATCTGCCACTCCATGCCTTCCTTCTGATCAAGAAACCACCATCCGCTGCCGAACTGGACCTTTCCGGGAATGCTTCCATCCTGAAAGCTGCCGACGATGGTCGCGAACACGTAGTTGTCGGCAGGATTCACGTTGTACACGATCATCTTCGGCAGCCGATTGTCCTGATCGAGGCGATCGAGATATCGTGCCAGCGACTCGGCCTGCGGCCAGTCGCCGATCGCGTCGAATCCGGTATCGCGGCCCAATGTTTGGTTCGCGCGCGTGTTCCCATTTCGGTATGAACCGAGGTGAAGCTGCTTGGTCCAGCCTTTCTCCGCATCCAAATGCCCGAAAAATAGCATAAGAAAAGCGCCGAATTTGCCCATTTCATCTGGACTGGCCTGCTTCCCATTACGGGCTTTATCGAAAATTGTGGACGCCTCTGCCTCTGAGCAGAAATCGGTGTAGCAATAAGCGAGTCCGTGGTCCGACAAGCGGCAGCCGTGATCGTGGAAATCCTGGTGGCGTTTACGTATAGCATCCAGAAAGTCCTTGAAAGTCGCGATTTGCATCTTCGCGGCTGCTCCTAATTCATTTGTCCATTGATTAAATCCGGCAGGATCGTCGACCCGCAGCGCTCGGTCCGGACGAAAAGTGGGGAACACTGCGGTCGTAGGTCCGCTGCGTTGAATTCGTTCGTGATATTCGAGGGTGTGAGCCGGATCGTCGGTCGTGCACACGGCAACTACGCGGAATTTCTCCAGAATTCCCTGCGTACTAAATTCTTCTTTCGCAAGCTGCTCGTTTGCGCGCTTCCAGATGTCTTCGGCCGTATTCTCGTCAAGGAGAGAGTCGATGTTGAAATAGCGCTTCAGCTCGAGGTGTGTCCAGTGATAAAGCGGATTGCGCAGAGTATGCGGCACGGTTCGCGCCCATGCCAGAAATTTCTCGTACGGCTTGGCATTGCCAGTGCAGTACCGTTCTGGGACACCATTCGCGCGCATGGCGCGCCATTTGTAGTGATCGCCTTCAAGCCAGATTTCCGTCAGATCGCGAAAGCGGCGATTTTCTGCAATCTCCTTGGCTGAGAGATGGCAGTGATAATCCAGAATCGGTTCTTCGGCCGCGTACTCCCGATAAAGGTTCCGCGATGTTTTGGTCCTTAATAGAAAGTTCTCGGTGATGAATCCCATTTCGGCTCTCGTTCAACTTTAACTTATATTTCGCTTACAGGCTGCGAATATCGACTTTTTGCAAATGAGTATCTGAAACCGTGTTGCATTGCGAAACTCTGAAGTCCTCGACGGTCTTCAAAGCGAACGTCGGCACGTTTCCGTTCTTTGGTGTCTTAATGCGGAATAGGTCTGCGCCGTGAACGTCTTCCAGCACAAACGAAGGCCGTGCATCCGGCTGCTGAACCAGAATCTTTACGTCATTCATCTCGATCCCTTTCACGTGGCGAATGAAAAAGCCATTCGAAGGCGTGTCACCGAAACGGCCGGGCTCGGGATAGCGATCGCGCTCTTCCTCAGGAACTTCTTTGCTGGCCTGCTCCGCAGTTCCACTGCCACGATGTTCGATGATGATGTTGCTCAGCTTCACGTCTTCGATCAGGTGACCGGGAAGTCCAGTGATGATTGAAGAAATACCCGAAGTCGAATTGGAGCACACGATGTTGCTGATAATGACCCGCCGCAGCGCGCCGACGGGAACACCTTCGGGCCCGCGCATGCGATCGCCCAGGCGCAAGAAGATTGGACCATTATTAATCTCGCGCATGCTGATGTTGTCGATGGTGACGTCTTCAAGCAGCGCGCCGTCTACAGCTTCCAAAGCGATCCCGTGGCAACCATCGCAAATGCAATTTGAAACCGTGATGCGCTTGAATCCGCCGTTGGATTCCGTGCCGAATTTGATGCGGCCATTGCGAGGAACTCTCTCGTCAGGCGGAAAAGGCTTGCGAGTACCGTCGAGCAGTGTCCCTTCCATATAGCTGCCTGATACGAAGCAGTTAGTGATGGTCACGTTCTCCGTCGGCCGGGCATAGCCGAGGGCGAAGGAGCTCTTCGGGCAGATTGCGTCATCCCACGGCGAATTGACGCTGCAATTGCTGATACGCACGTTGCTGCAGCAATCCACATCGATGCCGTCGCGGTTTGTGTCGATCTTGAGATTGTCGATCGTGAGGTTATCGACGCCGGTAGCGAGAATGCCGAAGTGTCCGCCGTGAAGAATGGAGAAGTCCCGCAGATTCACGTTGTGGCAGTTCTTCAGCGAAATCGCTTTGTTGCCGACCCCGGGATCTTCGGCTCTCGGGCCCTGCCGAGTTCCCCGGCTCAGACCTTTTCCCCAAATCAGACCAGGTCCCAAAATGGAAAAATTGTGAATGTCCTCGCCCACGATCAGGCTGTTGTGCCAGTGGCTGTGACCATAATCTTGATAGTGGTCCCACTGGTTCGGTTCGGCAGGATCATATTGGCCTTGCGGGCCGGTTTCACCGGCGACGATGGTAGCTCCCTGATCGAGATACAGAGCAACGTTGCTTTTCAGATGAATTGTGTAGCAAAGATAATTTCCTGAGGGAACGAGAACAGTACCACCCCCGGCGGCGGCGGCAGCGTCCATGGCGCGGTTAATGGATGGAGTATCCACAGTCGTGCCATCCCCCTTCGCGCCGAAAGATCGCACATTGAAGATCGGCTCCCGACTGCCTTGCGCATTAGTAGATCCAGACTCTTGCGCGAATAGCTTGCTGCCTCCTCCTACTACGGCTCCTGCAATTCCTGCCGCGAGCGTCCTTAGAATGTTCCTTCTCGTATTCCCGGTGTTCGGACTCAAATCCTTCTCCTTTGTGTTGATGTGACCCATGGCGAGTCTTCCTTATACAACTCGTCCCAGCATCTGAAAACACGCGTGCGGTCTTTGGCGGACAATCACCAAACCGCACGCGTACTAAATCACAAAGTTAGAAGATCAGAAGATGATCTTCGCGGCTAACTGAGCAATGCGCGGATCACCTGCTTGTCCAGCTCGGAAGGTGCCGAAAGTGCCGCTGCTCAGCTTGTCGAAGTTGCTGATGTTATCCGTTCCATTTACTGTGCCCGTCGAAATGCTTTCCGGAGCGAACGTCGGATGATTCAGCACATTGAAATACTCGCCGCGAAGCTGAACCTTCAGACGCTCCGTCAGGGTGATGTACTTAGAAATCTGCACATCCCAATCGGAAGCACCCGGCAGACGAAATGCGTTCTTTCCGATGTTCCCAAAAGTGAACGCGCTGAAGAGCACCGGATTGTTCGCTCCGTTCACTTTTGCCGGCTCAAACGCGGCAGAGTTAAACCAGCTCTTGCAGCCGGTCGCGGTGCCGCATGCAGTGCTGCTGTAGGGATTGGAAGAGGTGCAAGGATCTCCCGTCGGGCCTCGGCCGGTGCAGAAAGTTCCACGATCGTTGCCGACTCCGGTGCCGGAAAGTTCTGTGCCTTGCAACACTGTAAACGGGCGGCCACTTGACGCCGAGACGATTCCGCTCAGCTCGTAGTCTCCGAGCAGGTGATGCATGAGCCCACCTGCATTCTTGAAGCTCGGAGTTTGCCAGACGTAAGAAGCGACAAATACGTGAGTGTGGTCGAATCCAGACGGACCATAGTCGAAGGCGTGCCGCAGTGGATCATTCAGTGGCCGCGCCGAGTATCCTGTATCGAATCCGGAAACGCCTTCACCGAACGGCAGATCGTCGAGGCTCTTCGAGTACGTGTAGTTCAGCAGAAATGTGATGCCGTGCGATGTGCGCTTTTCCAGCGAAAACTGCAGCGAGTTGTAGTTTGAGTTGATGTCGTTTACATCAGCCTGGACGGTGCCCGAAAAAGTATTCGTCTTGAACTTCCCACCGCTTCCAAGAAACACGGTGCAATTTGCGACGCCTGCGCCGGCCTTCCCCGGCGAAGATGTCGAACCAGGACAGCCCGCAATCCCCGTGGGAATCGCATAGTTCAAGTATTGAGTTTCAAGGATGTGACGGCTCAGCGATCCAACGTACGCTGCTCTGCCGAGCGCGTTGAACGGCAGTTGACGTTCAACGCTCAGGTTATACGCATATACCACCGGAACTCGATAGTTGCCCGAGGGATCGTAGCTCACGGCGATTTCGTTGAACGGTGGAATGTAAGCGAAGTTCGTCGGAGCCGGGAACGGACTCGGAAACTGCGGATAGTTCGTCGCCTGAACTCCATTGCAGTTCAGTGCCGCCTTGGTCGAGGCAAGCGTGCACAGCGGATCGCTGAACGATCCCGGAGCTGATGAAGCTGTCGGAGCGCTGCTGCCTGCGGTCGAGAGAATGAACTGCGGGCTGAAAGGCCACTCATCGACGAATCGATTACTCAGCATTCCCATCACGCGCGAGTCATAGAAAATGCCGGCGCCACCGCGAATGCTCGTCTTACCGTCTCCAGTCGCGTCGTAAGCAAAGCCGAGGCGCGGCTCAAAGTTCTTAAGACTGGGACGCAGCGCGTTGTCGGGCATGCCAGGATCGCTGGGAACGCCGTTTTGTCCGGAGAAGAAGATTCCCGGAGGCGCGTTCGGATAAACCCGCGAAGTAGTGCCCGCCGCCATTGCCGCCAGGTTCACCTGCGCCCAGCGATTGCCTTTGTCACTCCACGGCAGCACGGGCTCATATCGAAGTCCGAGATTGAGCGTGAGCCGTTGGCTGACTTTGTAATTGTCCTGGAGGTAAACACCCGCAAATATATTGCGGTTCTGCTTGAACTCTCCAGCCCCCTGCTGGAAGGCAAAGCCGTTACCCGTGCATCCGCAGTCAGAGAGAATACCCGACAGGAACAAAGTGTAAGTCCCCGGGAAGCTGGCTACGGTTGGGAATAGATAGTTATCCGAATTCCCAAATCCGAACAGCCCGGGCTGATTGAACTGATTCACCAGGTCTACGTGGCTGCGCTCAAGCGAGCCACCGAAGCGGATGTCGTGCTTGCCATGTACCCAGCTCACATCGTTGGCAAAATTAAAGTTTTCGCGGACAAACAGTCCTGTGGGATTGTCTCCGAAGGAAAATCCGTTCTGAACACCGATACCTTGAATCGCGCTAGGACTCGGCTCGAACGGAAGGGCAACTCCGAATCCTGTAGCTGACGTTGCGTTGGGAGAAGGACCGCGGCTGGCAATCTCGCGCGAATAGCCTATGCGCGCATCGTTCAGGAACGTAGGTGAGAACGTGTGAGTTTCGTGAATCAGCGCATTCTGCGCCGTGATGCCATTGGTTGCGTCGGTGTATTCGACAAGAAATTTTGGATTGAAGACCGGCGCCTTGGTGAACTTGTCATATTCGTAGCGCAGGGTCAGCTTATCTTGCTCGCGCAGAACGTAATCAAGCTTTCCGATTCCCGAATCGAAATTCTCCATGTCGGGCTTGGAAAAAGGCACCGTTGGATTCGCCCCTGTTGGAATCGCGCCAGCAAGGGAGAACTTTGCATTCGGATCTACCTGTCCCGCAGAGGAATTGAATGCTGCGCATCCGGCAACGCTGCAACCGGGCATAATCCCCAGCATCTTTGCAATGGCCGGATCGATCGTCCCGCCCGGTCCCGTTGCCGCAGCGGTTGGCGCTCCGCAGGAAGCACAAGTTGCCGTCTTCGGAGCAAGGAAGTTGTTGATGTCGGTCAGACCCACCACCTTTGCGCTTCCTAAAACGAGATTCCGGAACGCCGTACGCTGATATCCGGCAAAGAAGTACATCTTGTTGTGCAAGATAGGACCGCCAAATGTGCCGCCATATTGATTACGCTTGATCCGATCGGGAGTAGTCGGCGTGGCGAAATAGTTCTGAGCGTTAAAAACGGGATTGCGCACGAACTCGAAAGCGTCGCCATGAAAGCTGTTTGTTCCCGATTTGGTAATCACGTTTACCACCGCCCCGGCATTCTGCCCATATTCGGAGCTGTAGTTAGCGGTCTGGACGCTGAATTCCTGCAGCGCGTCGGGAAACGGAAATGGCTGATTTACGTTCGTGTATTCGTCAACGTAGTTTCCGCCATCGAGGTTGTAGCTGATTGTGTCCTGTCGCGTGCCATTGGCTGAATAAGTGACTGCGCCGGGAAACGTCTTAGTGGCTCCCTGATCGGACCCGCCGTTGGGCGAATTCACCACCCCCGGCACCAACAGTGCGAGCGTTGCAGCGTTGCGCCCGTTGAGAGGCAATTCGGCGATACGCTTCTCTTCGATCACCTGCTTTACCGTGGAGGTGGTCGTGTCCACCTGCAAATCCGTGCCTGTGACCTCGACGACCTCTGTGGAAGAGCCGAGTTCAAGATGGACGTTAACGGTTAAAGCCTGGTCAGCGAGGACTTCCACCTCTTGCTTACCGGTGCGGAAACCAGATGACTCGATGGTGATCGTGTACTTTGCGGGCTTCACAGAAGGAATCACGTAATAGCCTTGCGCGTCCGCCGTGGTTGTGCGTGAAAGACCGGTCCCTACATCGATTGCAGTGATCTTTGCGCCGGCTAGCACCGCTCCAGAAGGATCGGTGACCGTGCCAACGATGCTTCCCAGACCTTGCCCAAAGGATGCCGAACTAAGTAGCACGAGGAGCAACACGACAAACCATACTTGCTTCTTCATAACTACACTCTCCTGACCGTAGCGGCAGCCTTGGAGTGGCAGGTGCAACTGCCGCTTGTTTTTTTTGCTTGAGACTGCTGGGGCCCGCGCGCAAAAATGTGCGTTTCTAAAAGTGAAATGGATGTTTTAGGTTCCGCGCGCGCCCGGATGATCGTTTTATTGCATGGATACTGTCAAGCTCAAATGATTAAAACTCTCATTTTAGAAAAACTAAATCCTTCCGTCCCAACGGGGCCGCCTCATTGCAGGGCGCGGCGGATGAATTCGGCGATAGTGAGGGTCAGCGGACGAGGATAAGGTCCTTTTACCATCGCCAGCGCCTGATTGCGCACCAGCTTCTGGCCGGAGATGCGCATGGTGTGGAAGAAGCGGGACTGTCCCTTGAGAGAGAATTCGGGGAGGATGGAGTAGCCGAAGCCGGATTCCACCAGCCTCTTGATCGCCTCGGTATCTGCCGCTTCCATTACTACATTGGGCTCAATTCCGGCATGCGCGAAGAATCCATCGATAATCGTGCGCATATTGCTATGTTTCGGATAGAGCAGCCATGGCACGCGCGCCAGTTCCGAAGTGCGGATGGAGCCGATCTGTCCTCCACGAACGCGAATCGCCGAAGGACGAACCACCAGCAATTCCTCGTCGAACAGAGGGATTGTGGCGACAGTTGGTTCCGAGAGGGGAAGCGAGATCAGTCCCAAATCGAAATGGCGGTCCTGCAAACCGGCGACGATCTCCTCGGTGTTGGCAACAGTCACGTGCAGTTCTGTGCGCGGATACTGTTTGCGCAGCATGCGCAGTGGTCTTCCAAGTCGATAGACCAGCGTCGTGACCCCAGTGGCGAAATGGAACGGACGCGTATCTTCCTGCGGTTGGCCATGGAAGTCGGATTCGATACGACGAATCTGATCGACCACTGATCTCGCCTGCTCTGCGAGTCGGTGCGCCATCGAAGTCGGCAACAGCCGTCGGCCTGACCGCACGAAGAGCTCAGTCTTTAAGTGCTCGGCCAGATTTTGAAGTTGCAGGCTGACCGCCGCAGGAGACAAGTGAACGCGCTCGGCGCCGCGCGTGACGCTGCCGCTTTCGAGCACCGACAGAAACACCTCGAGTTGATGGACGTCCACACCGCTCCTAAGCTTATGAACTAAGGACGCACGATACTTTAGTTTGGCTAAAGATTCTTTTCAATAGAACCAGTTTGACAGGAACAAAGGGGCGGCCGAGCATAAAGGTACGCACGCAGGCTAGCTGCTGATCCAGGAGCACAACACGCTCCGGATTCGGCAGCTTTTTTGTTTTGATCGGAACGGTCTCATGCTGGCGGAAACAAGCGCCAGGCAAGACAGAACCGGCGCCGCTAGGCGGGGTCCCCGGCAAGCGCCGGTTTTGCGGTTGCTGGGGTGCTAAGCGGTGGGGCAGCCGCGTGTTTTGCGGCTGCGCTCTCCATGCTTGCGGCGTCGTCCCACCCGGAGCTGGCCATCCGGCCATCTCCGGCCCACCGGCTACCGCCGGCGATTCTGTTTGATGTCACACTTCCCTGCTGAGCACCGGCTCAGCGGCTTCAGCGCTCGCCCTATTCAAGAGATCGATCTCGGCGTCGCTCAGCTTGAGTTTGGTCGCCTCGATCAGGTCGGTGAGTTGATCGAGCTTCGTCGCGCTGGCAATGGGCGCCGTGATGCTTGGCCGTGCCAAGAGCCAGGCTAGCGCCACGCGCGCCGGCGTTGAGTTGCGCTCATTGGAAATGCGGTCGAGAGCATCAAGTATTCGGAAGCCGCGCTCATTCAGGTACTTCTCAACGCGTGAACCTCGCGCCTTCCCCGACGCATCGGCCTTCGAACGATATTTACCAGTCAGAAATCCGCTCGCTAGCGAAAAATACGAAATCACTCCGAGCCCCTCGCGCATACAAACATCTTCGAGAGTGGATTCGTAGTCGTTTCGTTCATACAAGTTGTAGTGCGGTTGGAGAGTCTCATAGCGAGGAAGATCATGCGTTTTGCTCACTCGAAGAACTTTTTGAAGCCGTTCTCCGGAATAATTTGACGCGCCAATCGCACGTACCTTTCCCGCCTTTATGAGCTGCGCGAAGCCTTCGAGCGTTTCGTCGAACGGCGTCTTTGGATCGTCCTGGTGAGCCTGATAGAGGTCGATGTAATCGGTTTGCAGACGTCGGAGCGAATCCTCGGCGGCTTGCAGGATGTACTTCTTCGAGAGTCCGCTCTTTTCGGGTCCCATTCCCCACTCGTGGCCGCACTTCGTTGCCAGAATCACGTTCTTGCGATTGCGGCGCTCTTTCATCCACTTGCCGATGATCGTCTCCGACTCGCCACCTTTATTGCCGGGAACCCATTTTGGATAAATGTCTGCGGTATCGATGAAGTTGAAATCGACGGCGAAAAAACCATCCAGAATCCTGAACGATCCTGCTTCATCGAGAGTCCACCCAAAGACATTGGCTCCCAGGCAGAGAGGTCTCACTTGAATTCCGGAATTGCCCAGCTTGCGTAGCTCAGCCATCCAACTCCTCCGAAGTTGGTTTGATGTCGGTTACAGAACTGACGATCCAGAATGGGACTAGTTGAAATGATGCGAAATCGTCGCTCTAAATGCGAGTTCAAACCACAGCACCGCGCCGATTCAGAGCATCGTACATGCCTCTTTAAACTCGAGTCGCGGAGCACGAGGAAAGAGCTTTGCGTCATTGCCATAGCCAAGATTGCAAAGAAAATTCGACTTCACGTGCCCGGCTGGGAAAAATTCCTGCTCGTATCCTTCGCATTCCTTACCCGTACCAAAGAATTCTTCATCGACCTTGGCATTATCGAATCCCGACATCGGACCGCAGTCGAGTCCCAGCGCCCGTGCGGCGATGATTAAGTAAGCTCCCTGCAGCGATGAATTTCGTTTTGCAGTGACTTCGACTAACTGCGGATTGGCGGCGAACATTGCCCGCATTCCAGTGTTGTGAGGAAACAGCTTTGCCAACTTTTCATAGAACAGCAGATCATAAGCGACGATCACCGTAACCGGCGCCGCCATCGTCTTGTCCACATTGCCCGGGGCGAGGGCGGGACGTAAGCGCTCCTTAGCCTGGCGCGAGCGCAGAAATACGAACCGTGCAGGATTTGAATTCGAGCTTGTTGGACCCCACTTCATCAGGTCATAGAGCTGACGCAGGGTATCGTCGCTGATCGGCTTGTCCACCCAGGCGTTAAAGGTTCGCGCGCTGCGAAATATCTGATCGAGAGCTGCGTCAGGCAGTACTTGTTTCATGCATTCCCCGCTCTGCTGATTGTAAGCAACTGAACGCGAAGGGTGTTCAAGCCAGGTTCGCTGACCCGTCGCGCTTCGAATTTGTTGATAGAGGGAGTTGAAACCACAGGCCCGAAGTGCCGACAGAAGCGCAGCCCAGGGCGTCAGCCCTGGGTCGGCTAGATTCATTCGTGCTCAACACGGCGTGAACTGCGATCCTTACGACCGATTGCGCCATCTGCTTTTTGTCCGAAGTCGGGAAACAAAAAACCGACATTATAGGAATCGCTCGCCTTCGGTGCCGCCCTTTCAGGGCTCCCTCATGCACGCTCGCTAACCCAGGGCATACGCCGCTGGGCTACGCTTCTTTCGGCCCCTTGGGCCTACGACCGCGCGCGGCAGCGACTTTCACGACGAAGTACCAGCAAACGTAGACGATGGCTATTTAGATGGCGAAGAGGACGTAAGCCATAGGCTGAACATAGTGCCACCTACTATTCCGCTGCAATGACTCGCGTTCTTTGAATCCCACTGCCAGCAACGCACGATCGAGCACAGGCTGAGAGTAGAAAGCCCCCAGCGGCGCTCGCCCCTTGAGTGCAAAGGTCACGCGGCATGGAGGCACGTCCGTACACCCGAACTGGCCGAGCCTTACGGTTTGTCCTACTTGCTGTATCTATCCTGCACGTCTTCCGCGACTGCCGATGCGTCGTCATACGCCTGACGCTCACACTCGCTGCGCCAACTTACGCAGACACGTTTGATGACAGGCCGACACTGAGCCGCTTGGCGGTTTCACTTTGAGCAGAAAACGCAGAAATGCGGAGAACGGTTTTGGGTCGATGACTTCAAGTGCAATATTCGCCAGGTATGTTTCTTCCAACCGCTGAACGGCACCTGTCATCCTGAAGCGCGTTTTTTGCGCGAAGGATCTCCCGGGGGGGGGGGGGCTGAAAAACAGGCGCCAGGCTCTTCAGCCCAACTGCTTGAGGTCCAGTTGGAGGAGCCAAGCGAGCGGCAATTCACTCCGACAGATCGCGGGAGATCCTTCGCGCAAAGGAAGCGCTTCAGGATGACAGGACTTAGAAAGGCTTGAAAGTCCTTCTGACTGCATGCTTTGAGAAAGGTCGATGAATGCTGTTCAGTCGTACACGGCGCTGCCGTAGCCTGCTTTACGCGCGGTGTCCTGCAGGTCTTTTAGCTCATCCTGCTGCTGTTGGAGAATGGCTTTGAGGCGACTCACTTCCTGCTCTTTTCTTTTCTGCCTGTCGTTATATTCAGGAGCATTGGTGT
The DNA here is from genome assembly GCA_964476905.1 of uncultured Terriglobales bacterium. Classification (GTDB taxonomy): domain Bacteria; phylum Acidobacteriota; class Terriglobia; order Terriglobales; family Acidobacteriaceae; genus Gp1-AA112. The sequence continues at coordinate 14,270 of CAYZHX010000085.1, forward strand.
AGATGTTTCGATTGTTCTCGACATAGTTGATCGTCGACTGGATCTTGGCGATCTCGTCTTGAATTTCGGCAATGGACGCTTTCTTGTCCTGGATTGCGGCTTTGAGTTCCTCAGCCGATGGTTGCTCACCCTTATCTGCTTGTTCTGGAGAAGGTTTCGGTTTCGCAGCCTTCGTCTTTTGCGATTCGCCGGATGCAGTGTCGCCTGAGTGACCGGGACTGCTGAGATCGTCGTTTGTGAGCACCTTGTTAGTGGTCGCGGCCTGCTGCTTATTCTTTTCGCGCTGCTGCCGCGCAATGTCGCCGAGTGACTGCGCGCAAATGTTTTGTGCGAGCACAAACGACGCTACTGCCGCGACAACTTTCACAGTGAACTTCGCAGGCGAGTTCATTCTTCCTTCTCAAGACTGGCGCTAACCAGGCTTCCTTTGGAACGAACTTGAATATCAAAGAAGTCTTCCCAGGTCATGGTGAGATTCCGGTCGAACCAGGCGCGAATCTCATCGAGAATTTGTCCGTCAGCCGAAGCACGCTGCCGATTGGGTCCTTCGGATTGCGTGCTCTGCGCCAGACGCTGTACGGCCTTCTTCACTCGCAGTTCACCTTCTTTTTCGAGAGTGGTGAACATGATTCCCATTCCATGTCCGTCGTCGCTAGCGCGGACTTCGCCCTGCGCGGGAATCTTCATTCCATAGAGGTGGAGGATCAACTGCACGCGCGTATAGCGTGGCAGAGGAAATTTCGTAGCGACATAACAGCCACCAACACTGATGTTGTCGAGTCTTCCCGAAATTGCAGAGGCGCTCTGATCGGTCCAGTATTGAACTCCTCGGTCGCAATCAAAGCGAGGAACTGAGCGCCGATCTTCTCTGTCTTCTTCAATATTCGGCTGCCAGGTGTCGATGTACGTCTGACCGTCGGTCTGGTTTCCGATGGCGGCAAACTTCTTTTCCGGTTCGAGCGTCCGCAAGCCGATCTGGCCCTCGCGTGAGGTTCCCGGCTCTCCGATCCAAACTACCTCGAAGCGAACGCGATCCCTCTGATGCTCCAGCGTCAGCTCCTGGCCCACGCTCACGGTGAGAGACTGCAGGCTGGTGATGCGGGCGCCCTTGGGGCTGAGATCCAGCGTGCAAACGACATGGCGGAAACTCCTTCCATGCGCGTCACTCCCGGATACCCGGACCGGCACCGCAAGAAAGCTCCGCTTCTCTGTTCGTCGCGACATACCGCGACGTAGTATGGTACGCGGGACGAACATTCAGTGAGATTACGGAGGTAATTAGGTTGTTGCCGTAGCAAGTGAGCCGGTTGTGGAGGCAGCTTTCGTCGCGCTTCTTTTGAATCAACTCGGGCGAGGCTATGCTCCTCCGCGTAGCAGATGGTAGAGGCCTACGACGATCGCGATCGGCACCACAACCACGATTGCAATCCCGATCAGCAATACAAGGAAGAACAGCCAGTCTCTGGTAACCAGTCCGCGTCGAACCCCTCCGCCGTAACGCCTTAGGAGGTTATAGTTCATCCGATTTGATTTCCAGACCGTATCGAACAAGTCGCCGAAAATGGGAATTGCCCCAACCAACGTGTCGATGGCAATGTTTGCCACCATGCGGGAAAGTGCGATGCGCGGCAGTCCGCGCTGCCACCCGGCAAAGACGATCAGAAATGACAGCAGGCCGGTGATGATGTCGCCCAGACCCGGAACCAGCCCGACGATTGGATCAAGACCGAAGCGAATCTTGGTGCCTGGGATATGGAAGATGTCGTCGAGCACGCCGGCGAGATGATCGAGTTGCTCGTCGGTGAGACCGCGAGCCGCTCTACGTGGAGGAAGGATGTCAGGTTCGCTCGTGGCCATAATTCATTGTATGCGCCAAAATCAACAGAACCGCCGGCGGTAGAGCGGGGTCCCCAGCAAACGCCGCCGTTGCGTTTACTGGGGTGCTAGCCGGTGGGCAGTCGCGATTTTTCGGCTGCGCGCGCTCAGTCAGCTCGCCTGCCGTGCAGTCGGAGCTCCTGCCAGCGTGGTGGCGGCCGTGTTGACACCCCCGCTCTATCCTCCTTATCCTTAAGTTTTGCCCTCAAGGTCGTATTCTGAGCTGTGGGCTCCAGCGTGAGCCGGCACCTGCTAACGAAAGCCGAGGGTAGCTGGCGATGTTCATTAGTCTTCAGGAACTGGAAGTCAGGAAAGTCGAGTTTTCTCAGCAACTTGCGCCGGGGACTCTCGATTTGGGCGCGGAGCTGCGGCAATCCGGAGTTCTGAATACCAAAGGACGAGCGGAGCTGCTCGAAGAGCATCGCGGCGGCAAGAATATCGTCGAAGATATCCGGGTATTGGGCGATTTCTCGACGACCATTGAGATTCGCTGCGCTCGATGTGTTGAGCCAGTTCCGACCAAAGTGGGCGGCGATTTCGATCTGCTTTATCGGCCACTCGGAATCGACGCTGGACACGACGAGCGTTCTATCTCGGAAGCAGAAACTGAGATCGGGTATTACTCCGGCGATGGCATCCAGTTAGAAGATGTTCTGCGCGAGCAAGTATTGCTTGCGCTTCCGGTGAAGGTGGTTTGCAGCGAGAGCTGCCGCGGCTTCTGCGCCGGTTGCGGAAGAAATTTGAATGTCGAAGCCTGCAATTGTGAAGAGCGTCCGCCCGATCCGCGTTGGGCGGCGCTGGCCGACATCAAAGACAAATTGAAATAAGTTAAGGAAAAGATCATGCCTAATCCAAAACGGCGGCACTCCAAGGCTCGTACCGGACGTCGCCG
>CAYZHX010000086.1:0-16504 GCA_964476905.1 uncultured Terriglobales bacterium
TTCCATGGCATGGAAGAGGTCGTCGGTTCGATCCCGACCAGGTCCACCAAATCCTCAACAACTTAAACGTGGCTGGGTGCCCCGCCTTTTCATTTGGCATTGTGTGCTTTTGCTTTTCCCTCACCCGCCGATAAGGTGGGTGCCTACCCTCCGCGACTTTCGGAGGGTGGGCGACGAGACTGTCTGCGATACCGCCGTTTGTTCTTGGTTTTTCTTTGGTGTTCGCTTCCGTCGTCTGCCAGTAGAGTTTCACCGCTCCGGGTTCCAGTCCCTCATACTCCCGACTACTGCTCCATTGCCACAATTCCGGCGCAGAAACCAATCCTCGCCGCACCGGATTCCAATGCATGTAGTGAAGCTTCTCGCCTATTTTCTTTTCCGAGTACACGTTGAAATCATAGTAGCGTCGTTGCCAGAAACGCCGCCGTGGTAATGCTTCCCATAGCTCACCTTGCCCCGGACGCTTACGACCACGCAGCAGGCGAATCGCCACTCGTTGCTTCAGGACCTGCAGCACCACGGGAACAGTTCGTCGTACGGACACTGCAGAAAAGTGGTTCGCGGTGATAACAGCTTGAGGTAATGAAATGCAGGTTCCCGCCACCATGAATACGTTGGAGCCCTCTCGGCACGGTGGAGGATCATACAAAGCAAAGCCAAAAGCAGCAGGCATCATCGCAGCCCACCCTCCGAAAATCGCGGAGGGTAGGGCACCCGCTTCATGGACCCGTTAAGAAAAACTAAGAGCAAAGGCGGAGCACCCGCCGCTGCAAGCATCTTGGATTGCGCACCCCGCGAAAGCCACGCGGAGTGCGGCACCCACTTGGGTGGAGCAAACGGAAAAAACAGGGTGTGCCACCCGCCAAGACTTATTCAGTTTCGATTAGAAAACGTTCCGTCGGTCCCCGGTTTTCCCGGTTTCCACTCTTACCCGGGTTTGGCGAGGGTGGGTGAGAAGCACCCGCTGTCATCGAAAAATGTCTGTTGATTTTGGGAACTCGCTACTACGGTGCGAGTAATGCGGACGATCAACAAACTTTGCGTACTTCAGCTTCGAGAGCATCGCAACAGGGACAAGATCGCCGTCGCGAATATTCGTTTTGCCAAAGAACCATACGGCTTCAAGTTCAGGAAGATCTGTAAGGGGCAGCAGACTTTCAATGTTGGGACAGTCGCTTAAGTTCAAGGTTCGCAGAGTTCGAAGGTGACTCAAAGCATCGATTTTGGCTAGGTTTTTAAGTTGTTCCATCCATAATAACCGTAAGCTTGGAGAACCCTCGATTCCGTCGAGACTTTTGAGATTGCTCAGCCCAGCGAGTGAGAGGCGAATCAACTTTGGAAGCTTCGAAACGCCACTCAGATCGACGACTCTCGAAAAACTCACTGCAAGATTTTGCAGCGTGACTATTCTGGCAATTGCTTTTAGGTCTGGTTCCGAATAGCTGGTAACGGCGAAGCTTTTAAGGAGGCAATCAAATACGCTGTCGTACTTTCCTGGCCTCCAGCGCCCTAATTGGAGATCTTCAAGAAGAGGAAATCGAGTGAAATCGATCTTAGCGGTAGGTCCATTCAATGAGAGCCTACGAAGATTAACCAGTGAGTAAATTGGCGACGCATCCTTCAGTCTCGGTACCCACAAATCCAGAGATTCAAGAAAGGGAAGGCATGCCAAGAAGTCTACGTCTCCTTCGGTCCAGCCCGCATATGCGCTAATACGAAGGCCTTTGATGTTCTGGTCGCGGAGAACAGAAAGTGCTTCTTCGGTCCATGAGCCCTTAAGGAGTAGAAAGCGCCTCTTACCTTCTTCACATATTTCAAAAGTGTCGATCATCAGCGACTATTCCTGACAGAGCTGTGCGTACTTGTCTAATCGAATCTCATTCTTGAGGTTCGCAACCATTCTTTCCGCATCCGGCAACGACCGCACGCCTGCTTGCAAGCCCCATTGGTTAAGACATTGATAATCTTTTGTTCCACAAGTCTACGTGCCTCTTGCCCCCGGCCGGGTGCCCCACCCTGTTCCCTTTTTGGGTTTGTAGTTCGTCATGGAGTCTCCCATGAAGTGGGTGCCCCACTCTTGCCCGCTTTTGGCAAGGGTGGGTGAGAAGAAGGGTGGGGATTGCGAGTTTGGTTTTATTCGCCGGCGGGGCACCCGGCCACCCGCCCACCCGGCGATGGAGTCGGAGCTCCTGGCACCCGCCCGTCCAAGAAATTAGTTGCTGCGCTTCCGGCTTGACCGTCTCTTATTGTATTTGTTCTGCGTTTGTGGCGAGAGATCCATCCGCTCAGGGATGCTGTGCGTCAGACCATCAAGCAATTGGGGAAGATCGGAGATAAACTGGTGGATAACCTCGCCGATCAACACCGCTGTCTCAGAGATTTCTGATCTGCGCAAGCGCTCGAATGACGTATCGGAATGAATGCCGAGCCAGCGCAAGAAAGAGATGTCGTGATCGACCAACGAGACAGGGCACAGATCGACTTCGTAGTTGCCACGTGCTGTAATTGCGTGACCATAACGCAACTGAAGAATGCTATGCACATCGACGAAAGTCCGCACGTACCAAGGCCCGAGACGTTGTTGGAAAGAGCATGCCGGCTCAGACATACCGGGAATTCCTAAGACCGAGGAAACTTGATGTCTGATCAATTCCTCGAGCTCATCTGGATCAATGTCAAACTCCCCAGGGGGAGTCCGAGACAGCAGCTTCTCCTCCGAGTCGCTTCGAATCGCAACTGGATAAAAGCGTGCTCGGAATTTCGAAACGATACTGCTTTCAAAATCCGTAGGCTTATAGCCAAGACTCTCGATTGTCTTCCTGTGCGCATTACTCGCCCGGAATAGAGCCATTGCTGCCGGATACCTATCCTTAATTGGCAAGCTCCTCAGGAAATCTAAATAGTGGAAAGCCCGGCTCGATTTGACCCGCTTTACTCTGGGAAAATCTGCATCGATTTCCCTCTGAAGGTCGCGCTCAGCCCAGTGATACAGGCGGATTGCGAACTCGTCCCTCTGTACTCCAATTGAATGATTGGCCTCAACACAATCCATGCGATTATCCAGTAGGCGCGAGCGTGTTGGTGATCGCAGTCGTTCCGACCGACACGCCCACCTCGGCTGCCGCGGCTTCCCCCGTCGCTGTTGAAATAGAAACTACGTTAGAGCCTATTGTCGCGGCATTCGGGCGGGGGAAATCGGGGACAGCCTGATCTGCCCTATTTTCTCTTTTCAAGTCCTGCCCTCAGAACAGACTGAATTGATCTGCTGGATCAATTGGGCGGGTGGCACACCCTGTTTTTTCCCGTTTGCTCCACCCACGCTGTGGGTGCCGCACTCCGCGTGGTGTTCGCGGGGTGCGCAATCACGAGGCGTGCAGCGCCCTCTATAATACTGCGCGTGTTGAGGCTCTCGAGCAGTCCTGTGCGCCGGTACTATGGGCGGGGCGATCTTCATTTCATCACCACCAGTTGTTATCGGCGCAAGCCACCCGCCAACGGTAGCGGGCGGGCCGCGACTCCGACCGACTGCACCGATCGTTGTATGCTCCGGCGCAGCTACTTGCGATTATCGGTCCCATTACTTCTTTCGATTGGCGTTCTTCGCCCAATCATCGTACTTTTGATTAGCGAGACACCTTGTAGTCGGCTCGCACCCATCCACGCTGATCTCCCGATCGCGACGTTCCACACTTCGGCTTCCCGATTCGGAACGTTAGTCACAGCGCTCTGGCACGTAGTGGCAGTTGTTCTCCTAGCTGAGCTGTAACACGCAACCAGCCTGAGCGCACACCCGAGCACATCGTCCACCGGATTTGTGTGCTCATTACCGCGTCACGACAGGAGATTGGAATGAAATTCGCAAAAACCACAGCTCTCAGCCTGTTTTTCTTAACTGCCTTCGCTCTGCCCGGGATGTCTCAGGACGCGTTCGGCAAATTCACAGTCAGCCATGAAACGCGTTGGGGCGGGGGGGTTCTCCCGCCGGGAACGTATCAGGTTGCGCTCCACAGCGGGCCGGTGCCTTTCGTGCTGGTGAGTTCGGAATCCGGAAGCGGTCCATCGATGATGGCGGTAGCGAGATCTACACAGACTGCCGATTGCAAGACCAGCTCGCTTGTACTCGAACAGAATGAGGCAGGATGGAATGTGCGCTCACTCTGTTTCGCGTCGGGAATGACGGTTTACTTTGGAACGTCTCGCACACTTGAAACCGCGAGTGTGAAAGGCTCTCCCAACGTTGCGTCACTCGCCGGCGGAAAATAGTTGTTTCCTGCCAGGACAGACTTGGGAAATCCAAGTCTGTCCTGGGCCTTTGTGAATCGCTAGTAAAACGATTCAATGAATCTTCTTATTTCATCGATACAGAAAATTCATCTTCATCTGCGCTGCCGGCCGGCTAGAATTCGATATGGATAACCTGAACTTAACTCCTGCGCTTGATTTTCTTCATACTCTAGGTAGTCGCATTGCCGCAGCAGATCCTCTCCACGAATTGCTCGATGAAATTGTCGAATTTGTAACCGAGATGGTGAGCTGCGATTCGTGCTTTATCTATGTTCTCGAAGATGACGAACTCGTGCTTCGTGCATCCAAGAATCCTCACCCCGAAGTCCTCGACCGCTTGACCATGCAAGTAGGACAGGGAATTACAGGGTGGGTTGCAGTGAATCGCGAAATCGTGAGCTTGTCTGAAAACGCATCGAAGGACGCCCGCTTCAAGGTCTTCACCGAACTGCCGGAAGATACGTACGAGGCAATGTTGTCGGTACCAATCGTCTCCCGAGGACGTGTTGTGAGCGTAATCAACGTGCAGCATCGCGAGCCGCACGTTTACTCAGCACGAGAAGTGAAGTCGATTTCCACGATCGGTCATCTGGTTGGAGCCGCCATTGAGATGGCGCGACTCGAGAACGAGGTCACGCAACTCTCTGGCAAGCTGGCGACAAGAAAACTTGTCGAACGTGCAAAAGGAATCATGCAGCGGGAACTCGGCATTACGGAAGAAGAAGCTTACGCGACCATCCAGAAACAAGCACGCCAGCGCCGGAAAACGATGAAGGAGATCAGCGAGGCGATTTTACTGGCTGACGAATTGAAGAAGGGCGATCGGCCCGTCTCATAAGTGCTTGACGCAAGCACCCGATTCTTACCGAAGTCTTACGCCTGGTCTACGCCACACGATCTGCAGCTTTTCGGCTTCGACGATCTTTTGGATTTGTCCGCGGGCGTAGTTGGACCATGCGCCTACTGGATCCATCTTGACGTAGGCGCGCCAGTGGGGGAGGGCTTTGCGGGAGCGGCGCAGGCGCTCGTAAGCGAGCGCGAGATTGTAGTGGGCGTCGGCGTAACTGGGGGAGATCAGGATTGCGGTTCGATATGCCTCGACCGCTTCGTTGAGGCGTCCAGTTTCGTCGAGGACATTGCCGAGATCGAAATGCGCGAGCGCGTAGCGGGAATCGATTTCAATCGCGCAGCGGTAATGGCGCTCGGCTTCGCGATAGTTCTGCTGGTTGTAGTAGATCGTTCCCAAATTGATACAGGCGGCGGCGTGCTTCGGATTGAGTTCGAGCACGCGTTTGTACATCTCCAGGGCTTCTTGCTGTCGCTCCGGAGCCTCTTCCAGCGCGACGGCAGCAACGAAGAGATCGGCGGGGTTTTCCGCGACGCGCGGTCGTCCTATGCGCGCTTCGACTAACTTCGGACGATCGAAGTCGAGCAGAAACTGTCCTGCTAGCGGATCGAGTTCGTGTCCCTGATGACGAAATGTCAGCCGCGAGCCGTGCTGCGAAATACCTGCCTCAAGTAGCGGGTTTTCCATGCCGGAGACTTGGCGTTGCATCGCGTCAATCGATGCACGAATGGTGCCTGGCCGCACTTTTTTGGCGCGCAGTTCGCTCAGCTTTTTAATTTGGAGAAGGTCGTAAAAAGAATAGCTTTCAGCCGCTGCGATCAGTCCCGCTCGCTCCCATCCTGCAAGTTGCCGCGGAGTGATGCGCAAAATACGAAGCACTTCAGCTCGAAGATATCGTTCCACGTCTCTGGCCGATTCGCCTCTTTAGGTTGGTCTCACGTTGCGTCTCGAGTTGACGATTCGCCTTCTTTTCACTGCATTATGGCCGCGCTGAAGATGAATATCAAGTGGAAAATCAGGCAGTTACCAAGAAAGTATGAGGAAAACTCGGTCGAAATCAATGAACATCGAGGATCAAATCAAGCACGTGAGGCAAGGAGGTCATTAAGGGGGAAAAAGTCCCGCGAAAATTCCATATCCTCCATATTTTTCCTTCTCGTCCGCAAACGTCAGCTCACGGCAATTCCTGTATTTCTGCGGCTCGGACGGTTAATAGACGACGATCGTGATTCCAATTCGCTCTCCGGGGTTAAATTGAGCTTCTTACAAGGAGAGCTGAATGCTCCGACAGCGTTAACACGCGATAGCCGAGATATCCATCCCAAGTACCACCGGGCGAGAGAGAACGAAGCTCGGACGTGCCACCAGATTCTTTTCGTTGCTACTTCGGTCTATTTGTTGCTTCCTTCAACGACGAGGAGGAAGGGGAAGAGTAGGGGAGTCCATGAGCACACATGCAACGATTCTGATTGTTGAAGACGAACCCAGCGCGCTTGCCTACATTAGATCGCTGCTGGAACTCGACAACCATTCCGTTGAAACTGCTAATAACGGAATCGAAGCCCTGCGACGCCTGCAGGAAGGCCTGATTCCTAGTCTGATTCTTCTCAAGCTTGCCATTCCGGGAATGAACGGGCAGCAGATTATCGAGGGATGCAAAAAGATTCTCCCCGATCAGAAGATCATTGTGCTTTCTTGCGCGAGCGAGATGAGTTCTGTTGCTCAGGCGCTTAAGCTCGGCGCGGCAGCTTATCTGACCAAGCCGTTTACTAAGTCAGACCTTGATGCAGTGTTGAAACGGTGTCTCGATCCTGACAAAAAAAGCAAGCGCGATCCTCAGCGGCGCACCTCTTCGGACGATGTTGAAGTTGAGGACGTCGCCGATGACCTATTCTTCCTGGCCGCCAGTCCCAAAATGAAACAGATTCGCGCCCAGGTATCGATGGTGGCGAAGGTTGATGCCCCAGTGCTGGTTCTGGGCGAGAGTGGCGCCGGCAAGGAGATCGTCGCAAGGCTGATCCATAAAATGTCAGCTCGAGCCCATAGGCCGCTCCTCAGAGTAAATTGTGCCGCATTGCCGACCGAGCTGCTCGAGAGCGAACTCTTTGGATATGAGCCCGGAGCGTTCACCGGCGCCAGTCGCTCCAAGCCTGGGAAGTTCGAACTGTGCGAAAAGGGCACGATCTTGCTGGACGAGATCGGAGAGATGAGCACGATGGTGCAGGCCAAGCTGCTGCACGTACTTCAGGACGGCTCATTCTCGCGGCTGGGCAGCCGTTCCAACGTCACCGTTGACGTGCGTGTATTGGCAGCCACCAACGTCAACATCCCGGAAGCGCTCACCAAAAAAACACTTCGTGAAGATCTGTACTACCGCCTGAATGCGTTAACCGTGCGCATACCGCCCTTACGCGAGCGGCGCGAAGAGATTCCGCTGCTTCTGAACGAGTTCATGGCACGTTTGTCGGAGCGCTTCGCTCAACCGCCGCTGCGCTACTCTGAGCGTCTGCTGCGGACGTGCAATCAATACCATTGGCCTGGCAATCTTCGCGAGCTGGGTAATTTCGTAAAGCGCTATCTCGTGCTTCAAGATGAGGCAATGGCGCTCTCCGAGCTTCAGCTCAGGAGCAACGGTTCGTCGAGCGGCCTTCCCGCATACGGTCACAATGGTAATTACGTGCCGACGACAAGTGGGGACGGTGGTCTAAAGTCGTTAGTGCGCAGTCTTAAAGATGAAGCGGAGCTGCAAGCGATTGCCCAGGAGTTAGTAGCAAGCGATTGGAATCGAAAGCTTGTTGCTGCCCGCTTGGGTATAAGTTACCGGGCGCTATCCTACAAGATTAAGCAATATCAAATCATCCCGCCACCGCGGGCTAAACACCGGAAAGCTGCAGCCGCGTGAGGTAAGTCAGGGGTTGTCGATCACCGCGCGAATGTAACTGTGCAGGCCTCCGGAGGTCCATGAATCCAGAAGTTAGCGTCATCATCTGCACATACAACCGTTTCTCAATGTTAGGTGATGCCTTGAGCAGCGTCGGCAAGATGCGGATCCCAGACGGTTGTACATGCGAGATCGTAGTTGTCGATAACAACTCCCGCGATCAGACGCGAGAGGTTGTGGAAACCTTTGCATCCGCTTCGACTATGAGAACGCGGTATGTTTTCGAACCGCGGCAGGGGAAAACGATTGCGCTAAATACCGGCATCGCAGCTGCTGCCGGCGAAATATTACTGTTTACCGATGACGATGTCGAAGTTAGTAAAGACTGGCTGGCCTCGTATGTCAAAGCTCTCAATTGCAACGACTGCTTAGGAGCGGGAGGCAGGATCGTTCCTTCGTGGGAATGCAGAAAACCATTTTGGGCTCAACCGGATGAACGTTATAGGTTTATGGCAGTATTCGGACAATTTGACTTAGGTCCAAGTGCCGCAGTATTGAAAACAACTCCGTTTGGAGCAAACATGGCAATCCGGAAGTGTGCCTTTGAGAGATATGGAGGTTTTCGGGAGGATTTGGGAGTGCGCGGCGGGAAGCGGGAATTAGGAGAGGAAGGTGAATTCTTTCGCCGGGTGTCTGACGCCGGCGAGAGATGGATCTACGTGCCGGACGCAGTCGTTCGTCACCGGGTGACCCGCACATCAAGCCTCGCTTAGGTACTTGGAGAACTACTACGGCGCCCGCGGACGCTATGAGATGTTGAGGGAACGACACTCCGAACTCTATTGGTTCGGCGTGCCGAGATCTCGACTGCGCAGGTTCCTCGAAAGTGCCGCACGCTGGTTCTTCTCATTGAATCGCCGAAGGCGTTTGTACTATTGGCTAGACTTGCATTTCCAAATCGGGAGCATTCAGCAAGCCTATGTCATGAGAAACAGTGGTCGGACGCGCTAGTTAGGACAGTCAATAATAGGGCCAATCTCGAACATTGATCCACTCCTCTACTGTTGTAGAACACAGTTATCGGGAATTGCTGAATGGGAAGCACTGAAATCGTAATTGAACCGCGCCGCGGGTGGCAGTCAATCAACGTCCGTGAGGTGTGGCCTTATCGTGAATTGTTCCTGTTTTTGATTTGGCGCGATATCAAAATTCGTTACCGGCAGACGATCCTGGGGAGTTTGTGGGCAGTGTTGCAGCCGTTGTTGGCCATGGCTACTTTTACTTTGGTATTCAATCATGCTGCAGGGGTACAAAGCGACGGAGCACCTTATACGCTCTTTAGCTTTGCTGGGTTGATACCCTGGACGTTCTTTGCTAATGCAGTCAGCACATCTGGAAATAGCTTGATCAGTTATCAACACATGGTGTCAAAAGTTTATTTTCCGAGATTGTTCATCCCGCTTAGCTCCGTCGCAGCACTTGGTCTCGACATGCTCTTGAGTCTCGGGCTGATGGGAGCTCTGATGGCGTACTATCGGCGTTCTCCTGCTTTCTCGCTGGTATTTCTCCCAGTCAGCATCGCTTGTGCATTTCTAACGGCGAGTGGCGTCGGCTTGGCACTCTCAGCTTTCAACGTCAAGTATCGCGACGTCAAGTACGTCATTCCGTTTTTGGTACAAATGGGACTCTTTCTTACTCCCGTCATATACCCGTGGTCTTACCTGCCGATCAAACTACGTCGATTCCTTGCGGTAAATCCTTTGTCAGGCATCTGTGAAGGCTTTCGTTATTCGTTGCTGGGGACTCCTGGGAACTGGCATCTAATTGCATTGTCGATCTTGATGAGTATCGGCATATTTCTGGCAGGTATGTTCATCTTCAGTCGGATGGAGCGACAATTTGCGGATGTGATCTAACATGACGCCTCTTATCCAAGTCCGAAAAGTATCGAAGAGATACATTATTGGCCAGCAGGCGCGACCTACCTCCGAGACCTTGCGGGAGCTCATCGCGCAAGCTGCGCTTCGCCCATTACAAGCCCTGCGGGGCCAGACGGCTCGGGCTTCAGCAGAGTCCGCTGAGTTTTGGGCACTCAAGGACGTGTCGTTTAGCGTCGAGGAAGGCGAGGTGCTCGGTGTCATCGGCCGAAACGGAGCGGGCAAGAGCACGCTCTTGAAGGTTCTCTCACGCATCACAGATCCAACCTGCGGACGCATTCATATGTGCGGTCGGGTGGCCAGTCTACTGGAGGTTGGCACCGGCTTCCACCCAGAGCTAACTGGTCGGGAAAACATTTATCTTAACGGCGCGTTGCTGGGGCTGCGGAAGAAGGAAATCGATGCGAGTTTCGAAAGTATTGTCGCATTTGCGGAGCTTGGAAAGTTCTTAGATACACCCGTCAAGCGCTACTCGAGCGGCATGTATGTGCGCCTTGCATTTGCAGTTGCGGCTCACTTGACGCCGGAAATTCTCATAATTGACGAAGTCTTGGCGGTGGGTGACGCGGGTTTTCAAAAGAAGTGTCTAGGTAAGATGAGTGAGGTCGCAACAGGTGGTCGGACCGTGCTATTCGTTAGCCATAATATGGCAGCGGTCGCACAACTATGCACCAAGGCGATCTGGCTTGATGGGGGCCAGCTTCAAGAGGTGGGACGGCCCGACGAAGTAATTCGACATTATCTCGAGTCTGGCGCTCAGCACGTTTGTGTGCGAAGTTGGCCGCAGGTCAGTACTGCGCCGGGCGACGAACGAATCCGGCTTCTCGGAGTTCGGATCGTGCAAAACGGCAACTCCTCACCTGTCATCGATATCAACGAGGACCTCAGGATTGAATTTACCTTACAAGCATTGTCGATTTGTCGTGATGTCGTTTGCGGTATCTACGTCTATGACCAAAATAATATATGTCTATTCCACAGCAATGACTGGCGGCCGAATTTATTAAAACCTGGGAGATATTTGCAATCGGTAGATATTCCAGCCCAGACCCTTGCGGAAGGATCGGTATCGATTGCTGCGCAAATTTCATTTGTCGAGCCGCCGAGCAGGCCCGTGCTTGTTCGTGACGCCATCACGTTTGATGCAATCGATAGCGATCACGCCAACTCGGTCCGGGGGCATTTTAAAGGTACCTGGCCGGGCGTAGTTCGTCTTGCGTTGCGGTGGAGCAATGCGGTACAGGTTGAAGCGGAGGTCGAGTCAACTCTAAGCGCGGATGTAAGCGTTTAGTTCGTTCAGTGAGGCGCCTGCTATGGCTGACCACTGCAACCTTGGTTCATCGAAGTGGCAAAGGCGAGGTTGCGATCGCACTTGTTTAGCTGCCCGGACCAGACCTCGGCTGACCTCGGCAACGCTACCGTCGTCGATGAGGGTCGCTGCCGGATAGTTCTCCAGGTATTCTTCAGCACCACCCGTGCGGGTTGCAAGAATGTGAATTCCCAACGTCATTCCCAGCAGAAGGAGCCCGCTCCCACTATGGTACTCGTAAGCGAGGTGAAGGATATCGGATGCCTCGAAGAGCTCTTCGATTTCGGAAGTCCCCAAAAATCCCGGCAAAAACCTAACTTTCTTTTCGACCCCAAGCTTCGCTGCAAGGCGCTGCAAGCGTCCGAGTGGCTCCCCTGGCACGAGATCTGAAAAACCGGATTCTTGTCCTGCAATAATCACTACTAAAGAATCGAGATCATCTCTCGTAAGAGACTGGATCGTTGCATCGACGTTCTTGTATGGACGAATTCCGCCGCAGCACAATACCGCAACCTGTCCGTCTGTAATGTTGAGCTTCTTCCGAAGCTCGCATCGGTGCGTGGTTCCGGCATTGCCAACGATCGTGTACAGCCCGTGCCATTGAATGCTGGTCTTGCTTGTACTCTTGGGGAACAGCCTCGCGAGCTCATTCGCAGCAAATTGTGAATGGGTGAAGAGGTGATTAGACAATGAATAAGCGGCGGCTGAGTGCGCGGATCCTTCCTGCGACTTCTCGTGCGGAAGCACATTATGCACGGTATGGACAAAACGTAATCCGAGAAGGCGGAACATGCGCCAAGTCCATCCTCCGTAGAATTCGTGCCAGTGGGTCCACACCAAATCGTACTTTCTAAACTTCAGGAACAGAGCGAGCTCGGCAGCCAGCATAAAGTCGCGTATCCGCAAAAACCATTGACTTTTTCTAAAAGACGAAACTCTCTGGGGCGGCCCGTTGACGTGAACACTTGCGAGCTCATTCGCATGCGCGGCCTTTCTCCTAATGGTTATTAATCTCTTTATGATAAATGTATTGAGAACAGGAAGAAGCCGGTACCGGCGCTCTGTATAGAGGTGTGCGACCTTGGAATCGGTACTCGTAAGCAGTGTGACGGCAATCCCGTTCTGGGCCAGGCCTTGGGCGAGTTCATGACAATACGTAGATATCCCGTAGTCAGGAAGAGGCAAGCAGATTGCTATCGACTTAATGGTCTTCACGCATCATCCCTGCGAGTAGTGCGATCAGGTAAGATTCCCTTCCACTCCAGCCTTGCTGCGGCTATCTTTTCGCACCAGCGATGGTTCGAGTTGGTCGTTCAGGAGACAACGGTGTAGATATACCGTTTAAGTAGGAAAGTACTTTCCTTCTTTCAGACTTCTCCTCGCAGAGTGCGCACTCATTGCGCGGTTTTTCGCAGACCAGTTAGGCGAAGAGACGAACGTATAAGCCTGAGGTACGTTGTTTGCGTACCTCAGACCTCCGGAACGTCTGATGCTCTGTCGCGTCCTCGAGCCTTCGTGTACAAAGCCGTTAGAGGACGCAACCCCCGTTAGGCAACGCTCCGGTCAAAGCTGCGCTTGGTTCTTCATCCGACGACGGAGCGTGGCTGCGACAGTCGAGAGCCCGGTACCCAAGAGCAGCATTGAACTCGGCTCAGGTATAGGAGCCCCAATTGGCTGGAAAGCTCGGACCGATGCTGTATCCCCGCCTATCAGGCCCAGAATCCCCTCGTTATTGAATTGGTGTGCATCGGTAGCGATGACCAGCGTGAGAGATGATTCGCCCGCATTCACCGTGTTCGGGACGTATTGGAAGGCCAGAAAATCCCCAGGGGCTCCAGTTCTTGAGGCCGACGAAGGAGTAACTCCGGTTCCTGGGAGGACAAATACATCGGTCCTGAAAATGCTACCGAGAAGTGAAGGGAGGAAAGTAGCCATGGCGGCCGTTGTGACGCTCCCTCCAGTCACGGTAAAGTCATAAGTGAAGTCAAGACCTCCATTGGCATTTCTGAATACCTGGGCCACATAGTTACCCGTCGGATTTCCTCCGAAGAGGGACCCCTGGAAAGGTCCCGAAAGGGTGCCGAGGGCCGGACCAATCGGAAGATCGCCGGGCAAAGGAGTTAGATTTGTGGTGACGCCGCCGGGTGCAAGATTATCGGCGCGAGTTGCTGGGACGAGAGCGAACATAATCGCGAGCATCAACAGCGAAGCTAATCGGAAATTGAGTCTATTCATTGGGTAACTCCTCGTTAAAAAGCTGCCGTGTGAGAACCGCTTCGACGTTTCGGCTCTCCTGACTAGGCGAATGCGCCGGTCCCAGGTACTGGATAGGTGCAGTTAGTAGCCTGAGGCAAGTTTGTTTCCTTACCTCAGGCAAACAACCTCAACATCTGGGACGTTGTTGCGCTCCCAGTCAGCCGGCTGAGGTCAATCTTGAAGCGAGCGTCCGAGCACTTCCTTCCAAAGGCGTGGCAAAGCTATAGTTACTTCTTTATCCGTCGACGGAGCGTGGCTGCTAAGCCCGACAGTCCAGTACCGAAGAGAAGCATTGAGCTGGGCTCAGGTATCGTTCTCACAACACCTGAGGTTGGTTCGAAAGCTCGCACCGTGTCCGTATCGCCATTTTGAAATGTGAACAATCCAGGTTCCCAATTGGTGGCGTTAGTTGCGATGACTAAAGTGTCAGACGACATTCCTGGCCCAACCTGGTCATTGTCGCCATCATTGTCCGGTGTGAAGAGGAACTTGACGACGCTCGGATTACCTGCAGTACGCGAGCCGAAGTCAGGATCCTGCCCTGGTCCAAAGACAAACAGATCAGTGGTGAATCCGGCGAAGTTAGACATCGTCACGCTATCGACAACGTCGCGATTACCCGTGTTGTTAAAGTGATAGACAAAGTCCAGAAAGCCATTGCTGTTTCTGAACACTGAAGCTGTATAGGTGCCGCTCGGGGATCCCGTAGCGACGCCTGCGAAAGTTCCACTGATGGAAGTTAAAAGCGTAACCGGGAAATCACCGGGGTTGGCGCTTAGGTTTGTGGTGGTGCCACCCGGTGCGACTGTGTTGGCGCCGGCTGCTGGAGCCATTGCGAACATCATCGCGACGGTCAACAGCAGAGCCAGTCGAGAATTCAGCCTGTTCATGTGCACTCCTCGTCAAAGAAATCGTCGCATGACAACCGCGCACGTTCTTTCAGCTCTGCTAAGTGCAGGTGAAGTGCCAAACTCTTTTATTGCTGAAAGCACAAATTGCTCAGCTACTTACATGAGTAATCGGTGCTTACTTGAAGAGCTGTCCGTCTATAGTGCTCGATATTCGGCAAGGAAATGCTAACGGTGAGCGCCGGTCTTTGAAGAGACGATATTTGAAGAAAGCATCGGGCCCAAACAACTCTTGCTTTAAGAATTGGTTGCAGCTTCCACTTCACCTTATGCAAGCGTTTCTGTTTTATTTAAGTTGGAAGCGCGTATTGTCGGTTCGGAAATGGTTTTCCGATCACGTCGCTCTTCCCTCCCCTGCATGCTCAAAGGGAATCCAGACGAACTGCGTTCGCGGCACCCCAGGCATCGACATACCGTTCGCGACGCGTGATGGGGCTCGTTGCTTTTGCAGTGAGCTTAGAGACCACCAATGATTGCTCAGAGTTAAGAGGCTTTTCACCTGCAGGCGATATTCTTGAATCCTCACTTCAGCTAATCGGGGATTGAGGGTAATAGCAGACCGTCTGTTCCGATATCTGGTACTCGCACCATTGCAAAAACTGGCAGTCGCCATCTTTTTTCAGCGCCTGCAAAGACTTGCCGTTTTCGCAAGCATACGGTTCCCTGCAAGTACGGATTCGCGAATGTTTCAATGAAAACAAAGGTCTTGCATGTTCGGTGACTGAATTGCTCTTGAGAGCTCCGCGTGAGGAGGTCAAGAGATGTGCGCCGTCCTCTGCGAATCACTTGTACACGCTGCGTTGCCAAAACTGCATGGGTAGGTGTGGCAGCGCAACGCAACCCGAAACATATTCAATCTTCTGGAGCAAGCCGCATAACTCCACAACTCTTGACCGTCTGATACGAAAACGAGGTAGTTGCTATGAAGTCACGCGTAAAGTCTTTGTCCCAATTTGGATGCAAGACCATGATCGGTCTTGCGCTTGTGTTAACAATATGTTTCATCCCCTCCGCCTCATTCGCGGACACGCTCACCGAGGGACCGGTCCTGATCAATTACTCGCTGGTCTCGGTCGGCCCTGGCTCGTCATTTAACATTAACAGTGGTCCTCTCGTCGGCTTAATCTTGATTGGCAATGGCACAGTTGCTACCGGGTCTGGCAATAACCAATGCTCCACTCCGGGGACGTGCAATAACACGACCGGTACTCCACTCCTGTACAACGTAAGCGGCACCGCCTCCGGTAACCAGCTCACGATGGGTGGCAGCAACAACCCCAGGCCAATTATCACAATCGAAGATCCCAGTCTCGCCATCACAGCCGGTAATGACGCGCGCACACTGTCCCAAGCGGCGGCATCCTTTGGGTCGACTCAGCCGTTTTCTAACAATATCGTGGGCAACGGAGGATTGAACGTCATCAACGTTGCTTCCATATCAAGTAACAGTGCCAACCAGCCGCGGATCACGGGAGGACCAAACGATTTGTTCGTGTTCAACGTCTCGAATAGCGTTAGCTTCGGTAACGCATCAATTCCGACGTTAGTCGGCGTCAACCCTGACCAAATACTTTGGAACCTCACAGCCAGCTCAGGACAATGCTTTTCGACCTCGGGTGGGAGCGCCATGCAGTTCGGCACGTTTCTGGCAGTGAACGGATGCGATTTCCAGTTTTCGAACCTCGGCCTGACAGGTCAGTTGATCAACGTGGGCGGCCGCATTCAGTTCGTGTCGGGTTCAAGCATCAACGCTTTTGCCCCATTCAAAGGAGAGGAAGTGATTGAAGAATTGATTCCAGAACCTTCGAGTTTGATCCTGCTGGGAACCGGATTACTAGGTGCGGTTGGCGCCACGCGGCGCAAACTCCGCCTGTAGGCAGACCGCGGTTTGAATGCCTCCACACCAGATCCACGTTTGTCCAGGTAAACGGCCCTTACCTGGAGCTGGATGCTGGTGTGGAGGCAATGCTGAATCGGAAGTTGTGCAAATTGTCTTATTTAAAAGCCGCCACCTTCACGCCGTGCGCGGAAACCGTCATCGCCGAGCGGTCTACCCTCGTGATGAGCCTCGCGGCTTTCACG
>CAYZHX010000087.1:0-8361 GCA_964476905.1 uncultured Terriglobales bacterium
GGGTCGAGCAACATGCCCATCGTCGTGACCTGACCACGCCTGCGCGCGAGATATCCGTCGAGACCATCGGTGATCGACGCCAGAATGAACAGCGCCGAGGCAGCGAGCTCCTTCTCTCCGTGCGTGCCGGAAAGGACGTTGCTCGTCAGCAGCCACAGTAGGATGGGCACGCTGAAGATGCGGCTGATCGTGATGTAGTTAGGCAGATTCACAGGAGCTGAAGTGCCGACGCCTCGATTATCTGCCTCACTGTAACCCAAAGCAATGACGTGGTTCTCGCCACCGACGCAGGGGGAAGATCAGTTCTCCCAAGTGCTCTGAACGGAATATCCGCGCAAACAAGATCAAAGTGTTTCGTGTCGTTCCTTCCCGTCTCCGTGGTGAAATTAAAGTGGAGGAGACTGGAATGAAGAACTCGCCTCTGCAGCAGCACCTAAACAACGTACTAAGCTCTAAAGGCGCGCACCTGGAATTTGACGAAGCAATTCGCGGACTCGCGCCTGAGCTGCGCGGCAAAAAGATCAAAGGCGCACCGCACACGATATGGCAGCTTCTGGAGCACATGCGCATTGCGCAATGGGACATCCTCGAATTCAGCCGCGACGCGAAGCACGTCTCGCCGAAGTTTCCTGAAGGGTATTGGCCGAGCTCCGCTCAGCCATCCAGCGACGCAGAATGGAAGAAGAGCGTAGCTGCCTTTCGCCGCGATCTCGAAGCCATGAAACGTCTCGTCGCCGAAACGGACGAAGAGCAGCTTTATGCGCGTATTCCTCACGGTGATGGACAGACTCTCCTTCGTGAGGCGCTGCTCGTGGCCGATCACAACGCTTACCACTTGGGTCAGCTGGTGTTCCTGAGAAAAATGCTTGAGGGGCGATAGCCAATATGCCGTAATGCAATCGCAAGAAGGCAATAGAGATCGTGCTTGTTTGTCGAACTTCAGCGTCAAGATGATCGGCGGCATCGCAAGCCTGACAAAGACCGCAACGCCGCCCGATTTCATGTAAGAGCGCAACGCCGGTGGGCGCTACTGTAAGCGTGCAGCGTTAGCGTCCGCGTTCAGCCTTCTTTTCCTGCCCGGGAGGCAAAGCGCCGCCTTTCCAGCCGTGCTTCTGTCCCTTTTCCCAACCGCGACGGTCGTGATCGCGATCATGATCACGAAAGTCGTGGCGCGCTTCGTGGTGCTCACGGTGCATGCGTTCTTCTCGCTCATGCCGCAAACGCGCTTCACGGTCGAAGCGAGTATGGCGCTCGCGCTCCTCCCGCAGGTGGCGCTCGTGTTCACTCTCGCGAACGCGGCGAACGTGCTGCCCGCTGTTGTGCTCGCCCGGATGGTCATAAGCTGAAGCGGCAATTGGCATCAGGGTCAGGCTGGCCAGTAAAGATCCTGTGAGTAAAAAATGTGATTTCAAAGTGGTGTCTCCAAAGAGCAGTCGAGCATCTGACATGCCGCACATCGGCTACTCAGAATGAGGAACTTACATTGACGATCTGCTCGCGCGCATGAAATTTTTACATCAGCAGAACGCGAAATTCTGCGGTACCAAAGGACAGGTACCGGCGGCTTGCTTAGGGCAACAATGCGATACTACTCAGATGAGTTTCGCGTCCATTTCCTCCGATTTGCTTCAAACAGTCCGCAGTGCGGAGCCGATGCTGCACCAGGTCGGGAACGCCGATGCTACGTTTCGGCCAGCATTAAATAAGTGGAGCAAGAAGGAAATCCTCGCACACCTCATCGACTCTGCGTCGAACAATCATCAGAGGTTTGTGCGTGCCGCCACGCAGGGAACTCTTGAATTTCCTGGATACGATCAAGACAAGCTTGTCACGCTGCAGAATCCAAACGGCGCGAGTTGGGAGTTGGTGATCGAACTCTGGTCAGCCTACAACCGATACCTGGCGCATGTATTGCAGCACATTCCTGAATTGTCCGCGCAGGTTCCATGCAGCATCGGCGGGCGTCCACCTGTGACGCTTCTCTGGCTCGCAGGCGATTACGTCGAGCATCTCAAGCATCACCTCAATCAGATTCTCGGGAACAAGTTCCCGACTGGCTGGCGCCTGGCCGCCAGCATGTAGAACGTAGTCGATTCGCGGCCCGTCGCTTCGCAGCATGTTGCGTTATCCTGAATAATTACAGTCTGAACGCCATGTCTGACGTAGCCCAAGCGATGCAAACCGTAAAGGTCACCCTGCCCGATGGCTCTTCTCGCCAAGTGCCCCGCGGAACTACCGCGTACGATGTAGCTAAGTCCATCTCACCACGACTGGCTGATGCCGCGCTCGTGGCGAAAGTAGACGGGAAGCTCGTCGATCTGAGTCGACCCATTGAACAGGATTCTGAAGTCCGTATTCTCACGGAGAAAGATCCCGAGGCGCTCGAAGTCTTCCGCCACTCTTCCGCGCACTTGCTGGCTACGGCTGTAACCGAGCTGTTTCCTGAAACCAAGCTGGGCCATGGTCCGCCTACCGAATCCGGATTCTTCTATGACTTCTATCGTCCCACGCCGTTTTCCGCTGACGATTTGCAGCGCATCGAGCAACGGATGGAAGAAGTGGTCAAGCGCGACGAGAAGTTCGTGCGCGAATATGTGCCTCGCGATAAGGCTATTAAGCAGTACGAGGCTGAAAACGACTGGATGAAAGTGCATTTCATCCAGAAGCACACCGAGGGCGAGAACCAAGTTTCTTTCTATCGCAACGGCAAGTTCGTTGACTTTTGCCGCGGCCCGCATATTCCCAGCACGGGAAGGATCAAGGCATTCAAGCTGACGACTCTGGCCGGGGCATACTGGCTCAATGACGAGAAGAATCCGCAGCTTCAGCGCATCTATGGAACGTCTTTCTACTCGAAGAAAGATCTTGAGCAGTATCTGAACGCGATTGAAGAGGCGAAGAAGCGCGACCATCGCGTCATTGGTCAACAGCTCGATCTCTTTTCAATTCAGGAGCTCGCTGGCCCTGGTCTCATTTTTTGGCATCCCAAAGGCGGAATCATTCGCAAAGAGATGGAAGACTGGATGCGGTCCGAGTACCTGAAGCGGGGATATTCGCTTGTCTTCACTCCGCACGTGATGCGCGTCGATCTTTGGAAGACGAGCGGACACGCGGGCTATTACGCCCAGAACATGTTCACGCCGATGGAACTGGATGATGCCGAGTATCAGTTGAAGCCGATGAACTGTCCCGGACACATCATGATCTACCAGAACACCCTGCGCTCCTACCGCGATCTTCCGGTGCGGCTTGGGGAACTAGGGACTGTCTATCGATATGAGCGTTCCGGCGTCATGCACGGCCTGCTGCGCGTACGAGGTTTCACGCAGGATGACGCGCACATCTTCTGTACGCCGGAGCAGATCGAAGATGAGATTGTCGGCTGCATCGATTTTGCACTCGCGGTTTTGAACGCATACGGTTTCGACAAATACGAAGTCGAGCTGTCCATCTGGGATCCGAACGACACCGGCAAGTACATCGGCACGAAGGAAAATTGGGAGCGGGCAATTGCTTCGCTGGAGAAAGCCATGCAGCGTCGCGGAACCAATTACAAGACGATTCCGGGCGAAGCTGCGTTCTATGGCCCGAAGATCGACGTAAAGCTGGTCGATGCGATCGGACGGCTCTGGCAGCTCTCGACCGTGCAGTTCGACTTTACGTTGCCGGAGCGTTTCAAACTGGAATATGTCGCCGAGGACGGGTCGCGCAAGCAGCCGTTGATGGTGCATCGCGCTCTCTATGGATCGATCGAGCGCTTCTTCGGCGTGCTCATCGAGCATTACGCGGGCAATTTCCCGGTTTGGCTTTCGCCGGTGCAGGCTGTCATGATTCCCATCTCCGAACGCCACGCCACTTACGCCGAACAGGTGGCGGAGAAGCTCAAAGCGGCTGGGGTGCGAGTCCATGTGGATGCCCGCAATGAAAAGATGAACGCTAAAATCCGCGAGCATACGATGCAAAAGGTCCCTTTCCTTTTGGTGGTTGGGGACAAAGAAGCGGAAGCGAATGAGGTAAGCGTCCGTGTGCGCGGCAAAGGCGACGAGGGTAAAGCCAAGGTCGACGCATTCATCTCGCGCATTCGCCGCTTGATCGAGATGAGAGCGGCAGCTCTGGATTGAGGCAAATACCGTCGCGCTCGCCAAAAATTGTGTTTTCTCGCAGAATCGCAGTTGCTTACGAAACTGATGGTCAGCGTCGACCTTGCGCGCTGAAGTGGCTCGACAGCTTCTCGATGCGCAATTTCACCAACGACGCCGTTTTTGACGATACGCTTCCACTCAGCGATGGCCTGATGGAAATCGGTACACGTGTCCCGCTTGAGGCGCTCCGAGCGGCGATGCAGGATTGGTTTCACCGAAAAGGTTATCTGCAAAGAGGATCGCAACTCCTGCTGAAAGAGCTTGCATAGAGACTTCTACATTTCGTCTCTGACTCGGTACTGTGTGAAGACTCTTAATTCCTCCCTGTCTGCCGTGGCTCCGTGGGGGAATTAGGCTTAGGCTTCCATTCAGAATCGGGAGAGACTCCGGCGGGCATCTATCAAGTGAATCCGGTGTTTACCTTTGTATGGCATCAAGAAGACCGAGAGACAGGGCTGTGAGCAGCTTCAGGAGAAGCTCTCGGTGTGTGTTTTCGCGTGTCTGCGGGGTAGCCTTAATAGTGGTTGCACTACTCACATCGGGCTTGTGCCAAAGACAAGATACGGAAGATGGGCCACTCGATTCCTCGCTGCCAGAGGGCATCACGGTTCGTGACATCATCAGTCGCTTTGCCGCCCAAGAGCAGACTTTTAAACAGGCGCGCGAGCACTACACCTATCGCCAGATTGTCAGGATGCAGACCATCAGCGACACAGGCTTTCCTGACGGAGAGTACGACACGACCTTTGACGTAACGGTGAACGATCAGGGTGAACGCGTCGTAAAGCAGGTTTCTCAGCCGCGAGACACGCTCAAGCGGATCAGCGTCACGCCGGAAGATATCGACGACATGCGCAATCGCATGCCGTTTGTGCTCACAACTGACGAGATTCCCGACTACAACATCAAATATCGCGGCCAGCAACAGACCAGCGGAACGCACGCTTATGTATTCGATATTTCTCCGAAAGCGATGGAGGAGGGACATCGCTATTTCGAAGGGCGCATCTGGGTCGACGCGAATCAGTATCAGATCGTCAAGAGTTCAGGCAAAGCCGTGCCTGACATCTACAACAAGAACGGAGAGAACCTATTTCCCAGCTTTGTGACCTATCGCGAACTGGTGGACGGGAAATATTGGTTTCCTTCGTACACAAAATCAGACGACTACCTGCATTTCAGTACCGAATCGGTACACGTGATTGAGACCGTCGATTATGTAAATTACCGCCGTTTTGGTTCGGAGTCGCGCATTATCTTCGACGGAAAGGAGGTTCCTGGAGCGCAGGATCAAGCATCCTCTGGGGCGCCAACCTCTCAACCGCAGAGCGGAGATCAACAGCGATATCCATCCTCCAGTGCACCACCTTCGGCACCGCAGCAACAGAGTGATCCTCGGCGGACGGCTCAGGAGATGCCATACCCCAATCAGCAGCGGCTGCCGAGTGCGTCGCAAGCGCCGCAAAATCTGCATCCACAGCCGGTCCAATACGCCCAGCAAACGCTCATCACGCTCGAGGGAGAAATTTCTGATGCGATCAATCGCCGCGACCTAGCCATCCTGCAGCGCATTCTGACCGATGATTACAAGCTCATCAGCGCAAATGGAGATTCTGAAGATAAGTTTGCGCTGCTGGACGATATCCATCAGAACCGCGCCGGGACTTTTGGTCAGCCGGAGAATCTGCGAGTTCAGGTGAATGGCGATCACGCTATTGTCGCTGGCGAACGTGTCGAATCACTCCCTGTAGGCGGCAACCGTATGCAGAGCGCACGTGTGCGCTTCACCGATACGTTTATCCACCGCGCAGGCGAGTGGCTGTTGATGCAAACCAAAGAAGCGGCGGCACGATGAATGCGAGAGCCGCATCTAAGCCGGAGTATGGAACGCTGGGAACAGTATGAAATTTGGGCGCCTTCGGGCGAGTCGCGCTGGCAGCTGATCGCTGCATTCCACGATTTCGACGTGGCTTCCGCCGTCGCTAAAGCGCGCGGCACTGGCGTGCGCTTAATCCAGGCTAAGTATGTGGACGGAAAACTGGCAGAACAGCAGGTAATCCTCGATCTAGGGAAAACCCGGCAAAGCGCCTAGCGACGGGTTTTAAGTCCGAGCAGTTGAAGCGGGCCTGTTACGTAGCAGATACGTGGTGGTGAGCGCGGCAGGATTCGAACCTGCGACCCACGCCTTAAAAGGGCGTTGCTCTACCAACTGAGCTACGCGCCCACAGTTTCAAATTTAACACGTAAGCGATCTGAGACACTGTGCGCGAGCGTGTAGCCGATTAGCGGAAGGCGAGAACATGAGCTGTTCTCAGTTGATCGCCGGGTCGGTCGGAAGAGCAGGACCAGTCGAGTTGTGGCGGATCACGCCAGTCGAATTTGTATAGAAGCTTCTCACGCCAGTTTGCCCGCGTTGAACAGGATCGCCATTTAAATCAAAATCCGTGTTCTTACCTCCGGTGGATTTTGGCGTATATGTGAAGAAGTAGCCACTCTTCGGGGCAATATTCGAGTTTGCCATGGTGTCGTCGAGGAGGCACGCACTGGTCAAACTCGGCGGGTTGCAGCTCGTACTGCCCAGGTCTTTCAGCAGAGCCGAGAACCCGATCGCAGTGGGGTTATTCCATCCTTCTGCATCGTAAGCAACTTCCGCGCTAAAGATGGTGCGCATGCTCGCAACCGCTGCAGTCTCGTTGGCCGCCATTCTTGCGCGCATCATGTTTGGAATGGCAATCGCAGCGATTATGAGGAGGATCGCCACTACAATCAGCAATTCGATCAGGGAAAAGCCTTTTTTGTTATGCATGGCGCACCCGAAGCGCATTTCACAGAGGTTCCGGCTTCAGAGCGCATTTGTCTTTCCAGAGTTAGCTGCCCTCCCAAAAGTAAGACCAAAGGCCCATTCTTGCCCTCAACTATTTGTGAACAAGCAGTTTAGAAGCATAAGGGCAATTCCCTCATTGACGATTACACGGTTATTCTCGGTCTCAGAAGTGACGTTTTTTGTCATTTCCGGACCCCGAATTTGTCATTCTGGCGACCTTTCTTCACTAATCTACCTTTCATGATCAACAACCAGCAGATGCTCGCGGTTGTAATCGCGGGAGCCGGCGGGCCTGAAGTACTCGAAACAAAGTTGGTTGCCAAGCCAGTTCCTTGCTCGTCCGAAGTGCTAGTCCGTGTTCGTGCAGCTGCGTTGAATCGCGCCGACATCCTCCAGCGAAAAGGCAGGTATCCCGCGCCTCCAGGATCTCCCGGCGACATTCCCGGAATGGAATTCGCAGGCGAGATTGAAGCTACGGGCTCCGCCGTGCAGCTTTGGCGGACGGGAGATCGCGTGATGGGCCTGGTGGGTGGCGGTGCATACGCTCAGTACATTGCCGTTCATGAACGCACGCTGATGAGAATCCCTGAGCAGCTTGACTTTGAGCAGGCGGCGGCGATTCCCGAAGCTTTCATCACTGCCCACGATGCGCTGTGGGTGCAGGCTGCCGTCCGAGCGAGCGAGCGCGTACTCATTCATGCTGTCGCCAGCGGAGTGGGACTGGCCGCCGTTCAACTCGCGCGGGCGATCAACGCCATTCCATTTGGAACGTCTCGAACTCCAGATAAGCTGGAGAAGGCCAACCAGTATGGGCTGGCAGCAGGTTTCTCGCTTTCGACGGTGCCAACTCCTGAAGATGCAAAGATCTGGTCTGCGAATGGTCCTTTCGATGTTGTCCTTGACTTGGTGGGAGGAGCGTACACGAACGCAAGCTTGCATACCCTTGCGGACCGCGGACGCATCATGCTGATCGGGACCATGGGAGGAGCGAAGGTCGAGCTGGACTCTTCAATGGTGCTGGCCAAACGCGCTCGACTCATCGGCACGGTACTCCGAGCCAGGCCCTTAGAAGAAAAAATTGCTGTTACGCGTCAGTTTGCAGCGGAGGTGCTTCCACTTTTCTCGAACGGTAGCTTGCACGCAGTCATCGATAGCAGCTTTGATCTGCGCGATGTTCGCGCCGCTCACGAACGGATGGAATCGAACCAAAGCTTTGGGAAAATCGTTCTTTGCATCGGCAACTAATTATTCCTCCCAAGTCTATTGCAGGCCTGAACTTTTCGTGACACACTGCCGCGGACAAGGAGAGTTCCTGATTTGTCTCAAGCACTCTTCGCAGAGGAGGTTTCATGCTTTCTCCCTCTCAAGTCGAACGCCTGCAGGACGACTTCGACA
>CAYZHX010000087.1:8461-14044 GCA_964476905.1 uncultured Terriglobales bacterium
CAGTGGGAAGACGGGACGATTTCCCACGCTCAAGATTACCTCGCCGTAGAAGAACCGTTGGAAATCCGAATTAGGAATACTCCCGTCAGTGTGACGATGCGCACTCCTGGTCACGACCTGGAACTCACTGCAGGTTTTCTCTTCACGGAAGGTATCATTTGCACCCGCACAGAACTGAGCGCGCTTGAAGCGGCCGATCCGAACACAGTAGCTGCAGAGGTTAACGGGACCGATTGTCAGGTCGATTTGAAACGAAATTTCTTTGCAGCTTCTAGCTGTGGGATCTGCGGAAAGGCGACGATTGAGTCCGTCCGCGTGCGGGGGATCAAGCCTGTAAGCTCGGCATTTCAGATCGATCCCGATGTGCTGTGCTCACTGCCGCAGAGATTGCGTGAATCGCAGGCCGTGTTCGGGCGCACTGGTGGACTGCACGCTGCTGCTGCTTTCAACGCTGCTGGAGAGATGCTCGTGTTGCGCGAGGACATTGGCCGCCACAATGCGGTTGATAAAGTTATCGGATGGGCGCTGCTCAACGATCAAGTTCCACTGAACAATTCCGTACTGATGGTCAGCGGACGGGGCGGATTTGAAATTGCCCAGAAAGCGCTGGTCGCCGGCGTTCCCATTTTGGCGTCTGTCTCAGCGCCTTCGAGCCTTGCAGTTCAGATCGCGCGCGAGTTCGGAATGACGATGGTGGGCTTCTTACGCGGGAAAAGATTTGTCGTCTATTCGATGCCCTCTCGAGTCACCGGAAAAGGCGAACCTGAAACTTAAAAAAGGTACCGCTAAGAGGTCAAGAACCAGACTTCGCGACCTTACCTTGTGCTTTTTATCGGCCAGGTGTGAGTTGTGCCAGCGAGACGGGTTGATCCAAGCGAATCTTTAGCTCAGTGTTTGCTGGAAGTTCGACTTCTTTGCCCTTAGTTGCGAGGATGTAGCCGCCTCCCGCAATCGCACCAATCGCCAGTCCTTTGAAAGGACCGCCAAAGATCAGGCCGGCAATCGTTCCTATGCCCGCTCCCACCGCTGCGCCCTTGGCTGCTGTGGACGCGTTGGTACTCGATTGCACCTCGCCTTCGGAATTCACAGACCCATTTCCGCCGGTCTGATTCACCGAAAGCAGCGTCGCCGAAATGGGAATTGTGCTTCCATTCGGGAGAGCAACACTGTCAAAGCGAAGATTGAGTTTGCCGCGTCCGCGCATAGTAGGCAGAGTCTTCCCTTCTTCCGACTCGGTTACCTGGCCGTTGATGCGGGCACCTATTGGGATCACGATCTGATCGTTGAAATCGCGGACCGGCTGCGTGACCGCTGCTATGAATCGCTGCCCAGGCGTCGAAGTCTTCGTCGAGAGCGCTGTTTCCAGACTGGCGCTGATCTCAGTTCCTTCTGGAAGTTCATTCTGGCCGGAGTGCTCGCGCCGCGTAAGTTGCGGGCCGGAACTTTGCTGGACTCCCGAAGACACGGTCTCCGGGTGCTGATCATAAAGCGGCTGGGCTCCTGCAAACACGGTGGTAAAACTCGCTATTGCTTGCGAGGAAGGTTCATCGAGCTGGAAGTAGTAGCGCGTCCGCGGCTTCAAATTCGAGAGATGGATGCGGTGCTCGGTCGAATCCTTGAAATCGCCACCGGTGTATAGAAGGTTGTCGCGATCGGTGCCGTAGTAGAGGGTGTTGCTCGCCGGAACATTGGTCGTCCAGGAGATGACTGCAGTGGTGTCGTCGAGATATTGAATCGACGGGCCACGCGTTACGATGATGTTTCCGAAATTCGCCGCCTGCGCAGTTTGTCCAGTGGCGGGGTTTGGCTTTGCTTGCAGCGAGCCTTTGAATGGCGGCTGGTTGCGAACAGGATTCCCGCCCAACGCCGTCGTCTGAAATCCATTCACGCCGTCGGAGGAATTTACCGCGGCCGTGCCCTGGCCGGTATCGATGCGGAAATAATATGTCGTGCTCGGCTGTAAATTACGCAGGTTGATCTGATGCCGCAGGCTCAGCGACTTCGTGTCTTCCGAGACCTGATTCAAGTTGCTCGGATCCTTGCCGTAAAAGACCCGGCTCGGGAATGGCTGATCGGTCGTCCACGTAATCACAGCAAACTGATCGTCGGCGTACTGAATAGTGGGGCCCTGCGTGATGTTTGCTCTCGCAGGAGCCTGCGAATTATCGCTGTCGTTTGGATTTTCGTTTGTTTGGGCGACGGCAGTGGTGCCGATGATGAGGAATAGCGAGAAGAACAGACTCAAGGATTTAGAAATCGAAAACCTGATGAACAACTCTCTCCTCCTGGACTGAAACCAGAGTTCAAGGTTTCTCTACGGTGTTGGACGCAGCGCTCACCTCATCGTAATCCAGAGCACCACATCATGGCGATCAATTCGAAGCAGGAATTCTTTGAATAATGAGATCAGGAATTGTCGGGCAGAGATTCGGCTTTGGGGGGAGACTTGCGGGTTTACTGCGCGCTCAATGCTTCCACAGCTTGCGAAATTCCGCAGCCGCGGAGCGTCCAAGCACGACC
Organism: uncultured Terriglobales bacterium; assembly: GCA_964476905.1. Lineage (GTDB taxonomy): Bacteria > Acidobacteriota > Terriglobia > Terriglobales > Acidobacteriaceae > Gp1-AA112. The sequence goes on from CAYZHX010000087.1 coordinate 10,982, forward strand.
ACCAGCACGAGCCCGAGAGCAACGTCGATGGTCTGCAAAACCGTGAGCATAGATAAGCTGTAACTTAGCGTGAAAGCTTGCGGCATGCAGCATTACTTTGGTGCTGGTTCCTATTTGCCCAACCACAACTAAAGAACCCGGCGTGCAGGACGAGCCCGCCGAGCAACCTATTTTCGGAACGTCGCCTGCGGTGTAATCTGTCCCGTCTTTGCTTTCGCCGTCGGTCGATCCGCAATGCATGGAATTGGAGGAACTTAAATGGCTGATGCCGTCTCCCGAAGGCAGTTTCTCGTGTCCGCGGTGTCGGTAGCGGCCGCTTCTTCTGTCGCAGGCGCGAGCACATTTGCGCCGAACACCGCGGTTTCGACTGCCTACCAGTCCCAAACCGAAGTTCCACTGCAAGCTCCCGACTGGAAATATCAAGCAATCGAGAATCTGGCTAAGTCACCGCATGCCAAATTGCGGCAAGTCCCAGTTCGGGCGGTGATAATCAACGATGGCTTCTGGGGAAGGCGGCGAGAGGTGAACGTCACCAAGAGCATTCCTTCAATGCACGATCTGTTGGAAGCCAATGGACGCATGAACAACTTTCGCCGGCTCGAAGGAAAGAGTGCCGCTCCGCAAAGTGGACCTGTGTACTCCGATTCCGACGTGTACAAGTGGACCGAAGCGGTCGCCTTTGCGCTGCAGTCAGGTGATCTGCCGCAGCTTCGGGAAATCGCGGAGAAGGTCATCGACGACGTGGTTGCCGCCCAGGAGCCGAGTGGATACCTCAACACCTACTACGTGCAGGACCGCGCTGGGCTACGAATGACACCGCAGACGCAGTCTACTGGTCATGAGCTGTATTGCATTGGCCACCTATTGCAAGGCGCCATCGCGTACTATCGCGCGACGGGCGAGCGCAAGCTGCTCGATGCCGGTATTCGTTTCGTGAATGATTTCCTCATTCCGAACTACGGTCCCGCACCGAAGAAGCCCATAGTGTCGGGCCATCCCGAGATCGAGATGTCCCTTATCGAGCTTTATAGAATCACTGGGGACAAGCGCCAACTGGACCTCGCGGGCTACATCCTTCAAGGCGATTCACGCGCGGAGTTTCCCGAGCGACGTACCATCTACATGTTCAGTGGCACTCCCTTCACCGCTCGCACCAAGCTCGAGGGACATGCTGTCCGCGCCATGTATGCCTGTTGCGGAGCGACGGACTATTACATGGAAACCGGCGACGATTCCTATTTCCGCACACTAGACACGCTGTGGAACGACATGGTGAGTACGAAAATGTACGTCAGCGGAGGCGTGGGCTCGCGAGCGGAAGGCGAGGCATTCGGTGATGCGTACGAATTGCCGAACTTCCGCGCTTACGGAGAAAGCTGTGCAGCAATCGGCAACATGATGTGGAATTGGCGCATGCTGTCGGCCACAGGTGATGCAAAGTTCGCAGACATCATAGAACGCGCCCTATACAACGGTATCAATTCGGGAATGTCGCTGAACGGAACCCTCTACTGCTATCGCAATCCGCTTGCCTTCGACCCCTCGACCGGCGACAAGATTCGCAATCCCTGGTACGACACCACCTGCTGCCCGCCGAATCTTGAGCGGATTCTGGCGTCGCTCCCCGGATATTTTTACAGTACGAGCAGCGACGGACTGTATGTCCATCTGTACGACAATTCCGAACTCAAGTGGCGTCTGGAGGATGGCACAGGAATTCAGCTCACTCAGAAAACTGATTATCCGTGGCAAGGGATCGTCGATATCTCTCTAACGCCCGCAGAACCTGCGCAATTCACACTCTATCTGCGAATCCCCGGGTGGGCGGAAAGCGCAGAAGTGAGTGTGAACGGCAAGACGATCAATGGGGCAATGCCCGGACAGTATCTTCCGATTCGTCGAGAATGGTCGGCCGGGGACGTTATTCGCCTGCACATGGATATGCGCCCACAAATGCTCCAAGCGAACTCGCGAATAGCCGAAGACAATGGGCGAGTTGCCGTCCAACGTGGCCCAATCGTTTATTGCATGGAACAAATTGATCAACCCGCCGGAACTGCGTTGCAGGATGTGGCACTCGAAGCAGGCAAACAGGCCGATTCCGGATTCACCAGCGAATACAAAGCAGACCTTTTGGACGGGGTTGTTGTGCTGCACCACGACGGAGTCGCGGATCCGAAATCCGGCAGCGAGCCTTTGTACTCGCGATACGATCCTCGCACGCAAAAGACGCGACCGGTTTCGCTGACGTTGATTCCGTACTATGCCTGGGCAAATCGCCAGCCATCAGCTATGCAGGTGTGGACACCAGTTTTAAGAAGCTGAGCCACGGAGCCGAGTGGCTCCGTGGTCACATCGATCAGTGGCGTTTGGCGAAATGGCGGCTTGCCGAGTAGCCGTTGCTTTGGTAGCCGGATGGATATCCATACGGATCGTAAGGCCCGCTGTAGGGAGCGTTGTCGGGTCCGCCGTAATATCCGCTGTTTCCGTAGTACGGATCATTGCCGTAGTAGCCATTGTCGCCGTACTGGTTGTACTCGTTCGCGCGACGACGACGATCGATCGAATATCCCACCGTCGCACCGACTCCGGCGCCGACCACCGCACCGGTGCGACCCGCCATCTTGTGTCCGATGTACGCTCCAGCTGCGGTTGAGCCGCCGATAATAGCCATGCTCTTCCAGGTGTCGGAGCTCTGCGCGTGCGCAGGCTGCATTGCAACCGATGTGAACGCCGCAACTAACGCGAGTGCGACCAAGCGGCTGCTCTTCATAGCGCGAGCAGCTATTTTCGTGAGAACTTCAGAGACTCTGGTTTGTGTCATGGGCCCTCTACTCTGAGGACTTAAACCCATCCCTAACTTCTTTGTTGCGGATGTAAACGAGAGAAGCTGCCGTCGACATTCGCTGCGCCTCTAGAATCAGTTGCGCGAAAAGCCATGAGGCAGGCTGAGAGCTGTCCTTACTTCTTTTTCGAGTTCTTTGCCTGAATGGTCGTGGGGGGAACGAACAAGTCATCTTTCAGGCCCTCGTTGTACGAGACCTTGCTCAAGAAGCGTTGCGC
>CAYZHX010000087.1:14144-16429 GCA_964476905.1 uncultured Terriglobales bacterium
TGAGTACTGATCGCGCAATACGTATTCGCGATTGGCATCGTCGTCTTCAGGACGCGTACCGTGAAATGTGGTCTCCGTGCCGCGGCCGCCGTTGTGGATCACGATCCAGTCGCGCTGTTTGGTGAGCTCTACACGTTCTTTGTCGGGAAATTTGTAGAAACGCCAGAACGGCGCAGTGCCGCCGGTTGGGTTCCCGTGATAGAAGCCGTTCGTCCTGCCTTCCTGCGTCACATCCATGTAGTGCAAGTAAGCGTCGCCACCGAGCGCCTGGATCATCTGACCGAGGAGTTCCTTCGCTTTCGCGACGCCTGGATCCACGTTCTGCGATTGGGCTGTGCCGGTTTGTGTTGGGGATGCGGGTGAAGTCTGTCCGGGCAGTAAAGAAAGGAAAAGCAGGAAAACACTGATCATTAACATAATCCTACGACAGAGGAGGATCGCGTGTAACGGGACGATTCGCTCGGCGAGCGTGACCGGCCGTGATACACCTAAGTAGTTTGCATTTTCTTGCCTTCGAGGTGCTGGGTGCGAGTTGATCCTGTCCTGGTTGTTCATGGCGGAGCGTGGGCAATGCCCGACGACGTCGTCGAAGACCACCGCCGCGGAGTGCAGAAAGCCCTACACATAGGCTGGGATGTGCTCACGTCGGGCGGATCAGCGCTTAAAGCCGTAGAAGAGGCCGTTGCGGTAATGGAAGATGACGACACCTTCGATGCCGCTCTGGGCAGCTTTCTAACCGCCGACGGCAAAGTGCAAATGGACGCGCTCATTATGGACGGAGCGACGCTGCGAGCGGGGGGCGTAGGGTGCGTAGAGCGTCTGCGCAATCCCATTCGCGCGGCACGACTCATCCTGAGTGAGAGCCCGCATGTTTATTTCGTCGGCGAAGGCGCCGAGCAGTTCGTCGCCGGTCTGGGAGTGGAACTTATCGACAACTCCGAGCTGGTAATCGAGCGGGAGAAGATTCGCCTGGTGGAGGCGAGGACCGCAGCTGCACAAGGCAAGCGAGACCTCACCTTCGCCGGACACGATACCGTTGGAGCGGTCGCCCTCGATTCCGCCGGGCATCTCGCGGCAGCCACATCAACTGGTGGGACTGTGAACAAGACGCCTGGCCGTGTCGGGGACTCTTCCCTGATTGGCTGCGGTTGTTATGCAGATGACCAGAGCGCGGCTGTTTCCTGCACTGGCTGGGGAGAGCCCATTATGAAGCTTGTATTGGGGAAGTGGGCGGCAGATCGAGTAGCGACGGGAGCTCCTCCCGAGCTGGCCGCGCGCGAAGCCATCGGATACCTCAACTCTCGCGTGAACGGCCACGGCGGCATGATTCTCCTCGACGCCAGAGGCCGCTACGGAATTGCCCATAACACGCCGCGAATGGCTTGGGCAGCAAAGACGAAGAACGCGGAAGACGTCGGAATCACGATCTAAGCGAAACACTACTATCAGGGGCGCAAAACGAAAGGCTCGTTTGAGCTCAGATGTGGCGCGTTCCTTGGATGGTCTGGCGCGAGTGGGGCGAGGCTTGACGATACATTCAGCCGACTTTAGCCGACTTTAGCAGCGCGTCGAGGCAAGTACTCGGGCTTGCGCGTTGGAGATTCGATTGTGACTCGCTTCAGCACCGCATCTGCAAGCTGCAGGTAATGATTCTGCGAGCCTTCTGAAGCCGACGAAGTCATTTTCCAGATCGGCTGAGGCTTAGTTTTTCGGCGTGCGAGAGAAGTCGGAAGATTGGCTTCGTCGATCCAAAGACTGGGCTCACTTTTCTGAGTGGGCCTTTTTGCGTCGCGCGTCTTGGTCTTTGCCATCGAAGCTGGTTGCTGCCCGGCGAACCCTCGGGTATTCCAAGTGCGATGCCTGGTAAGTTGCTCTGGTTGGACATGTTTCGTGACAAATCTGTGGAAAAACTGCGCTTCGATTATAGGATTAGCAAGGCTTTTACGCCCGAGAGGCTTCGCGCACGCACTGGAAATGAGGATGAGTAGCGAAATCCAGTTTGCGCTGTTCGTTCTAGTAGGAATTGTCTTCTATCTGGCTCTGCGCGTGATGTTTTCTGGAAAACATCAAGGCAAATTCGGTGACTATGCTCCTCTTGATCCCAGAATCGAACGTCGGTTTGACCATGCGTTCGCTGGTTCCGCGCGCGCCGCACGAGAAGCCGATCTCGCGCCGATCTCGGAAAATCTGGGCCGGGTACGAGTAACGCAGTTCAACTTCGAGCACTTCGATGCTGTTCCCGGACCTCCCGATCCCGACTGCTTCGCCGATGAACTGATCGTCGA
>CAYZHX010000088.1:0-16410 GCA_964476905.1 uncultured Terriglobales bacterium
GGACCCTGTTGAGTTGAAGTTGTTGTGGGTTGTTGAGCGAACATCAGGGCCGCAGGCAAAAAAAACAGCACGCAAAAGAATCTCATCGGGAGAAAGGTTAACAGAACTGCCGGCAGCAACCGGTGTCCCAGAGATACCGTGTTTGCCAGCACGGATGGCGACGATGAGGGACCGACAGCGAGGTTAAGCGCCACCGCAGAAGGCAACGGCAAGCACCGGCGCTTGCCAGGTGTCCCCGACCGGCGGCAGTTCTGTTGCTTGACAAATGGACTACACTACCGCCACTCGATGTTTCGGCTCCGTATCACGCTTCTTGGGCTCGCTGCTTTTCTCGTCGTGTCTTCCTGCGCATATGCTCAGATCGAGGTCACTCCCTCCGATGCCGCGGTGGTAAACAAAGTCCTCGATGCGCATTCGATCGAAGGCGAACCTTTGAAATGCGAGATCAATCCTCAGCACCCGATTCTCGATTTTGCATTTCGCTATGACGTCGGTTACGTGGTTCGCTGCCCCGTAAAGGAATTCGAAGGGAAGGCAAGCACCGTTTTGACCTTCGTGCGCGTGACTCCGGAAGGTGGAACCAGCAAGGTCTTTGGCGAAGGTTACGGCTTACGCGAACTGCCCTCAGAGATGCGCGAGCATGTCGATTTGAAGAAGCTCAAGGCAGAATTCGATTTCAGCGGAGGATTCTCTGCCGGCGAGGGTCGTTACGTAGTCGATCTGCTCGTCGCGGACAAGGAGAGCGGGCGAGCTTGCCGCAAAAGCTGGAAAGTCTCGGTCACGCGCAAGCATGGGGAAGGGAAGGTGCCCATAACGGTACCGGAGCACACGGTTGTCCCGATGGTCTTTTATCCATGGAGCAGGAAGCTGCAAGCCGCCGGGACAGGCCTGCGGGTAACGGTTCTGTTGGATGCTGCGCCGATGTTTCCATTTGCGCAAAAACTTCGCGTGTGGGACAGGTCCTTTCTTCTAAGCACTCTCTCGACCGTCCTCGATCATCTGGCATGTGAATCAGTGCGCGTCATCGCGTTCAACCTGGACCAGCAGCGCGAGATTTTTCGCGATGAACTTCAGGGGCCGCCCGGAATGATCAAGCTGAATCAGGCAATGCGCGATCTCGAATTGGGAACGGTGTCGTATCAGGTTCTGCAGCGGCACGACGGAGCCAGTGAACTCCTTGCGCAGCTCACGAGAACGCAGCAGAGCGAGGAGAATGCTTCGGATCTAGTGATCCTGCTGGGCCCGCACACACGATACGTAGAGAAAGTTCCGCCGTACGTATTGGAAGGTCTGCGCAAATCGGAGAACGATGCTCCGCAGTTTGTCTATCTCGAATACATGCCGTTCTGGATGCGGGGCGCTGAGTTCGCTGACAATCTCGAGCAGGTGACGAAGGCCGTGGGAGGGAAGGCCTATCGATTCTATTCGCCGGCCGATTTGGCAGAGTCGATCAAAAAGATTACGGAACAAACGCAACCGAAGCACCCGCGGTAGCCGATGAGGCAGCCGTAGGTCATGCGGCTACATTCATCGACGTCACGGCGAATCTTACAAATTCTCGGAGACGGCTATTCGCCATCTCCGACCCGCCGCCTACCGGCAGCGGTTCCGCTACTTACTGCACGAACAATGAACCCCGTCCGCGCCGACCTTTTCCTGGTGGGTGGGATGGCGGTTAGAGGTCCACTCTTTCCAGCCGACGTTCAATTCCTTGGCGAAGAACCCTTGCTTTGCCAACTGCAAAGCTGCCTTGGCTGAGAGCTGTCAATCATGACTCCAGCAGTAGGTCACGACCTCTTTGTCTTTGGGCAGTGAAGAGGCGAGCTGGTCGATTCCCGAATCGGGAACTAGCCAGGCACCCGGAATATGACCGTTATTGAAGGCTTCGCGGCCGCGGGTGTCGAGGAGCACGAAGTCGTATTTGCCGCTGCCTTCTACGGCTTTGAGGACGTCATTGCGCTGCTTTTCGGCATGGAGCTTATGGGCGAAATACTCGGCGTTTCTGCGAACATCGTCGGGATTGAAGCTCATTGGTGGGACCTCCTGCAAAGCTATGGTAACTCGCCAACTCTGGCACATGTTGATGTTGCTTTTCAGCGGAAACAGGCGAATGATAGCCCCAGCGGCAGCATCCAAAACTCTGAATAGTCGCGTTGGCCGCTTTGTCCCGAGGGTTTTATGAAGTACTTTCGCTTACTCTGTTCCCCACTGCTTTTGGGTTCCCTGCTGGCGTATGGCCAAGTCACGATTAATACACCGGAGAAAGTGTCGACAAAGGCTGCACCCAAGCCGACAGAATTACCGCCGGACCTACAAGGACGTCCTCCGCTCTCGAAGCAAACACGGATTGAACTGATTCGGACTCTCCAGGCCGAATTTGGATTTGCCAAGAAGCTCTTCCCCAAGGGCGATAAGGGTCTGCAACTGACTACGAACGGGCAGATTTCGCCCGACGACCAGACGATCATGATGCAAGTTGCGAGTAACGGACCTGCGGCGAAACCCGGTGACAAGCTGCAGGTCACCGACGTGGTCATTAAGGGCAGCGAGATCGTTTTTGACATCAATGGAGGATCAAAGCGAAAAGGACATTGGTACGACCACATCGAAGTCGGCGGCGGCGGTGGAATGACGCCGGTGCACCAGGAAAAAGGAGCTGCCAATCCGGGATGCACGCTCGCCCTGGTCTTCCCAAAGTACGTGCCAGAGATGACTACGGCAGACGTGAAGAAGCTGCTCGAGCCGGTAATTGATTTCTCGGTCAAATCGCCCACGCAAGCTTATATCGATACCTTGCCTCCCAAGTTGAAGTCTTCCATCGAGAACCACGAAGTTTTGGTGGGAATGAGCAAGGAGATGGTCATCGACGCTGTTGGTCGTCCGCCGAAGCGCATTCGCGAGTCTGCTGACAACGTCGACTACGAAGAATGGATGTACGGCGAGCCGCCGGGTGATGTGCAGTTCATTCGGTTCGTGAATGAAGAAGTAGTTCGCGTGGAGCACAGCCAGGTTGGCGGTGAGAGGACAATCAAGACTGCGCGCGAAGTGAAGGTCAATGCCGTGACCGGGGCCGCGACGATGATCGATCCCAACGCGCCACAAACGGCGGCAGCTGCACAGCCAGAACAGACACAGACCGCAGAAGCGAAGAAGCCGCCGAAGGCTCCCACGCTGCGTCGCGAAGGAGAACAGCCAGAGGATCAGAAGGCTGCAGCCACTATGCCAGGGGAGCTTGGTTCGAAGCCCATTCCGGCCGGCGGATCGACGCAGGAGCCAGAGTGGGGAACGAAGCCGGCGCAGAATGGTGGCACGGCGCAGGCAGGCGCGGCACAACCGGGAACTACACAGAATCCGAATTCCCCGGATGCGCCATTGCCCGGGGCGGGATCATTGCCTCCAGTCAATCCAAAGTGACTCGCGCCATCGGGTGATTAGGCCTCGGGTGATCGCATGCGGGTCGATGCCGAATGTCGAGAGCGATAGCCGACTGCCCGCTGTCCTCGCGTACAATAAAAACGTAATTACCTTTCTGGAGTCATCAACGAATCATGGCAAAGATCGCCAAGACAGCCGACCGTAAGAAGGTCATGGACACATCGAAGAGCACGGACTGCCCAAAATGCGGCAAGCCGACCCGTATCGTAAAGCGGGTAAAAGACCGCGAGCGCGGGGTGGGCGGAGGCGTATTCATCTCCTGCTCAGCGTGCGAGTTCTACGAGAAGCTCTAGCGAGCTTTCAGGATTGGATCAGGCCGGCCGCGTGCCGGCCATTTCCATTTTTGGCGTTCGAAGCGCCGAGCTTATCTCCCGAACAATATCTGTGGCAGCTTCGTTTCGGTTCGATGCGGAAAGAATCGGTCGCCCCACTACGATGTGCGACGCTCCTGCCTGGATTGCTGCCGAGGGCGTCGCCACGCGAGATTGGTCGCCTAGATCTGCTCCTGTCGGACGGATTCCCGGAGTCACGATCGCCATCTCTGGCCCCAGAGCCGATCGCAGCTTCTTCGACTCCTGAGGCGAGCTGACAATTCCTCCACAGCCTGCCGACTTCGCCAACATGGCCAAGTGCAGGACCTGATCTGGAATGGAGCTTTGCACTCCTGAGGCTCGAAGGTCTTCTTCTCCTAAGCTCGTCAGAACCGTCACAGCAAGGATGGCTAACGGCTGTGCCGATTGCCTTGCCGCTTCTGCGGCTGCGGTCAGCATCTTGCTTCCCCCGGCGGCATGAGCCGTGAGCATCGTTACGCCGAGTTCGGCGGCAGACTTTACAGCTCCAGCTACAGTGTTGGGGATGTCGTGCAGCTTGAGATCGAGAAACACCTTCCGGCCAGAGTTGACGAGCTCAGAGACAATCTTCGGTCCCTCAGCGGTGAAGAGCTGAAGACCGACCTTGTAGAACGAGACCGAGTCACCCAGTTCGTAGACGATCTCCTGGGCATCGACTGCGGTCGGGACGTCCAAGGCGACGATCAGCCGATCTTTTGGGGAGGTCACGCTGGCATTCTAGCGCGAAAGTAAGCACCGGCCGCGGTAGCGGATGGGTCGGAAGTCAAACTTGCACACACCCATCCTGCTACTGCAGACGGTACTGAGTCACTTGTAGGGGGTTAACGAGGAGAGTTAAGCATTGCCAGATCTGACGTCGCTTCTGGCGTTTCGACTATATCAAGTCGGACCTTGGCTAATCCGCGGCCGCTCATTTTAAGGCTCCTGGCGGCACCATAGGAGAGGTCGATGATTCGATCCGTGGGAACCGGGCCACGATCATTGATTCGGACCAGGACCCAGCGGTGATTGCGAAGGTTGGTGACCTTCACCCAGGTACCCAGCCGCAGCGTGCGGTGGGCGGCGGTGAGCTCGTACATATCGTACGGCTCGCCACTGGCGGTCGGCCTACCTTCAAAATAGGCTCCATACCAGGAAGCGGTGCCTACGTCGAAGGGCTTGGTGCGCTTAACGCGCGTTGGTTTGTGTACTTCCGTGCGCTGACTCGGCTGAGCGTTTGGAGTAATCTCATGATCAGATCGAGTAGGCGCAGACGCAGCCATCGAGCCGGAGACAAATGCTCCGACCGCGATGGTGTTGAGCACGATTTTGTGTACGCGTTTCACCTTAAACTCCCGAATCAATTCTCTCCGATTCGCCTGCAGTAATTATAAGAAAACAAAGAAGCTGTCGTTACTTTTTATTTTCGAAGGCGAAAATAACTGTTGCGTTTTTGCCTCAGTTATGGATCGTTTTTCGGCTAGTCTAGACGGTGGGGACGCTCCGAACTTAGAGGTCTCTGATTCAGTTGAGAGTTGCACCTGCAACGGACGAAATCGCGAGATTTAGTCGCCCTGTTTTGTTATATTTGCCTCTGCATGAGCGAAGATCCGCCGAAAGTCGTGCTGACCATCGCCGGCTTCGATCCGTCTTCCGGAGCCGGGATCACAGCGGATCTGAAGACGATTGCGGCCCATCATCTATATGGAGTCGCCTGTATCACGGCCCTCACAGTCCAGAGCACCCAGGGCGTCCGGCGGGTTCAGCCAGTCGATCCGAAACTCGTCCGGGACACTTTGGAGATTCTGAGGGGGGATGTTCAGCCTGCTGCCGTGAAGATCGGAATGCTTGGAAGCGGCGAGGTGGCTGAGGTAGTGGCTGACTTTCTGAGTTTGTGCCCAGTCCGAAACGTCGTTCTCGATCCAGTTCTGCGCTCGTCTTCGGGCGCGAGCCTGCTTGATAGCGTAGGTTTGAGCACTCTCCGCACTCGGCTTCTCGTCCGAGCCGACGTAATTACTCCCAACCTCGAAGAAGCAGGACTGCTCGCAGAGATGGAAGTGAGCGACGTTCCTTCGGCGAGAGAAGCAGCTAGAAGGCTCGTGGAAAGGGGGGCAAAGGCGGCGGTAGTGACCGGGGGAGACCTGCAGGAAGTCGTCGATGTGCTCGCTGCGGGGAAGCCGGACGGGAACGTCGAGCTCCGAGCGTTCTCCGGGCAGAAGGTCGAAACTGCCAACACCCACGGTACTGGTTGCGCTTTCTCGAGTGCCTTGGCCTGCAATCTCGCGCTGGGACTTCCGGTCGGCCGTGCCGTTCAGGCAGCAAAAGCGTATGTCAGCGAGGCCCTGAAGGCGTCATACGCGGTCGGAAAGGGCGTTAGTCCCGTCAATCATCTGTTTGGAAACCAAGCGCGATCTGGCTGACGCGAGTGCGTTCAGTCTCTTGTGCCGCAGCCGGCAATGAAGATTAAAGTTCTGCTGCAGCCGTTTGAGCGCCGCTACCCTTGTGCTTCTGACATATACGTGGAAGCTTCTCCCGCAGGCTGCGCATGCAGCGGCTACCTCGGTCGGGCTCTCTTCAGGGTTTAGCAGATAAGGCTTGCGTGGCCGGATCAGCACAATGTCTCCTTGGGGGAGGGCATTAGCTCAGTTGATAAGGGCCAGATAGGGTTAGAGAAATATAGGGTTCAAGCAGCAGGGAAGTTACCGTTTGGCCGGACTGGGCTGGACGATCCCGCTGCCCTCTTTAATGGTGAGGATCTGGTTCGCTTTCACGTTGGTGAAGCGCTCGGTTTTCTGCGTAGTCGGCCATTTCACTTCGATCAGATCGATTGTTTGAGCGCTCCCCAATCCAAAGTGCAAACGAAGGTCACTTTGGGACATAACACTGCCGCCGCTGTGAACTTCGTCCATTTGCGCGTGCTTGCCAGTGACCACCCGCACGCGAGTTCCGATCGCTGTGCGGTTGCAGTGCGTGCCGACCAGCTTGATCTTGATCCAGTTTTTCGCGTTCCCGCCGTCGTTGCGCAGCAGGGAAGGCAGATCGTTCATGTTGAGGACCAAGGCGTCCACGTCGCCGTCGTTGTCGTAGTCGCCGAACGCGGCGCCTCGGCTTGAGAATTTCTCGTTGATGCCCGGACCCATCTCCGCAGAAACGTCTTTGAATTTGCAGTTACCCAGATTCTTGTAAAGCAGTCGCGGATTCTTGAACGTCTGCCCTACGTCGTGCGTGTCAATCTCGGGATACACGTGACCGTTGACCTGCAGGATGTCGGCCCAGCCATCGTTGTCGTAATCGATGAAACCGCAGCCCCAGGCCACGTAGCGATTGTTGATTCCCACGCCTGATGCAAAAGTCACGTCGCTGAAAGTGCCGTCGCCGTTGTTGTGGTAGAGATTGCAGGTATCGTCGGCGAAATTGGTTTTAAAGATGTCGAACCAGCCGTCGCAATCATAGTCGGCCACCCCGACGCCCATGCCTGATTGCTCATGTCCATCCGCGCTATAGGCGCACCCAGCCATAACGGCAATGTCGGTAAATGTGCCGTCGTGATTGTTGCGGAAGAGAATGCTCGGCTCTGAATCGACGGCGACGTAAATATCCGGCCAGCCGTCGTTGTCGAAGTCGTAGGAGACCGGAGTGATCGAGTATCGTGGGCCCGGCTTCAGAATTCCCGCCTTCTCGCTTACGTCCGTAAAGGTTCCGTCGCCGTTGTTGTGATAGAGAAGGTTGGTATCGCCGGTCAGGCCGCGCGGGCCGCACATGACGGGAATGCCCTTCCACTGGCAATAAATGTCGTTTTGGGACGGAAGCTTTTCGGGATCGAGCTTGATGTAGTTGCAGACGAACAGATCGAGATGGCCGTCGCTATCATAATCGAGCCAGCATGAGCCGGCTCCCCAGCGAGTCTGCTCGTTGTAGAGGCCGGCTTTGCGGGTGGCGTCGGTGAACGTTCCATCGCCGTTGTTGTGAAACAGAATGTTTTGGCCCCAGAAGGTGCAGAAAAGGTCGTCCCATCCATCATTGTTGTAATCGCCAACGCAGACGCCCGTCTGCCATCCGGTGCGGGCGAGGCCCGATTTTTCCGTCACATCAGTAAAGGTTCCGTCGCGGTTGTTCTTATACAGATGAGTCGTCGGTGCTTGCCCCGCCGGCCAGTTCGTGTCCAGGCGAGTGCCGTTCGTCAGATAGATATCAAGCCAGCCGTCGTTGTCGTAGTCGAAAAACGCTAGTCCGCTGCCCTTCGCCTCGACGATGTAGCGTTTGCGATCGACTGCTCCCCACACGTTCGGCGCGTTCAGTCCAGCTTCGCGCCCGACATCGACGAACTTTACCGCCGATGCCGCGGAGGCCTTAGGTTTGGTCTCAATCGCGATCGCGTTCGTCCATCTCCACAGTGGCGTGGCCAGGGCATCGAGCATCGTGCTGCTCAGTGCGAATAACGAGGAGCCTAGGAAGCGTCGCCGCGAAGAAATCATCAGGGTAGAGGATTAACCACCATTAGGAGTGAGGAGAAAATTATAAGGTCCGATCAGCCACCGAGAGCGCAAATTGAAGCAGTTGCTGGCGCGCTTCCGGCGTGATGGTTGTTTGCGGATGTTCGTCGGCTGCAGTTGCGCGGGCTAGGACCTGCTCAATTCGACCAATGTCCAGTCCAGTGTTCGTATCGCTGGATTTGAACCGCAGCAATACTTCACGAGCTTTCGCGATCTGACCAGTTTGATAGTAGAAGACACCCAGCGTGGCGTAGCTGCCCGGCCATTCCGGCAAAAGATCCACAGAGCGCTCCAACCAATTGGCCGCCTCCGATTGCCTGTCCTCGAGGACAGCGACCAAGCCCATGCCCCAAAGCAGCTTTCCTGAATTGGGAATTCGAGCCAATCCTTGCGACAGAGTGCTTTTACTTGCGGCAATATCGCTTCGGCGAAGCTGGGTCAGAGCCAGCGAGAGGTAGTACTGATCGTTGTCTGGACTGCGCTCGAGCGCTTTGTGGAAGGTTGCAATCGCCTCGTCGGTGTTGCCAAGGTGCGCCTGGATATCTCCGAGGAGGGCGAGATATGCGTCATCCCGCCGCGCAGACTCGGAGATTGCATTGGCCGAATCAAGCGCCTGAGCATAGTTGCCGGCCCGAAAATAAGCCTCCGCCAAGTCGAACTTCACATCGTCCGATTCTGAATTGAGTCGCCGTGCGGTCTCGAAATGCTGAATTGCGGGTTGGTACAGATGGTTTCGCGCCAGCAGCACTCCGACAGCAGTCTGCAGACGCTCATCATTCTTGCTGACCTGATCGAGTTGCCCGATGGTCTGCATGGCCTCTGAGCGATTTCCTGTTTTGAACTGTGCGCCGGCCAAGAGATAAAGATCCTGCGTGCGATCAGGATGCTGGCGGACTCGCTCCGTTAACTCTGCCACATCGGTTTCCGCGCGAGCCTGCGGACTCAGATTCGCGCGGTTATCCAAGTAGTCGAACAGATGTGGGTGATACGCGCCTGCGGAGGTATCCTTTGAGAGCGTTTGAAACGTCGCCAGATCTCGATCTGCCGCTTTGCTCTCATGCAGGCTACGCTCCACCATGGCGAGCTTGTAGTAGCCGGAGGCCGGATTCGCGCTGAAGTTTACGTAGCGACGGAGCATCGCAGCGGCTTCCGCGAAGTTCTTGCTCGCGATGCGCAGATCTGCCAATTCCAGCAGTGCGTCTGCGAGATTCGGGTTCAGGCGAAGGGATTGCCGAAATAATTCCTCAGCTTTCGCGGTGTTGCCCCGGCGCTCTTCGATATAGCCCAGATTGAAGATGCAAAATGCGTTGCGCGGATCGCGTTTGAGCCCTTCGTGAAAATACGTTGCCGCTTCTGCGAAGCGGCCCAGATGGCGATACGTGAGCCCGAGAAGCCCATAAGAGCGGGCAGACGGATCGAGAGAAACCAACGACTTGAATTCCTCGATGGATTTCTCCACCTTCCCGGAAAGAAAATAACCTTCTCCTAGGGCGGCCCGCAGGTCGGCTCGCCGCGGCGCGAGCTTAACGCCAGATTCCAAAACGGGAATCGCGTCTTCGAAATAGTTCTGCGCGATGCTCGTGCGCCCGAGCAGAAGGATGATGTCGGGGTTCTCGGGTGCGAGCTTGTGCGCATGTACGAGAGCATCGAGCGCATCGACTGAGCGTCCCTGAGCCGCATAAACCTGGCCTAAGACGTACAACGTAGAAGCCGATTCTGGCTTGATCTTGAGCGCGCGATTGAGCGCGACTTCCGATTTCGCGTAGTCTCCCGCTCGGAAGGAGGTCTCTCCGAGGTTTTGCAGGATCTCGAAAGTTTCGGGTGCAAGCGCATCTGCGGTTTCGAGTTCGAGCAACGCAGGACGATACTGTTTTTCCTCCGCCAGCAACATTCCGAGTGTGAAATGCACCTGCACCTCGTCTTTGTGCGCGGCAGAGATTTGCCTGGCGAGCGTCAGCGCCTCCGAGGTTTGGTGGAGGCGAAGATAAGCACGAACGAGGTTCATCTCGGTCTGCACGTTCTGTGGCTGCACGCGTTTGAGGTGCAGGATAGCTTCTGCCGGTTTGCCGGAATTCAGGAGCAGAACGCCAAGATCGTAGTTCGCTTCCACATTTGCCGGGTGACTCTGCAGGACAGTCCGAAATTCCTGCTCTGCGAGAGCAGACTTGTCCTCGGCGATGTACAGATTTCCCAAATTGATACGCGTTCCTGCCGAGCTCGCATTCAGCTTCAGAGCGTGCTGTAGTGCGTCAAACGCATTGGGGAAGTCTTTTTCGTTCGTGTAGATGATTGCCAGCAGGTTATAGGCTTCGATGCTCGATGGGTTCTCACCGACGGCATGAGTGAGCTTCTCTTTCGCTTCTGCGGTATGACCTTGGCTCAGCAGCGTCTGCGCTTGGAGCAGGAGCGGGTCGCGTTCTTGGGATGCGGCCTGCGACGTCGACCTTTGGCCTCGGACTGTACCCGCGATGAGAAAGATGGCAAAAACGCCAAGCAGATGTCGTCCGCGAAATGCGGCGGAAGCTCGCGCCAAAATGGATAGCCCGGAGCCTTGATTACAACTCATCTGCACTGCCTGAGAAGAGAGGTCACTTTAGCATTTCCAGCGATTGCTGGGCGATTTTGTTTTCGGGCTGACGCTGTAGTAAGTCCTGCAGCACCGATCTGGCTTTCTCCTTGTCGTTCATGACGGCGTAGAGCCGCGCGAGGTTCAGGTAGCCCTGGTCGAGATTTGGAGCCACGCGAATGCAGTTCGCGAATTTCTCCTGGGCATCGGCATAGCGTCCTTGGCGAACCAGCAGAACGCCTAGATTGTTGAGGGCGTCGGGATAGTCAGGCCGCAGGGTCAGTGCTCGTTCAAAATATTCAGAAGCTTTCGGAAACTGATTCTGTTGTGCATAGAGCATGCCCATGTTGTAGTTGGCCTCCGGGTTATCAGGTTCGGCCGCCAGAGCGCGACCAAGAAGGTCCTCAGCCTCGGAGAAATCGTGTGCGCGGCGATAGAGATTTCCTAAGTTCAACAACGCGGTGGCATAGTTCGGCTTGAGGCTGAGAGACTTTTGGAAGTCAAGAACTGCCTCTTCAGTTTGACCGGTCTGCGCCGCCAGCATTCCCAGGTTGTTCCAGGCTTCAGCGTGAGTAGGGCGTAGCTTCACCGTCTGCTCCAGATATTGACGCGCCTCATCGAAATCGTTTTTCCGCAGATACAGCGTGCCGAGGTTGTAATAGGCCTCCGGTTCCTGCGGTTTTGCTGCGATCACCTGTTTGAATGACTCCGTCGCTTCATCCAGATACCCGCGCTGGAAAAGGGCCACGCCGTATGTGAAATCGTTCCGGCCAAAGCTGCCGAGGTGGAGCTTTCCCGGAAAGGGAAGAGCCTTTGCAATGCGAGATTGGCCTGCATCCGTCGTCGAGCGTACGTCGCGCACGAGTTGGTCCAAATTGATGGTGCCCTGAAACACCTTCACGATCATTCCTGCCGGATCGATGAGAAACGCTGACGGAAGCGGCAGATCGCGATGGCGATCGAAGAGGTATCGGAAAGTTACGTCGTAAATTCCCGTCATCTCAGGGGTCGCGAGAAGTATGGGTAGCGAAAGGCGATTTGTCTCAGCGGAGTTCTTGAGCGCGTTTTGATCCTGCGGGTCGTCAATGTTGACGGCCAGAACCTTCACCCCGGTTCTGCTTAGGTTTGCCCGGTGCTGCTCTAGCACTTGAAGCTCTTTGGTGCAGGCGCTCGAGGCTGTCGTCGAAAAGTGCAGCAGTACCCAAGACCCTCGAAGTGAGGCAAGCTGCCAGGATTTGCCGTTCAGATCCGAGACAACAAAATCGGGTGCCTTTAATAGTTGAATGAGCCAGGTCTCGGCGGACTCAGGAAGCGGATCGCGGTTGTCGCGAGCAGACTGCGGACCGAAATGCGCCGGGCCAGTAAACGGGTGGGCGAAGAACTTGACTGATTCTTCTTCGATGTCAATTCGCGAATTTGCGGGAAGGTTGTCGAACGTCTGCACAAGCCCTGCAGGCCAACGAACACTGGCTCGAATCGTGCCACTGTAATCTCCGAGACCGAAGAAAAGCTCCTTGGTGTGTTGCGACAAAAAACCCGAGCCTGCCTGCACGTATTTGGTTTGTCGATGCGGAGTCTCGACCGTCACGGCCGTGCCGATCGCATCGCGATTACTCTTTGTGCCGCGCAGGCGAAAGCTGATCGAGTGGCCGATCTCATTCGTCACATTTCGCAAAACACGCACCTGCGGCGCGTTGCGGTTCTTGACTACGACTTCAAGCCGTCCGTCATGATCGAAGTCGAACAAAGCAAAAGAACGTGCATCATCAGGAAAATCGAGGCCGGCTGCCGCGGAAATATCGGAGAAGCTGCCATCGCGATTGTTCAGGTAGAAGACATTCCTTTCCGGCCCATTCCACGAGCAATCCGAGCGCACCAGTTCATTGATTGCGTTCCATCCCAGTTCGTACGCCGAGTTGGGCGTCGCGGTCACGGGGGACTTCGCGACCACATGCCGCCAGAAGAAGCTCGAAGCATCGCGTGTATCCATCCCTGAAATGTACCCGTTCGCAATATAGAGATCGGAGTAGCCGTCATGGTCAAAATCCCACGCGTCGGACGACCACGCCCAGCGGCCTACTGCGGAATTTGCGCTCTCACCGACATTCTTGAATTTCCCGCTTCCAACATTCCTATATAGGGAATTGCCGCGCGCGTGTCGCTTGTAGTCCCCTCGGACCTCTTCTGAATCGTTCGAATGAAAAGCCTGCTCCTCGGAAATGCGCATTCCTGCCGCCGACCACATGTTCGCGACGTAGATGTCCTGCTTGCCATCGTTGTCATAGTCAAACCAACACGCGCTCATTCCTGCACCGGCGTCGTTGGCGTGCGCGTCCGAAGAAATTGCGGTGAATGTCCCATCGCCGTTATTGCGATAGAGATTGCTGCGGCCGAAGTCGTTGGCGACGTACAAATCGGGCCAGCCATTGCCGTTCATGTCGCCCCACGCACAGGCAAAGCTGTAGCGATCATTCTCAACATTGAGTCCAGCAGCTTCTGTGCGATCGATGAACCTGCCGTTTCCCTCATTGCGCATGAGGAAATTCGGAGGCCCATTTCGGGCGTCGAAATAAGGGGCAGGGTAGTGATACTGATCTAGCCCTAAGTAGTAGTTGTAAAGGCAGAAGTAGACGTCCAGCCGACCGTCGTGGTCGTAATCAGCGAGAGCGGCATGGGTGAATGTGCCCTCCGGAGGCCTTTGAAATGTGAATGCGTCGGGTTTGAGCGAGTACTTGCCTTTTCCATCATTCAGGAACAGGAGCGGACCGCCTCCGCAAACCACCAGAAGATCCTGGACTCCTTTGTTTTCAAAATCGGCGAAGAGGGCGCAAGAAGTGTTGTCGAGAACTCCAAGGCCGGAGCTTTCTGTTGCGTCCTCGAAAGTGCCGTCGCCACGGTTGCGATACAGACGATTGGGTAATCCCGCGGGCTGGCAGATGTAGACATCGTCAAATCCATCGCCGTCGAAATCACCGGCGGCAATTCCATTGTTGCCGTATACATCGATGCCGCATGCTCCGTCGAGGACAGTCCGCCAATAGTCGCTCCCATGCAGAAGCTGCTTCTGATATGACTCGTTTTCGCCGAGCGCTATGTTGGTGATGTCAGCGAAGAGGGGAACACGAACGCGTGCGACACTCTCCTCGTCAGCTTCCCATTTCAGGATTCGCCATTGACCGTCGACGGCTCGCGACCACAGCGTGCGCCAGTTTCCGATTCGCTGTTCCCGAGGGCCCTGTGGCAACTCACCGGCGATTTCATATCGAATGCGCGTTTCGAATTGAGATGGAGAGGTCTCGCGCAGAGAAATGAGGTGAAATTCTGCGACGTCGATCTGTCGAAACATCCCAGAATAGGAATTGAGGTCGTGAACCACGGCCTGAGCGTCTACCGTCCGCGCATTCCCGAACTGACGCCGGCGTACTTCGATTCCGTAGGTTGACCGAACTACGCTGTCGCGAACGGGAGAGAAAGATATCGCTTCCACTTGCCGGCCAAAGCTCTTTCCCAAAATGGAAGATGTTCTGCTTGCTTTTAATTCGCGCGACCACGCCGCGAGCACCTGTTCGATTTCCGCAGCGTATTTCTCGCTGATGAATTCATCGGCTCCGGGCAGGAGTTGAACGAAGAGCTCTTCAATCGGAGGCTTGGTTGCATAGTGGGGCGTTAGGTGTAGATCGTGGAGGTCGCAGTCGGATCCCCTTGCATTCCGCTCGATTGCAGGAAAGGGAAGACCGGCAAGCTTTGCGGGAAGAAAGAGAACGGGAGCCCAGCGCAACTGCTTGAGAAGTGTTCGGCGGGAAATTTTAAGTTCTGGTTTGTGAGAAGCCGACATCCTCAATCGCGCCCGGGGTGGTGTCCTCGGATGCTAGCATCAGCGCCCGTAAACGCGAAACAGAAACAAGGCTCCTGACTAAATCGGCGGAATCGAAGCAAACGCCGCACGTATTTCCGAGCGTTCTTCAACCGGAGCGGGTCCGGACGACTCGCCGACGATAAGCTCCGCCCCAATTAGATATTCCTTGCCCTGCGGATTTGAAGATACCGAGAGCTCGTGCAGCGCATCGGCAGCAATCTTGCCCAGCATCTCGCGATGAATATCAACGGTCGTGATGGTCGGATTGCTGTACTCAGCGAGTCGGGTTTTATCGAAACCCGTTATGGAGATTTCATCGGGTACGCGCACTCCCGCTTGGAACAGACCCTTCATCACCCCGACCGCAGTGAGATCATTGATTGCCATTACTGCAGTCGGTCGTGGGCTCAGCTTCGCAATCGCATGACCTGCGGCCAGTCCACCTTCAAAACGAAGATCGCCGCGCAAAACTGGTCCTGGCTCGAGTCCCACCGCACGCATTGATTTTTCATAGGCCTTAAGGCGCACGATGTTCGATTTCAAGCCAGGACGACCGGCAATAAACGCAATCCGGCGATGGCCGAGGCCATAGAGGTATTGCACTATCTGCTGAATACCTGCAACGTAGTCGATCTTCAGCTTGCTCACATATTCGCGTACGGGAGCGAGGTCGAGAAACGTGACGGCAATGCGGCGACGCGCGAGTTCGTGAATTAACTTCAGGCTGATTTCCGAAGTCATGACCGCAACGCCGCGGACTTTGTGTTCCATCATGCGCTCGGCAGCCTCGCGCGTGCGTCGCGGATCGTAATTGGTATCGCTGAGAATGGCTTCGTAGCCGAGTTGCCGCGCGCGTGTCTCAAAGCTCTTGATCACTTCTGGGAAGAACGGGTTCTCGATGTCGGAGACGATGATGCCTAGCGTTTTTCCAGCACCAGATGCGAGTCTGCGCGCATGCGCGTCGGGCACATATCCCAATAATTTCACGGTGGAGAGCACGAGTCGCTGTGTCTTTTCTCCAACCTTGCCGGTCTTGTTCAGCACGTTGGAGACAGTTGCAGTCGACACGCCCGCAGCCTTCGCGACATCAAGGATCGTCAGACTTTTTGCTCGATTGTTGGATGGTGTCGGCAATCGATTTTCTTTCGACCAATTCGGCCCAACGTGGATGCGGCGGAGTATAGACGATCAAAAAAATCTTGACAATGCGCAAATCAACGTGATATCCCAACAGTCCAACATAGGTTAAGCGTTTAAGTTGTTTTGGCCGTTCGCAAAGAGCGGTGGTTCTCTTCAGCTGTTGGGCCCCAAGTAAGCAGACTTCTCGCGCAGTCCCCGAGCGCCGCTACTTGTCGACTCCCGGGCCGCGTCGAGGCTGTGTGACGTTTCGTTTGTTCGACAGTAAACGATTCTCTCGTTTGTAAGCGTTGATCAAAACTGCAGACGCGATTTCCGGCCAGGACGCCCGGAAAATCGAGGAGGCAAGGTCATGAAGCCTAAAGGCGTTTCCTGGGTCCGGTCGTTCGTTCTTTTCACTCTTGTTTGTTTCGCTATCGTTTCCGTTCAAGCCCAGGTTGACACCGGTACCATTGTGGGAACGGTGACCGATCCCTCCGGCGCAGTGGTCTCAGGCGCGAAGGTCACTCTTACTAACCTCGGCACAAATGCCGCGCTCTCCACCACCAGCGGATCCGACGGGTCTTATACCTTCACTCCGGTCAGGGTAGGGAG
>CAYZHX010000089.1:0-5175 GCA_964476905.1 uncultured Terriglobales bacterium
CCTTGATATTGATGTCCATCTCCTCGATGCCCTGATTGGAGATGATCTCGAAGGCCGGCATCGAGCGTTCACGGACGTCGAGTTCAACCATGCGCTCGTCGAGCTTACCCTCACGCAGTTGCTGCCGCAGCTTCTCGCGCGTGCGTGACTGGGAGTCGCTGGAATGCTCACCATCGCCTGTGCCGAGCGCCAGACCTGCAGAAGGTTGCGATGGGGGAGCGGGTGGTAGCAGCAGATCGAGGAGACGCTCTTCGGCATTCAGCTCGGCCTTATCTTCAACTTCTTCGAGGCGCTCCTCACGGACCATGTCGATTGCGATCTCGACCAGGTCGCGGATCATCGACTCGACGTCGCGACCCACATAACCGACTTCGGTGAACTTCGAAGCCTCAACCTTCAGAAATGGTGAATTCGCGAGCCGCGCCAGACGACGGGCAATCTCAGTCTTTCCAACGCCGGTCGGCCCGATCATGATGATGTTCTTGGGCATGATCTCTTCCGCCAACTCGGGCGAAAGCTTCTGCCGGCGCATGCGATTGCGCAGCGCTATGGCCACCGCACGCTTAGCGGCGTTCTGGCCAACAACGTATTTGTCGAGCTCGGACACGATCTCACGCGGCGTGAGTTCGTCGAGCGCGAGTTCCTGCTCTTCCTGGGTTCCAGGGAGGTAAATCGCCACTAGGTGCTGCTACTCCTTATGTTTCAAGTGTAAAACAAAGAGGCAGTCGGCGTTCGGCTGAAGCCCCAAAACTAGAAGATTGGTCGGACCAAGGTGATGTACACGTTTACGACATGGTCCTTGGGGTCTTCTGAGACTTCAAATACTTGCTCAGGTTGCACTTGTGGACGAGCGTGTAGATCGCGAAGGAACTGGCCAAGGATCCGCCAGTCGTAAACCTGTCCCTGATACTTCTTCCAGCTCGTCAGAAGCCTCTGGCGTGATCCCGGTTCGGATTCAACTCCCCGGACGACTAGATTGCCGGTGTAGTACAAGACGCCCTCATCAAGATCAATCTTCAACCCGATCGTATGCTCCAAGTCATCGACGTCGGTGTTTGGGACAGCGGAGAAATCAACGTATCCCTTCTGGCCATAGAGCTTTCTAAGATTCTCAAGGCCTAAAGCGATCTTTTCCCGGTTGAAAATATCTCCATCGTTAATCGGGAAACTGGCTCGTAGCAGACTGGATGAAAATGTGGCGGGGCTGCTGAACATGATGCTCCGTAATCGGTACTTCTCCCCGGGCGAGACGACCAATGGGACAGGAACCACGGCTTTTGTAACAATTTCCTCAGCCTCAGGAAGCACTGGATCGGCAACCTGAACCTTGAAGTATCCGTGCTCTTGAAAAGCACAGCGCACCCTTTCCGCCAGTTCGTCCAGATCTGTGCATTTAGCTTGGTTTAGCTCTTTGACGATTGCGTTCAGGTCAGCGCGGCTTACGGCATCGACGTTTTGAAGCGTCGGTTGAAAAATTACAGTATCGGCAGAATACGTTGCCGAGGAAGCGAGAAGGCCGAATGCGAGAGCGAGGCAGAAGCGCATTGTCACACCCCGGATGGTCTATACGTTAACGCAGCTCGCTCCTTATTATCGCCTTCGTCTCAAGGGAGTCGCCATGACGGGAGCGCCCTTGTAATCGCGCGGATACACGACGACGAACCTTCCCTGCGCTTCGCCGGAACTCTCGGTGCGAAGATCGGCTTCGTCGCGCATGGCCAAGTGCAGCATGCGGCGCTCGCGGGCTGACATTGGCGCGAACTGATATGGCTGGCCAGTCTTCCGGACTCTTTCTGCGGCCACCTGGGCTGCGAGCCGCAGCTCTTCGGCACGCATCTGCTTAAAATTCATGCAGTCGAAGCTGACTTTATCGTGCTCTTCGGATTCGAGCCGCAGAACTTTGAGTGCAACATGCTCCAGCGAGCGCAGTAGTTCGCCATTGCGTTCGATGAGCAGCGGGCCGTCGGGACCGGTGAAGTCCACCGTAAGTTCGGGACTGGCGCCAAGTTCGGTCGTGACCGGCGGGTTGGCGCTGATACGGTACTTCAAACGAAATCCGCCAAGCTGGAGTGTGCGACGAAGAACCTCGTCGATGCGTCGGGCAGCGGAAACTCGGTCTTGAATCGGCATAGCTGGGGGAGGGTCACCTCAAGAAGTTACGGAAAGACATTTCTAACACCCTTCGAGCCCAAGCGCCACCCGAGATCGTTAGCACAGCAAGTTGCACGCACCGGGTCTTTGTCTACAAACGTCCGCGAAGTTCCTTTGTCCGCCAAGTTCACAGGAGTGCCGCCGGAGCTCTAAGAAAGCCCTACTCCCCCGCGACGGTCATGCCGTCGATGCGCAGGGTGGGCGCGGCGATGGAGCTGCGGAATTCCAGATCGTTGCCAATTTCAGAAATGTTCTTGAACATGTCTTTCAAATTGCCGGCCACCGTAATTTCTTCGACGGGGAAGGCAAATTCTCCGTTCTCGATCCACAGTCCAGATGCGCCACGCGAGAAATCTCCTGTGACGAGGTTCACTCCGAAGCCGAGAAACTCAGTTACATACAGCCCGGTGCGAACGTTGCGAATGATCTCCTGGGGAGCTTTAGTGCCGGGTTGCAAGAAAAAATTTCCTGATCCAATTCCAGGATTTCCGGTAAGGCCACGCGCCGCGTTGCCTGTTGTTTGCAGCTTGAGTTTGCGGGCTGTGTACGTGTTGAGCAGATAGCTCTTGAGCACGCCGCGCTCGATTACAACCGTGCGCCTGGTGGGCACACCTTCACCGTCAAAGGGCGATGAACCAAATCCGCCGACCATCGTGCCATCGTCGATGATGGTAATGTTCTCGCCCGCGACCTGCTCGCCCAGTTTGCCGGTGAGATAGGAAGAATGCCGATAGATCGCGTCTCCATTAACGGCGTCGAAGATGTGGTCTATCAGTCCGCGCGCGACCATTGGATCAAAGATGATGGGAACTTTCTGGGTTGCTACTTTCCTTGCTCCGACTCGCCGCAAAGTGCGTTCCGCAGCTTTGCGGCCGACTGACTCAGGCGATTCGAGCTTCTGCAGTGTGCGCGAGGCCGAGTACCAATAATCTCGTTGCATGGCGGCACCGTCGGTCTGCGCAATCGGTACTGCGGAAACCGAGCAGTAAGAGCGCCGATACTCACCCACGAATCCCAGCGAATTCGCCAGAACCTTGTACCCGGTAGCCGCATCGAAAGAGCCACCTTCTGAATTGGTAATTCGCGCATCAGCGGCCAAAGCTGCGGCCTCGCAGCGACGTGCATAATCGATGCGATCAGGTGTCGAGAGGGAATAGACGTCGTCACAATAAAGATCGAGATCCCGCTTCAGCGAACCAAGACTTTCGACTTCCGGCAGGCCTGCAGCGGGATCTTCCGAGGTAGCTCGGGCGAGCGCGATGGCTCCCGATACCAACCGTTCAATGCCATCACGCGAAAAGTCGCTGGTGTGAGTGGCTGCAGCACGTTTGCCGACGAAAACTCGCAAACCGAGAGCTCGCGCGCCCGATTCTTTGAGCGTCTCCACTTCGCCCATGCGCACGAGCGTGGAGAATTCGTTGCCGTCGCGCGCAATCGCGTCGGCCGCAGTAGCGCCAGCCTTCATCGCGCGCTCGACCACGTCGAGAGCGATTTCTTTCAGGCCGGTACCAAGTTCGATTTGTTCCTGGGTATCTAACATCATGTAAGCTGCGAAAGTCCCAAACTGCGGAGTGGTGTTGGTCGGCCAGGTTTATCCAGTTCCGCCAACGGTGAGGCGATCCACTTTGATCGTCGGCATACCTACACCAACCGGCACCGATTGCCCATCTTTCCCGCACGTTCCGACGCCTTCATCGAGGGCCAAGTCATTGCCGACCATGGAGACGCGCGTCAGTACGTCGGGTCCATTCCCGATAAGAGTCGCATTCTTCACCGGTGCAGTGATCTTGCCATCTTCGATCAAGTAGGCCTCGGACGCGGAGAAAACGAACTTGCCATTTGTGATGTCCACTTGGCCGCCACCGAAGTTCACGGCGAACAAGCCGCGTTTGACCGATTTGATAATGTCGCGGGGATCATCCTGTCCCGCCAGCATGTAAGTATTGGTCATGCGTGGCATCGGAATATGTTCGTAACTCTCGCGACGTCCGTTTCCCGTATCTGCGATGCCCATCAGCCGCGACGACAGCTTGTCGCTGATGTAACCCTTTAGAATGCCGTCTTCGATAAGCACGGTGCGTTGCGTCGGGGAGCCTTCATCATCGACGTTGATCGAGCCTCGCCGTGAGGGCATGGTTCCATCGTCGACAACTGTGATCTTCTCGCTTGCGACGCGTTTTCCGACCAGCCCGGCAAAAGCTGACGTTTTTTTGCGATTAAAGTCAGCTTCGAGTCCGTGGCCTACCGCCTCGTGTAAGAGAACTCCGGGCCAGCCCGGACCAAGAACAACTTCCATCTCGCCTGCTGGAGTCTCACGGGCGTCAAGCTGAATGATCGATTGCCTCGCGGCCTCATGTGCGAAATACTCGGGAGTCTTTTCCGTCTGGAAGTACTCGATTCCGACGCGCCCACCGCCTCCCGATGTGCCACGCGCTGAATTCTGCCCTTCTTTTGCAATGCAGAAGACGCTCATCCGTGCCAAGGGCTGGGAGTCGGACGCGATGACTCCATCCGAACCGACGACGAGGATACGCCGCAGCTCGTCCGCATAGCTCGCACGGACCTGAACGATGCGCGAGTCGTAGCTACGCGCATGCTTGTCTGCCCGATGAAGCAGTTCGACTTTGGCTGCCACTTCGGCATCGACCGACGGTGATGCAACTCCATAAAGCGTATGGCCGCCTGTCGGGTCCTTCAGGTTGACCATCGGCTGCCTGTTCGGACCGCTGGCAATCAGGGCCGCCGTTCGTGCCGCACGGAGAACTCGTTCCGAAGAGAGATCGTCTGTGTAGGCGTAACCGGTGCGCTCGCCCGAAATCACACGGATCCCGCACCCAGCGGAAATGCCCTGGGTCGCCGACTTGATGAGCGACTCATCAAGGCTTAACGAGGTTGAGGTGTGGTACTCGAAATAAAGGTCGGCGTAATCGCCCCCTGCCGAGAGCGCCTCAGCCAGGTAGCGTTCCAGGTCACGGTTCGTAAGTCCAAGTTTCTGAAAGAAAAATGCCCGATGGTCCATAAAAA
>CAYZHX010000089.1:5275-6804 GCA_964476905.1 uncultured Terriglobales bacterium
AATCAATGAGGCGTCAGAGGCTCTGCGTTACACTGCTTACCCCGTGGCTGCTGCGGCTCCTGCAGTTATCGCATCCCCGACTCCGAAGCCTGCTATCGCAGCCATCCCTCATCCGCTCTTCTTCTCCGCTCTCGCTTATGCCGGAGGAATTGCATGTGCGAAGTTCCTTCTAGGCCGGGGGCAGTGGACACCCCCAAATTGGGAAATCGGCGCCGCGCTGCTGCTCGTTGTGCTTGGCGGGTGCGCGGTTATGCGGCGATTACGTCCGCAGGTCGCCTGGGTGTCAGCATTACTGGCGCTCGCGGCGACAGGAGCCGCGCACTCCTCTCTTGGACCAGCGGACCCTGTCCCAGTTTTTCCGCCGGAACTTGAGAATCAGCAAGTTGCGATCGAAGGTTTCGTCACACGAGCGTCCCTGCCGGTCCTTGAGCGAGCGACGGACAATGGCGGCGCCAAAGTGGACGCCGAGCTGTACCAGGAACTCGACCTCCAAGTCGATCGTCTGTTTCGCGAAGATGAAGCCGATGGACAGTTCAAACCGCAGTTCGGAGTGCGAGTGAGCGTCTACGATACTCATCCGGAAGCGGACTCCACGGAATCGGTGCTGACGTCTGGCTGCTCGTTCCATTATGCGCAACGGCTTCGGATCCGTGGACGCATTCGCTCTCCTCAAATCTTCGGAGATCCCGGCGTCTTCGATCGCAGAGCGTACCTGCAGGAGCAAGGCATCGCGGCCGTCTTGAATGCCAACGCAGTAGACGTCGAGGTGCTTCCCGGAATGGGAGGCACGAACCTGGGCCGTTGGCGAGCACGGCTTCGCGAGAGTCTGCTGACGCACATCCTCGGACTGCATGCTGATGCAACGCCGAAGTGGCCATTGCTTGCGATCAGCCGCACAGATGCAGGCCTACTCGCTGCCATGATTCTGGGAGAGCGATCTTCACTGGATCAGCGCGTCAAGCGAGACTTTCAGCGGACCGGCTCCTACCATTTGCTTGTGGTCTCGGGAATGGCGGTTGCGATTCTCGCCTTTGCGGTCTTCTGGATTTGTCAGGTATGTCGTATGTCGGAAATTGCAGCCACGATCCTTAGCGGGCTGTTCGTCGCCTTATATGTGACGATTACTGATCTTGGCGCACCCGTTCAACGCGCTGCCCTCATGTGCGGCGTCTACATGCTTGCTCGTCTTTTTTATCGTGAGCGAGATGTGCTGAATGCGATTGGTTGCGCTGCCTTAGCTGGAGTGGTGATCGATCCAGCCGCGCTCTCCGACGCAGGTTTTCAGATGACATTCCTGGCCGTCATCGCAATCGCCGGCATCGCAGTTCCCGTTCTCGAACGCACAACTGCGGTTTACAGAAAGGCCCTCTATCAGCCCGATTCGACCAGCTACGACTTACACCTGCTTCCGAGCCAAGCGCAATTTCGCCTCAACTTGCGAATGCTCTCGGTTCGATTTGAGCGACTGGTTCCAAAATGGGTCGCACGAGTAGTCCTGTTCGGAGGCGTCCGCGTTGTTCTCCGGCTTA
>CAYZHX010000089.1:6904-16407 GCA_964476905.1 uncultured Terriglobales bacterium
ATCTCTGCGTTAATGCAGGCCGCATTAGCTTTGCCGATGGCCGTGTATTTTCACCGTGCAACCACCCTGGCTCTGCCGGCGAACGTCGCTGTCGTGCCGGTAATGAGCTTCCTTCTCCCAATCGCAGTGATCGCAACTTTGTGCAGTTACGGCGGTGTATGGCTGGCAATCATTCCCAAATTGATCACGGCTTTACTGCTTCACCTCGTCAGTCTCGCTGTGTTCACGTTTTCGCATTTCCGAGCAGCGGACATTCGCGTGCCGACCCCATCCATTTGGGTGAGTTGTTTTTGCCTGATAGCTCTCGTGCTTTGTCTCGTGGCGGCACGAGGACGATATCTGTTTCTGTTTGCCTCGTTGCTCGTAGTAGCCATCAGCGACTTGTGTGTTCTGTATGCTCGCAAGCCGGACACGATTCACGGCAGACTCGAGGTGACGGCGATCGATGTCGGACAAGGCGATTCCCTACTTGTGGTAACGCCGCGAGGCAAAGCGCTGTTGATAGATGGCGGTGGAACTCTCGGCGGAAATACGTCTGGTTTCGACATCGGCGAGGAAGTGGTTTCACCATACCTGTGGTCGCGCGGATTTTCGCACTTAGATGCGGTTGCGTTAACGCATCCCCATGGCGATCACATAGGTGGATTGCCGGCCGTGCTCGCCAACTTTCATCCAGAAGAGTTGTGGATTGCTCCCGCGCCGCAAACGCAGGCTCTCCAGGCGTTGACGGTCGAAGCGTCCCGATTCGGAATCTCCGTCGTGGAGTACAGCGCAGGCGCACAATTCAATTTCGGCGGCGTGACATTTTCTGTTCTCGCTCCCTTTGGGGACGAGGCATTGGGAAGATCGCGTGGCAACGACGATTCCATGGTGGTCAAGGTCGGATACGACAAAGCCTCGGTCCTGCTGGAGGGCGACGCAGAAAAGAGAACCGAGCGCGTCATTACTCCCGAGCTTGGCCACATAAGCCTGCTCAAGGTAGCCCATCACGGTAGCGCCACTTCTTCTAGTCCAGAGCTTCTTGCGAGAACGCGGCCGGAGTTCGCAATCATCTCGGTTGGCAAATTCAACCGCTATGGCCACCCGCGAACCGAAGTGCTCGAGCGCCTGGGCTCCGAAGGCGCCTGCACGTACCGAACCGACATCACGGGCGCGACAAGTTTCTTTCTGAACCAGGAAGGAGTCGATCGGATTCGATGGGGCCGCGAGCAGACAACTATGGCGTTTCCATCTCGCTGGATTCCTCGCCTTCAGGCGGGGCATTGCGCTGCTGTTCGATGATGTTGCGAGCTTCTTCGGCGTCGCTTGGCCGGACCCGAAGCACAATTCCTCCAACGCCTGGGAGGACATCTTGAGGAGCGTCCAAGTTCGTCAGTAGAGCTTCG
Organism: uncultured Terriglobales bacterium; assembly: GCA_964476905.1. Lineage (GTDB taxonomy): Bacteria > Acidobacteriota > Terriglobia > Terriglobales > Acidobacteriaceae > Gp1-AA112. The sequence goes on from CAYZHX010000089.1 coordinate 8,290, forward strand.
ATGCCGTTGGACTCAAGCAATCCCTGCACGATGAGCGCCTCAGCTTCGTCAGCCGTATCGAAGACCTGAACGAGTTCGCGTTCTCTTTCGATAGGAACAGCTTTGTAGTTGGGGTTTGTCGCCATTCAATCCTCCGAAGCCTTGCCGTCAGTCCTGCAAGAGTGCAAACAGCTTAGATGCACTTAAGTACCTTGGAGTGTACTCGGTCGAGTCCAGCCTGGAGAAAACCGGTGTATTATCCGCTGCATGCGCTCAATGTTTGCCGAACGGAATCGCTTCGTTGAATTTTTTGCGCAACGCACCCTTCGTGCAGTTCCATCCAATCAGGAAGCGCTCCTGCAAGGAAAGTCGGGCCAAGTAGCCTTCCCGAAATCAGGGCCGAAATCGCAGGCGATTGCGGCAGAGCATGAGGTGAAGCTTGGCGGTGCAGGTTTCGGGAGAAATGAATGAATCCTACGGGAGAAAAGAAAGAGCCGGAAAAACGCAGCCAGCTAGAGATCGAGCAGGAAGAAGAAAATCGAAAGATCCGCCGACTGCAGTTAATGATGAATATGGTGATGTCGGTGCTGGCGCAAGACGAGGACCTCACGCTCGAACAAGCCTCTGAGATGATCGCCAACGCGAAAACTGCAGCGCTCGCTATGTTTCCCGACAAGGAATTGGCGTATGACCTGATCTATCGCCCGAGATTTCAGCGGCTGCTGAATGAAAGGTTCAGGCTCCAGTAGTTTCGGCTCCGAGCCTTCGTCAAAACTTCAACACCAGGCCCGCACCGGCAAACACATTATTCTGCCCGACATTAAAGTTCGGGGTGCCATTATGAAACTCGCGAACTTCCGCGCGGAATTTGAGCAATGGGATCACGCTGAAATCGAAACCGCCACCCACTTGAAATGCTCCCACCGTGCTGCTGGCTACTGACGCAGTCCCCGAGTAATGCGCGAGGCCTCCGCCAGCCGCGATAAAGGGCGAGAAGAAGGGTAAGCCGACCTGCAACCGAACTCCGGGGGTGACAAATACGGTTGAGAAGTCCTGCTGCAATCCAGCCGCAACCAGCGATCTCGTTGGCACGCCTACGACCGGCAACTCAAAATGAATGCCCGCTAAATGGAAATTCACAACCCGATGGGCGAAAACGCCCTCATAGGCAATCCGGTTAACATTGGTCGCTCTCGGCGGTGGACAACTGACCCCAACGGGGCAAGCGATTGACTGGGGCGGGGCGTTGGACGTAAACATACCCCCGGCCAGAACGCCGACTTCAGTCGATTGTGCAGCAGAGAAAGGTGAAAACACCAGGACCAGGGAAACTGCCCAGAACAACTTCTTCAAGATGGCCTCACAGCAAGGGGAGTTTACTGCTGGAAGCATTATAAAGGGTGACGGCTCGAGAGCTTGTCACCCTACTTCAGAGTAAATCCCAAACCAGGAATCAATGATCGTCGCGATCCTGCTCCGGCGTTGCATTGTCGGCGGGAGTGATGATCCCGAAGAGTCCATCCGCCTCATCATTCACACCTGCAGTAAAGAACAAGGTATTCGGCGGGCCTTGTGTCGGGGGAGCGCCGGCGCGCGCCACACCGTCGGAGAAGTACAGCGCCCATAAACGTTGATTTTGCAGCGCGTGTCCGCTCTGGTCGCGCAGCAGCCCATCGAAGCGCCCGCTGTCAGGATCATAAACAGCAATCTGCCCGCTGCCGGCATTGCCGATGAGCAGATGGCCGCTATAGAAGCCGAAATTCGGAGTAGTGGAAGCTGGTGGAGCGAGTGCTACTCCCCACGGAGCGTCGAGCCATGGACCGGGTTGCAGCCGCTGCAGGAGCTTGCCGCTGGGCGAGAACTTATCAACGAATCCCAATCCGGGAGCGTCAAAGTCGTCGTGCTTGTCGGCGTTCTGCTTGGCATACGTGACGTACAGGTTTCCATTCACGGCCTGCACGTTGAACGGAGCAAAGCCACGCGGGATAGCGCGATCGCGAAACGCGCCATCTCCGTCGGAATCTCCGTCCGCATCCAGAGATACCGGCTTGAAATTGGTGTCGTAGGCTTCAATTGTTCCCGCTCGGAAATTCGTTACGTACAGCAGCTTCTGCGTCCCATTGGCAGCGACTGTCGCGCCTTTGTACACTGCGCCGGGTCCCACATTGGAATTGTCAAGAATCTCGGTCGCGTTATTCCCGTTCGCCGAATTCCAGGCGGAGATGGTGCCGTCTTCAGTGACGAAGGTAAAAAGCGCAGCTTGTGGCGGATTGGTTCCCGGAATGGTAAATCCTGAACCGCCGGTGAATGCGATACCTGTTGGAGTGCTGCTGGTGGAACTATCGGAGCAGTGGGTTTTGAACACCGTCGTCGGTGGAATCTTAACCATTAGTGATTTCAGATTTCCCGCAACGTCATAGAGCGTAGAAGTTCCGGAGTTGTTGTTGGCGACCCATACCGGTGAGCCCGGTGCCGTCGTCATTCCCCATGGATTACACAAGAGAACGTCAGGACCTTGAGGGTTCAACGCCAAGCCCGCGATGTCGGAATCGAGGTTGGTTTGTTGATACTGCTGTGCGAGCGAAAAGCTCACGAACACGAAAACAATGGCGCAAGCGCACAAGAACGTGCGCGCTGCATTCGAGACACACCTAAACCGCATGATTTCTCCTCCGCGAATCGGAGAAGATTCTAAGTTCGCAAGCTGGTGTTCTCGCCTATTCTGGTACGAACCGGATGGGATGAAATTCTCGGCGGTTCTATTTTGAAACTTGCTCGACAACCTCTCTTGTTGGAGTCTCGCGGCTCTGCTCGCGCTCGAATGCCTTTTGACTTTCCACAATCAGCCGCCTGGCCATCGAGGCATCCTGCCAGCCTTTGGTTTCCACGCGCTTGCCTTCTAAGTCCTTGTAGATGGAGAAGAAATGCGTGATTTCGCGCAGGATGTGGGGATAAATCTCCGAGTAATTCCAAACATCCTTATAACGCGGATTGCTTTTTCCGACTGCTAGGAGCTTTTCATCATGAATGCCCTGATCGAGCATGTCGAGCACACCGATGGGACGAACTTCCATTACGCAGCCAGAAAAACTTGGGCTATCAACGAGCACGAGGACGTCGAGCGGATCGCCGTCGTGGCTCAAGGTGCTGGGGAGAAATCCGTAGTCGCCGGGGAAGTGGACAGGAGAGTAAAGGTTGCGATCCAGGCGAAACACGTGCAGCTTCTTGTCATATTCATACTTGTTGATCGATTGCAGCGGAATTTCGACCACGACATTGACAACTTCCGGAGCCTTTTCGCCAAGCGGCAGCTTGAGATAGTCGAGCATTCTTCAAGTTTATCGCGGTACAGACGATCGCATGGTCGGTGCTAAGGCGCTTACCAATGCACGAGGCCGTCCGGATCATTCACGACGCAAACTTCGTATTTTTCAATCATGGGCATAAGCACCTGCTCCAGCTCGCGTTTCCACAGCTCTCCTTCGTAGAATTTGGCTTTCATCGGCTCGCGCGATTCCAGATCGGGAAAGCCACGCATGAAGAAGAATGTGTCGGGATCCTCGATGGAGAGAAACGGCCCAAGAATCTTCATGCCGATTTCATCGTGCGCAGGGACCGACTTCGAACGAAAAATCTCGAGGAACTTAGCGCGCCTACCCGGCTTAATCTTGTAGGTGCGCATTTCGATGATCATGAGCATCATCCTTGCGCGACCGGAACGAAAAGACAAGCAGCCAGAATGTGAGCGCTTCTGTCATTGAGGCCACCGCTTTTCGGCGCGATTCAATTGGAACGCTGCTGTCAGGCGCTTTGTGATGCCCGAAGCGCTGTGCCGGACGAAACTTCAGGATCCGCTGTTCCCATAAACCTGCGAGCGGCGAGTGCAATGGGAAGGCCCACCATGAGCATGTGCTGAATCAAATTCACGAAGAACAACGTTCCAATCGTCGGCCATCTATGGATCGCAGACAGAGGCACAACGACAAAGTTCATGAAGAAATAGACGGCAACGCCGAAGAGCAAGCCCGAAGTGAACGCGCGGCGGATCATCCAAGTGAGCTTTCGACTGGCCAGGCAAAAGGTTGTCGCAGCACCAAAAGCAACCGTGAAGTGCAGCAGCAATCCAAGCAGGGCAATTCCTGTACCTCCATTCAGTGCGGCCTGGCCGATCAGGCCTCGAGAGATACCCCTCAGCAGTCGAAGTGGTGGAATGCCTCTGGCGCCATAGAACGTAAGCGCGTATGCGATGTCGAGGATGCCGCAAACGAGTCCGCCCCAGAAGATGGCCATTGCCATTCTGGGCCGACCAGTTTTATCCGCCATCAGGTTCATTCCTTTCTTGCCGGAGCGAGAGCGAGCGCGTAGACACTCCTGCGCAGCGCCTCATGCGCTCAACTCCGCCCCTTGTCACACAGCATGAAGAAAACTATGGCGGTAATCGCACAAAATCAGATTGAAATCCTACGGATTCCGACGAAAACTATCCTTTCAAAGTCTTCGGCGAGATCCCTAGAATTCTCTTCATCTGCGCCGCCAGGTGACTCTGGTGCGCGAACCCGGTTTCAACCGCCACTTGGCTGACCGGCAGGTCGCCTTTGCGAAGCAGCACCGCGGCGCGATCGAGCCTACGCCGGATTACGTACTGATGTACCGGGACTCCGACTGCCTTGCGGAACAGAACCTTGCAATGCGAAACGCTGAGCCCGGCTACCTCGGCAATCGATTGCAGCGAGAGGTCGGCTCCGAGGTTCTCTTCAATAAATGCCAAAACCTGTTTCAGCTTATGGGGCGATAGGCCGCCGTTCAGGTTCGGAGACGTCTGCAGCGAACTATGATTTGTCATAAGCTGCGACGCCATTGCCGTCGCCAAACTGTCCATGTACAGGCGACCGCTTGGACACCCGCCTTCCATTTCCGCCTTAAGCGCCCATGCGATGTGCTCCAGACGCGTATCGCGCGTCTGAAAGCGGTTTCTGATTTCAACTTTGGTGGGGTCTGCGTCCAGTTCTTCCGCCGCTCGCGCCAGGAGCTCTGGTTCCAAACCAACCACGAGCGCCGTGTCCTTGTGCTTGAGCTCCCAAGTGCCCGGTAGGAATGGGGGGATTACATCGATGTCCCCATGCACCGCATTCCCGGTATGGGATACGCCGCCGCGACGGCAGGTCATCACCGCGGCGGGCCCAACGTGAATAGAAACGATCGTCCGAGCCGAACCGCCGAACTCCACCATTCCAGGTTCATCCGACATCAAAGTTACCCGCACTCGGTCAGTCGAAGAGGTGAAGAGAATCTCACGGCCGGGGATTGGTGACAGAAGAACTGAGCTGGTCGCCTGCATACATTAAAGAGACGTGTTAGCTGCCCATCAGTTTGCAGGCCGAACAGGAGAGAGTCGAGCAAAAATAGACGATAAACAGCAGAAATGGGAGCAGAACCCGGCGGTGGTAGGGCTGGGGTGCTAGCCGGCGGGTCGGAGACCGCCGAATGGCGAGCTCCGAGAGCGGCGATACTGCGTGGAGCTTGGAAAAACGCAGCCGCAACACACGCGGCCGCCCCACCGCCTACTGGCGGTTCTGTGGCTTCCAGCCTACCATTCGCCTGCTTTCTTCAGCTTCCGGATCTTTCGTTTGATGAGGTCGCGCTTGAGCGCACTAATGTGCGAGATGAACAGTTTTCCATTCAGGTGATCGGTTTCGTGCTGCATCGCGCGTGCAAGCAACTCTTCGCCATCAGACTCAAACCACTTGCCTTCGACGTCCTGCGCACGCACGGTGCATTTCATTGCTCGCGTTACGTTCTCGCGAAAATCCGGCAGGCTGAGGCAGCCCTCGCTGTGCGTCTGCCGGCCTTCTTTCCGGATGACCTCAGGATTGATAATTACCAGCTTCGCTGCCGGATCCTCTTTGAACGAGCAGTCGATCACCGCGATACGCTTTGAAATCCCGATTTGGGGCGCGGCAAGCCCGACACCGTGAGCTGCGTACATCGACTCGAACATGTCCTCGATCAGCTTCTTGAGGTCTTCGTCAAAGACTGTGACTGTGGCGGCGGGCTTTTCCAGAACGGGATCGCCATACTTCACGATGGGATAGATCATTCGTGCTGTTTGCTCAGTACTCTGCGATCTGCTTGCAATAGGATTTGTAATTCCGTTCCAGCTCGGTGGCCGAATCTCCGCCAAATTTTTCCAGAGCAACGCGCGCTAGAGTCAGCGCGACCATCGCTTCCGCCGCTACTCCAGCGGCTGGGACCACACAGACATCGGAACGCTCATAGGCAGCCTTTACGGGCTCGCGCGTGGCGAAATCAACGGACTCAAGTGGACGGCGTAGCGTGGAAATGGGCTTGAGATAGCCACGCACGACGACGTCTTCTCCGTTGGAGATGCCGCCTTCGATTCCACCAGCGTTGTTACGCGCGCGTGTGAAACGCGTGAAGTGGTCGTCGCCATTCTTCTCGCCGGCGTAGCCGATTGCATCGTGTACTTGTGAGCCGAACGAGACTGCCGCTGTTACACCGCGTCCGATCTCCACGGCCTTCACTGCCTGCAATGACATCACGGCGGCGGCAAGCTGCGCGTCGAGGCGCTCGTCCCAATTGGCATAAGTTCCCAGTCCGGGAGGAATGTGGTGTCCGATGACTTCGAAGATACCGCCTACCGAATCACCCGTTCGCAGCGCCTGATCGACCTCGGCTTTCATGCGCTGCTCGGCGTCGCCATCGACGCATCCCAGCAGGACTTCTTCTTTTTGCGCCAGAGCCTGCACCTGTTCCCAACCGGGAATGCCGTCGTAGTTCGCTTTGCCCACAGCTATTACATGGCTCAGCACTTCTACGTCAATGTTCTTGAGGAGCAGCTTCGCGACAGCGCCCATCGCAACCCGCGCGGTTGACTCGCGTGCCGATGCACGTTCGAGTACATATCGAGCTTCGGGAAGGTTGTACTTGAGCGCACCCGCCAAGTCGGCGTGTCCAGGTCGCGGCGACGCAACGCGCTTGTGCTTTGCCGGATCGCCTGCGCCGACCGGCAGCGCCTCTTCCCAATTCTTCCAATCCCGATTCTCAATGCGCAGCGAGATGGGAGAGCCTATCGTCTTGCCGTGTCGCACGCCGGAGATGAAATGTGCCGTATCGCGCTCGATGCGCATGCGCCCGCCGCGACCATAGCCTTGTTGGCGTCGCCAGAGCTCGTGGTTCACAAAGTCCTGATCGATCTCGATCCCCGCAGGAATGCCGGAGATGACGGCGATTAGCGCCTCTCCATGAGACTCGCCGGCTGTGCAGAAGCGAAGCATGAAGCGTTGATTCTAATAGAAGTCGATGTTCGACAGTTGCACGGGGGCGACGCATGCAACAGAACCGGCGGCGATAGCCGGTGGGGCAACCGCGTTGCTGGCGGCCGCGCTTTACGAGCTTGTTCGCAGAATCGTCCGCCCCGGAGCCGGCCATTTGGCTACCGCCCACCGCCTACCGGCGGCGGCTCTGCTCCGTCAGTGCCCGCAACAGCTCTGCATCCATCGTGTCCTGGCCCATTTCCCAGAACATCACTCCTCCGAGGTGGTGCTGGCGCGCGTATCTCAGCTTTGCCTGCATGGCTTCCGGGCAGTCATAGCTGAAGAATTCGTTGTCGTTCCAGATCGAGCAGGTCGCTAGCTTTGCGTAGTACTGACGGTCCGCAGTCGCAGGCAGCGATTTCAGGTTTCGATACTCGGGAGGAACCTTCGAGGCATCCTTCGCCGTCTGATAGAGGCCGTGATTCGTGTTGCTCACACCAGTCCAGCCCTTTCCATAAAAGGGAACGCCGAAGACGATCTTGTGCGGCGGAACTCCGGCGCGAAGAAAATCCTGCACGGCATGCGCCCCATAATGCGTATCCATTGGAGGCTGGGAAGGGTCCGCCGGATCATGGAAGAGCGCGCTATGCAAGTTCGTGGTCTTCTCGCCGTTCCAGTGCAGGTCGTAGGCCATGATCGAGAGATCGTTCATGAGGCGGCTGAGCGTTTTCAGATCGAAGTGCTTGTAATCTTCCGAGCCGGCGGGAATCGCCGCCGTGAGCAGCAATCCAGGACGAACGGCATCGAGCTGACGGCGAAACTCCGCGGCCATGGCATTCATGTTCTTCGTGTCTTCCGGACGGCC
>CAYZHX010000090.1:0-16350 GCA_964476905.1 uncultured Terriglobales bacterium
TCAAGGGCGGCATCGACATTCGCAAGCCCGGACAGCAGAAGGACAGCAAGGAGCCTGTCTCCATCGAGTCCTCGGCAGTCGCGGCTCGCGCTTAATCGGCCCGTTTTACTGACAGCCTGTCCTGCGCGAGTGGGACAGGCAGCGTCATTGCATTAAAGGTCCAAAGAGAAATGATTCAGAAATTCCTGCAAGTTCTGTCGCTTAGCTGTCGTCATCGTCACACGTCAAAGCCTTTTGCCGCAGCCAGCGCAAGCTCCAGCCGCAATTCGGACTGGGAGCCCGTAGGCCAGGGCGGCCATTACGTTGTCTGCCTCGATTGCGGCCAGAAGTTCGCTTATGACTGGAGCACGATGCAGGTGATTCGGAAGGTTAGCTAATCCATAGGCAATAGCGGTAGAAAATAGGCCAAAATTTATAGCGCCGACGCGCATGCGTTGGCGCTTTGCCTTTCAGGAGCCATTCTTGCCGCTGCCTTCAGCCTGCTTTGCAATTTTGAAGGCCTGTTATATACAGAGGACCGTGGCTGGTGCACCTGTCTCGATTCACTCGTCGGCAACTCAGGCGGCCAGCCGCTGGGTTCAGCTCATCGCCGGTATTATCGCCATGATGGCTGTGGCGAACCTGCAGTATTCGTGGACCCTGTTCACTGGCGAGCTCACGACCAGCCTCCATGCCACGCTGCCCGCGATCCAAGTGGCGTTCTCGACATTTCTCATAGCAGTCACTTGGCTCGTGCCATTCGTTGGGTACTTGATTGATCGTTTCGGTCCGCGTCCCATGATGGTCTGCGCTGGAGTCCTTGTCGGAATAGGGTGGGTGGGTGCCGGAAAGGCTTCGAATGTCATTGAGCTTGTTATCGTGTACACCATCGGCGGGATCGGCGCCGGAATCGTCTATGGCGGCACAATCGGCAATGCGCTGAAGTGGTTTCCTGATCGCCGCGGGCTTTGCGTCGGATTGACGAGCGGCGCTTATGGGCTGGGAACTGCCTTGACCGTTTCGGGCATCGCATCGATGATCCGCTCCTCCGGATACGCGCGGACTTTCATCGTGTGGGGGCTGGCGCAGGGAACTGTGGTTGTTCTGTCGGCGCTCGTGATGGAGAACCCGCCGGATGGCTGGATGGCCGCCGGCCATGATCCAAATCGGGAACCAGCGACGGCAAAGGTTCTCACCTCCGGACTCGAGATGTCGCCGTGGCAGATGATGCGCACCGGGCCTTTCTGGCTCATTTATCTGATGATGACGCTCATGTCGTTCGGCGGACTCATGGTCACCGCGCAGCTAAGTCCGATCGCGAAGTTCTACAACGTCGACAAAGTCATCCTGATTTTCGGGATGTCCGCTCTGGTACTGGCAATTCAGATTGATCGCATTCTCAATGGCCTCACTCGCCCGTTTTGGGGCTGGGTCTCGGATCATCTCGGGCGTGAGAACACCATGTTTGCAGCTTTCACGCTTGAGGCCGCGGCAGTCTTCCTCCTGCTGCGTCTTGCCGATCACCCCGTTTGGTTCATCGCACTTTCCGGCTTGTGTTTCTTCGCGTGGGGTGAAATCTTCTCGCTATTCCCATCGATCACTGCGGATCTGTTTGGAGCAAAATGGGCCACCACGAATTTTGGTGTGGTCCTCACCGGCGCGGGAGTCGCATCCATCTTTGCTGGTCCAATAGCCGCCATGGCTTCGGTAAAGTCCGGAAATTGGACTAGCGTGTTCTGGGCCATGATCGGCTGCGACATCATCTCAGCCCTGCTAGCGCTGTTCTGGCTCAAGCCTGTTGCGCGCAGAATGCTGCCAAGAGTCAAAGCCGCGTAATCTCCAAAATCCTTGGGATGTGTGGCGACTCTGGTTTTACAAATCCTTGACAATTCATCCCTGACCGGTTGATACCCTAAAGCAGCCAAAACCCAGAATGGATCGTATCCTCGTTATTGAAGATGACCCGAAGGTTCAACGGGCAATGAGCCGTCTCTTTGAGCCGGAGGGCTTCGCCGTTGAAATTACCGGAACCGGTGAAGCAGGACTGCAGGCCTTTGCTGCCCGCCAGCCGAATGTCGTGATTCTTGATTTGCGCATGCCGGGAATGGGTGGTCGCGAGGTTTGCCAACACATCAAGCGGCGGGCTCCTGCAATGCCGATCATCGTAGTCAGCGCAGCATCCGATGTCATGGATAAGGTTCTGTTGCTGGAGCTTGGAGCTGACGACTACGTCACCAAGCCATTTTCTCCGCGTGAGCTTCTGGCGCGCACACGCGCGGCGCTGCGACGGTCAGCCCGAGTTCCGAATGAGGAACGCTTTGCTTTCGATGAAGTCTACGTGGACTTCGCGCGTATGCAGCTCACACGCTCGGGAGAGCAGGTGCCCATGACGGCGCAAGAGTTCAAAGTTTTGAAGTTTATGGTGGAAAACCGCGAGCGCGTGATCTCACGCGACGAGTTACTAAACGAAGTCTGGGGCTACCAGGATTATCCAAGCACGCGGACGGTGGACAATCACATCCTCAAGCTCCGCCAGAAACTGGAACAGGAGCCGGCGAATCCAGCGCACTTCCTCACCGTACATGGCGTAGGATATCGCTTCGTGCCGTAGTCAACGTGACGCTTCGCGCTAAATTCCTGCTTGCACTGCTGCTCATCTCCGTTTTCCTGACGGGTGCCAGCCTCATAGTTGTTCGCCGCGTGGTCAGCGCACATGTCCGGGTTCAAGTCGTTGAAGACGTGCGCAACTCCGTTACAACTTTCGAGAACGTGCAGCGCCAGCGCGAAGAAAACCTGGTGCGCTCCGCCGATCTCATGGCCGATCTGTCCATCGTGCGCGCTCTTATGACCACGCATCACGCAGCGACGATTCAAGATGCTTCGACGGAGCAGTGGCAGATCGCCGGCAGCGATCTCCTTGTACTTGCAGACGCGGGCGGCCGAATGATGGCGCTGCACTCCAACTCTCCCGATTTGGTATCCAACGAAATTCAACGACAGCTAGCTTTCTCGTTGCCGCCGCCGGAAGGGGTGAGTTGGTGGATCTGCGGGAAGCACTTGTTCGAAGTAGCCATGCGACCGATCTATTTAGGAGAGACGGAGCGCAACCGTGTGATCGGTTTCCTGGCGCTCGGATCGGAGATCGATGAGAAGGTAGCGCGCGAGCTGAGTCAAGTCGCGGGCAGTCAGGTAATCTTCCGCGCGAACGATGCGCTAGTACGCAGCACACTTGCACCCGCCCAGGAACAGGATTTCTCGTCACGGCTTCCGGGTTCGCGTTTGGAAAGTGCTCCGAGAGAAATCAGTCTTGGTGACGAAAAGTTTCTCGCTGAGGATGTGCAGCTCTCGGCAGCTCCAACAAACGTTCGTCTCACGGTTCTCAAGTCGCTCGATCAATCCACTCGTTTCCTCGCCGATCTCGACCGGCTCATTCTAGCTTTAGGAATTCTCGCTCTCGTCTTCGGGGCGACACTGGTTTGGATCATCTCCAGCAGCATCACGAAGCCGCTTAGTTCGTTGGTTGAGGGTGTACGCGCGCTTGGCCAATCTGATTTCGAATATCCGCTAACCAAAGGCGGACGTGACGAAGTTGCGGAGCTCACAGCAGCCTTCAGCCGCATGCGCGGCGACTTGCAGAAGAGTCAGCGCGAACTGCTGGAGAGCGAACGGCTAGCGACTATCGGACGAATGGCCAGCTCAATCTCGCACGATTTGCGGCATTATCTTTCTGCCATTTTCTCCAACGCTGAATTCCTGAGCGACTCGCGGCGTGCCTTTCCTGAGAAGCAGGAGCTGTATGAAGAGATTCGAATTTCGGTCATGCAGATGAATGAGCTCATCGACTCACTGCTTGAGTTTTCGCGCACGCGCGAGTCTCTGCGCCTCGGACTTTCACATCCTGAAGAAGCGATTCAGGGGGCGATCCAGAGTATCCGCACGCGCCCGGAATTTCGGCACGTCGGAATAGATGTTAGTTCGACAGGCACGCGTGAAGGCATGTACGACATCAAGCGCCTGGAGCGTGTATTTCACAACCTTTTCCTGAATGCGTGCGAAGCGGCATGTGCTGAAGCGGGAAGGATTCATGTGGACATCCGCGAACTGGATAGCAGAGTCGAGATCCGTGTAGTCGACAATGGACGCGGCATTTCGCGAGATCACCAATCCAAGATTTTTGAACCCTTCTTCACACACGGCAAAGCCAACGGTACGGGCCTGGGGCTGACCATCGCGCAGAAGATCGTTCAAGATCACGGCGGCGATCTGAGAATCGAGAAGACTTCAAGAGAAGGAACCACGATTCTGGTCACTTTGCCTATGGTGGGAACGGTTCCGGCAGGCCACAACGTCGTAACCAGCACTCCGGTAAACGTGGTCTGAGCTGAATTCACGGAACCGGAACCCCGAAGGAGTCTTGCACATGAAAGTTTCGATCGCCGGAATCGTCATGCTCCTGGTCATTGCCAGCACCGCGCTCGCTCAGCAGGCCTCATCCACAAACACAGAGGGCTCCGAATCACAACTGGCGGAGGCGGTGCGGCAGCTTCAGGCTGAGATTTCACAATTGCAAAATTCTGTGGCCGAGCTGCGCAACGAGGCCGACCGCTATCGTGCGCAAACGCAAGAGCTGGAGCGCCGACTCGAGGCGATCTCACCTACTCCGCCCGCGTCGAGCATTCAACCTACACAGCAGGCGTTGAGTGCGCAACCGGAGCAAGGGCAGACTCCGTCGCAATCAACTAGCCAACGATTGGCAAAGCTCGAAGACGAATACTCTCTGCTGACCGGCAAGGTGGACGATCAGTATCAAACCAAAGTTGAGAGCGGCTCCAGATACCGTGTGCGGATGTCCGGCCTGATCATGATGAATATGTTCAGCAATCGCGGCGTTCCCGACAGCATCGACAATCCCGGAGTTGCCATTCCCAGCTACGGACTCTACGGCACCGGCTCAGTTGCAGGCACGCTGCGGCAGTCACAAATGGGCGTCGAGGTCTTCGGACCAGAATGGGCTGGAGCCAGAGTGAGCGGCGATCTCCGCTTCGACTTCGCAGGAGGCTTTCCGGATACGGACAATGGAAGCGTGCTCGGTTTGATGCGTTTGCGAACGGGCAATGTCCGCGTGAATTGGTCGCACACATCGATCACCGCTGGACAGGACGCTCCGATGTTTTCTGTGATTTCGCCGACTTCCCTGATCGCACTTGCACAGCCTGAATTCGCATACACTGGGAATCTTTGGACGTGGGTACCGCAACTGCAACTTCAGCGCCGGATCGATTTAGGGAATTCGCAGCGGCTGAATTTTGCCGTGGGTGTTCTCGATGCCCTTACAGGTGAGAGCCCGCGCGGACAGTTTTATCGGGCTGCAGGAGCAGGAGAGCTCTCGCGGCAGCCCGGGTATTCGGCGCGGATAGGATGGTCGGGCGGCAAAGATGAAGATCATCTCGCGTCGTTGAACCTTGGCGGCTACTTCAGCCGGCAGAATTGGGGATTCAACCGCATCGTCAATGGCTGGGCCGGAACCGCAGATTGGCAGATTCCGCTGGTCCATCGCCTGGGTCTCAAAGGCGAGTTCTTTCGCGGACAAGCGCTTGGTGGATTCGGGGCCAGCAGCGGCCAGAGCGTCGTCTACTCCGACGTGTTGCAGAACCCACTCGCGCTTGTGAGGGGACTCGATGTTGTTGGCGGATGGAGCCAACTTAGTGTGCAGGCCACGCCGACGCTGCAGTTCAATGCCGGATACGGACTCGACAATCCGTTCTCGAAAGAGATTCGCCAATTCGCAGCGCGGCAGAATGTCCTCTATCCCGGATTGGGAAAAAACGCTACGGCTATGAGTAATGTAATTTACCGCCCGCGTTCCGATCTCCTGTTCTCTGTGGAGTATCGTCACATTGTCTCTTCGAGGCTGACGAACGTGCAGGCTTCGGCAGACAATATCGGCATGGGTGTCGGGCTATTGTTCTGATGAAGACTCGCTACATAGTTCCCCTGAGGGCAACCGCTTTCGCCTTGGTCTGCTTCCTGACCGTGCCGCTTCAATCCGCAGAGGTGACCGCCTCGGTTCGCGTCAGCAGTGTGGTGGGCGACCCGAGTGGAGCTGTCGTCTCGCTCACTCCAATCGATCCTGTCAAACGTCAAGCACTCAACGAAACACCTGTTCACGCCACTTTGCTTCAGAAGAATAAGACCTTTTCGCCTCATATACTCGTAGTGCCGCCGGAATCAACGGTCGATTTTCCCAATCATGATCCGTTCTTTCACAACGTTTTTTCTCTATTCGAAGGCAAGAGGTTCGATTTGGGGCTCTACGAGTCGGGCGCAACTCGTTCGGTGAAGTTCGATCGCACGGGCGTGAGCTATATCTTCTGCAACATCCATCCGCAGATGAGCGCGATTGTCATCTCGCTCGAGAGTCCGTATTACGCGATCGTCGGGAGCTCAGGCGAGGCAAAGATCCCGAACGTACAGCCCGGTGAATATCTCATGCAGGTGTGGGCGGAAGGGCTGACGCGCGAGCAAATGGACCAGCTCTCGCGCCGAATTACGATCAACGATTCGCCGGTCAAGTTAGGTGTACTGCAAATTCCATCGACAGAGACTCTGGCTCAGCACAAGAACAAATACGGCCGCAACTACGATCCGACCTCCGCAGCACCGTACGAGCCGCACTGATCAAAAGCTTTGAACACGGAGGCCACGGAGGAAACAAAGGTGTGATTGGCTAGGAGGAACGCCTGAAAGTTGGGCCATGCGAGCTCTCTTCCTTAACAGCTACTACAGCGACTGCTTCAGTTCCGTCTGTTCCCTCCGTGTCCTCCGTGTTCAAGGCCTTTGATTTTTCCTCGAAAACTCAATAAATCGAGTTACTCTCACAGCACCACTTTCCAGGAGCGCCTCATGGATCCAAGCCTGATTGGCTTTATTGTTCTTGCTGTCATTGTTGTTGCCACTATTCTTAGCGGACTCTTCACCGTCGATACCGCCGAAGCTGCGGTTATTCAACGCTTTGGAAAATTTGTCCGCATCGCCGGCCCGGGACTGAATTTCAAACTGCCGTGGTTCGAGCACGTCGCCGGCCGAGTAAATCTGCGCGTTCAGCAGTTTCGAGTAGAAGTGGAGACCAAGACGCGTGACAACGTCTTCGTCAAAGTGATGGTCTCGGTTCAGTATCAGGTTCTTCAGGACAAGGTCTATCAGGCGTATTACAAACTGCAGTCACCAGGAGAGCAGATCACCTCGTACGTTTTTGACTCCGTCCGCTCGCAAGTTCCCAAAATGGCAATCGATGATGTCTTCGAAAAGAAAGACGACGTCGCGGATGCCGTGAAGCAGGAACTCTCAAACGTCATGAATGACTTTGGCTACATCATCATCAAAGCGCTGGTGACCGACGTGGATCCCGATCCCAAAGTGAAATCGGCGATGAACGACATCAACGCAGCACAGCGCGAGCAGGTTGCTGCGCAGGCGCGCGGAGAAGCGGAAAAAATTCTCAAGGTAAAACAGGCCGAAGCCGACGCTGAGAGCAAAGCACTGCAGGGCAAAGGCATCGCCGATCAGCGAAAAGCGATCATCAGTGGATTGCGCGAGTCGGTCGAGGCATTCAAAGAAAGCATCGAGGGCGCCCAGGCAAAAGACGTAATGGCATTAGTGCTGATGACGCAGTACTTCGACACCCTCAAAGAAATTGGTTCGCAGGACAAGAGCAACACAATCCTGATGCCGCACTCTCCCGGCGCCATGATGGATTTTTATCAGCAGATTCAAAACGCGACACTCATAGGCAGCGATGCTGCAGCAAAGGTGCAGTCGGCCGCGGCTGGAGGGAAGAGTTGAAAGATACTTCCGCTGAAGAAAGACGAATCTGAGAAAGCCACGACCGAACCTAAAATGATTCATGAAGTATAGAGATTCGGCTGGAAATTCAGCTCTGTCATCCTGAAGCGCATCTGCTGCGCGAAGGATTCTCGCGCGATGTATCAGTCTTAGCTAGGTCAGTGTGGCCTCCTCCTCCAGTGGACCGGCGTTATGTGCAGAAGAGCGCTCGCGAGTGCATTTCACGCTGGAGCATTCGGGGAGGTCCTTCGCGCAAAGGAGGCGCTCAGGATGACCATATTTGCGCAGTGTTTTCTTTCAGCGAATCACTCAGAACGCACAAATACTGATCAATTCTGGAAGCGTCGAAGCTTGAAGTTACAGCGGAATATTCCCGTGCTTCTTCGGCGGGTTCTTATCGCGTTTGGTGTCGAGCATCTCTAGCGCATCGATGAGCTTCTTGCGCGTCTCACGCGGACGGATTACGGCATCGACGTATCCGCGCTCGGCAGCAACGTAAGGGTTCGCGAAGCGCTCGCGGAATTCCTCGATTTTCTTGCTGCGTTCGCGTTCAAGGATCGCCATGCGTTCTGCCTCGGTCTTACCCATTTGCGCGGCACGTTCCAGCTCGCGCTTGTAGACGATGTTTACTGCGCCTTCCGGGCCCATAACAGCAATCTCGGCCGTCGGCCACGCGTAGTTCACGTCGGTACGAATGTGCTTTGACGACATCACGCAATAGGCGCCGCCATAGGCCTTGCGCGTGATCACTGTCATTTTGGGAACCGTCGCTTCAGCAAATGCAAAGAGCAGCTTGGCGCCATGACGGATGATGCCGCCATACTCCTGTTGGGTGCCCGGAAGGAATCCGGGAACGTCTTCAAATGTAACCAGCGGAACATTGAAGGCATCACAGAATCGGACGAATCGCGCGCCTTTGTCTGAAGCGTTAATGTCGAGCACGCCTGCCAGAAACGCCGGTTGATTCGCCACCACGCCGACTGGCCGACCATTCAGCCGCGCAAATCCCACCACTAGATTCTTCGCATACAGCTCTTGCACCTCGAAGAAATAGCCATCATCGACTACGCGCGTAATTACGTCTTTGATGTCATATGGCTGATTGGAAAGCGCGGGAACGATCGCGTCGAGCTCGGGATCGCCGCGGTCGATGGGATCGCCGGTTGTCCGACGCGGCGGATCGTCGAGATTGTTCGATGGAATAAAGCTCATCAGCTCGCGAATCATCGACAGGCACTCGGCATCATCGTGCGCGAGAAAGTGAGCTACGCCCGAAGTTTCATTGTGCGTTGCAGCGCCGCCAAGCTGATCTTTTGTGACCTCTTCATGGGTGACGGTCTTGATCACATCCGGACCGGTCACGAACATGTAGGACGTCTTGTCGACCATGAAGATGAAATCAGTAATCGCTGGCGAGTAGACGGCGCCACCGGCGCACGGTCCCATGATCGCGGATAGCTGCGGAATCACGCCGCTGGCCAGCGTATTGCGTAGAAAGATGTCGGCGTATCCGGCCAGCGACATCACGCCTTCCTGAATGCGCGCGCCTCCGGAATCATTGAGTCCTATCACCGGCGCGCCAACCCGCATTGCCATATCCATGATCTTCACAATCTTCGCCGCATTGGCTTCGGACAGCGAACCACCAAAGACGGTGAAATCTTGGGCAAATACGAAGACAAGCCGTCCTTCAATGCGGCCATAGCCGGTCACAAATCCGTCACCAAGGATCTTCTGCTGATCCATGCCGAAGTCGCTGGCGCGGTGGGTCACAAAGCGGTCGGTTTCCTCAAACGTACCCTCGTCCAGAAGAAAGTTAATGCGCTCGCGTGCCGACAGCTTGCGTTCCCTGTGCTGACGCTCACGCCGCTCAGGACCGCCGCCGGCCTCGGCTGCGGTGTCGCGGCGCTTCAATTCTTGTAGCTTCTGCTCAAGATTCATCGGAAGGATTATAGGAGGTCGAAGGAGATTCTCTTGCATTCTGGTATGAGCAATGGGCGCAAGAAGAGACTTCACAACCCGCGCCCGCCCATTAACGCCGGAATCATCGTTGCTGCTCACGCCAGGCGAAGCTCCTCTAAGGCTCAGGGCTCCGCTCTGCAGGCATCTCAAGCACTCCCAGCTTTCCGTCGGGCTGTAATTCCAACGTTGGCGCATATAAGCCCAGGAACTCTCTTCTCCACCAACTCCCTGTTTGCCGTTTCTCAGCCATGGTCGTGAACCAGTATTGCCACATTACAGCGCGCACCTGCTTCGGCGCTGATTGCGGAAACGGATTCCCTGCCAAAAGTCTGAGCACGTCTTTCTCGTTCGTTAGCAGGCGCACTTGTGTATTTAAGACGATGCCGTTGCTGCGCCATGTACCCAAGGATGCAAACCACAGATTCCAATCGAACCGTGGATGATAGGGAGCATAGACTCCCGGCGCTTCGTTCAGCTTCTGCGGTTTGTAGCGAAATGGATACGCAGTCCAGTTCTGTCCGTCGTTCGAGCCCTGGAATTCGATTTCGTAGCGACCGCGCGTCATCACCGCAAATAACCCATACTGATTCGCAATGCGGAAGGGCTCAAGCGCTATGACAGGCGTCCTCGGCAGGGGAAGGCGGGGCACAAGCATCCACAGGAGTTGAACAGAGGTTACGTAGAAGATCCACGTAAGCATCACTGCGGAGACGGCAAGTTTGAATGCGCCAAATTGCGGGAGAAGGAAACTTGGTATCGACCCTGCCTCTAGCGCTGAGGCCGGCGCAGGTTCCGGAAGTGAAGCCTCCTTGAGCACCGGCAACTCTTGCTTCCATTTTCTCGGAGCAAAGCGCGCAAGGAAGCGATCGTCCAGTAGCAGGACCCCTAGCGACAAAACCAAATAGTTCAGAAAGCAGTAGTTCGCTGTGCTGATTACGCCGATTTCCCAGCACGTCACAACAAAAAACAGCACAATGCGGAAGCGGCGCGGCAGCAAGATCATCCAGATCAGGCCCAATTCCATCACCAGCGTGGCGCCCACAGTGGTCGCATGAAACCAGTGCGGAAGATGCTGCACGTACCATCCGATCCACGTTGGCAGCGGACCGTTCTGGTAGTACTCGTCCATGGCGGTGAAGTTGCGCCACTCCGGATCACCGCTGGCCAGCTTCGCGATTCCAGATTCGAAATAGATCCGCAGCCACTCCCACTGCAGGAGGAACAAGCTGGCGCGTGAAGGAGGATGTTTACTTCCCAATCCGGGAAGCAGACCTGGAGGGGCAAAGAACAGGCAGATGAATCCAGCCTCGAGCAGCATTCCGTCGGACTGATAGGAGGAAAAGTCCTGTGCGGCCGAGATGAACGACAGAAAACAAATGAAACAGATGACCAGCATCAGCCGCGGCCAGAGGTTCACTACGAGCAGAATCGACGCAATCATTCCGGCCCAGCACAGCAGCATGAGCATGCGGGAGCCGCTCGAGATCCACAGCAGCGACGGAACATACCAGAAGCGTGCATGGGCCATTGCTGATCGCGCTACAGCTTGGAGGTATTCCTCAGCAGGCAGAACACCGTTAGGCCCGATCAGCCCACGAATCTGAAAGAACAAGGAGTAAAAAGCGGAGAAGTAAATAAGCCCAAGCGCTCGCAGGAATAGCCATCGTGGAATCAGCCGATCCGCAGCTCCAAATTCGGGTGAGAACCAGTACCGAACAATGGACTTGGGCGACCAGCGCATGTTGGGTGATTATAGATTTCGGGATTCCGAACTTTTCGCTCAGCAGATTTTGAACGGCTCGCAGATTTTCCGGTTCGATGTTGAACTTTTTTCTTCGACTTCCAATTTTCCTGCGCTGAAAATTCTGAAATGCGTTTATAGTGGCGAGTACGGCGATTCTCAAAACACGAATTGATGCCGCGAGACGACGCTAAGATCAAAGAAGTGGAAATTCCCACTCGCGTCGATGTCGTTTCTGATCGCGACCGCGAACTCGAACCCGAGTTCGATGCTGACTCGTCTCTCGCCGACATCACTCCCGAACCACAATTCCGACGCGCCGAGCGGCGCATTTCCGTCCGCAAAAGCGCGCTACCGAAACGGACCGCCAGCCGCATTCGCATTGCCGTAATGGTGGTCGCCGCGATCTCGCTCGCGGCAGTTGCGTATGGAAGCGTGTACCGCTACGGCACACGAAGCTGGCGATTCCGCGTGGATTCGAGTGATGAGATCACGATCAGCGGCCTCAATAAAGTGACGCGCTCACAGGTAATGGAGGTGCTCGGAGCCGACATCGGACGCAACGTCTTCTATATTCCGCTGGAGCAGCGTCGCGCGCAGCTCGAAGCAATTCCGTGGATCGAGTCGGCCAGCGTGATGCGTCTCCTGCCGAACCGGATCGCCGTTCAGATTCAGGAGCGCACTCCTATAGCATTCACGCAAATCGGCAGCCGCATTCAGTTGGTCGACGCACATGGCGTGATTATGGAGCTGCCGCGCAGAACACACTATTCGTTTCCAGTAGTGCTCGGACTCAGCGAGTCCGATCCGCTTTCGAGGCGCCGGGCGCAAATGAAGCTTTACTCACGGGTGGTTAACGACCTTGATGCCGGGGAAGGCCACTATTCGAAAGACTTGAGCGAAGTGGACTTGAACGATCCAGAGAACGTAAAAGTCACGGTAAGCGATCCGGCCGGCGCGGTACTAGTCAGCCTCGGCAACGATCAATTCCTTGAGCGGTTCAAGATTTATCTCGCGCACATCGGCGACTGGCGTCAGCAATTCCAGAAGGTGGAATCGGTCGATTTGCGCTACGACGGACAGATCATCGTGAATCCGGAAATGGCCGCATTTGAGCATCGACCCGCTCCGGCCCCGAGGACATACGCGAAAGCAGTTTCGCCTGGGAGGCGCAGAAGACACTGAACAACGGAAGTGTTTCGGCTTTCAAGTTTTCGGTTTCGGCAAAGCCAATGCTTGGCGGGCTGATCCAAAGAATGGCTTAGCGGCAACCTGAAACTCGGAACCTTGAACCGTGCTTCTCTGTAGCTGCGTGGGTGAAAAACGGTCTTAAGAGATGGGCAAGGTAAACGAAAATACGATTTGCATTCTCGACGTAGGCAGCACGAAGACCTGCGTCGTCGTTGGAGAAATCACCGACGCTGGTCTGCGCTATCGCGGACACGGCGTTGCTGATTCCCGAGGCTCGCGCAAAGGCGTGATCGTCGAACTTGATAAGGCGACAGCGTCGATTCAGCGGGCCGTCGAAGAGGCTGAATCGACGGCGCAGATGCCGATCGAACGAGCTACAGTCGGCATCGGTGGACCGCACATTCGCGGGTTCAACAGCCGCGGAGGCATCACGCTGGGTTCGCGCCCGCGCGAGATCAATCGTGACGACGTGCGCCAGGCGGTAGAGCGCGCACGCTCTGTTTCCCTGCCGCCGGACCGGCAAACCATCCATCTGCTGCCCCAGGAGTTCATAGTCGACGAGCAGGGCAGCATTCAGGATGCGGTTGGGATGATCGGCATGCGTCTCGAAGTGAATGCACATGTGACCACTGCTGCGTCGAGCGCGACGCAGAACCTGGTGACCGCAGCGAACCGCGCCGGCATTCACGTGGATGACATTGTCTTCGAGCCGGTCGCATGCGCCGACGCGATCCTCGATTCCGATGAGCGAGAGCTCGGAGTCTGTCTCGTCGATATCGGTTCTGGTTCGACGGACGTGGTTGTGTTCTACGAAGGCGCGGTTGCTCACAGCGGAGTGGTTCCCATTGGCGGAGATCATTTCACCAACGACATCGCCGTAGGTCTGCGGACTCCACTGGTCGATGCCGAGAAAATCAAACGTCACTGCGGATCCGCCGTTGTGACCGATATTCCCGAAGGCAACGAAATTGAAGTGCCGTCGGTTGGAAACAGGCCGTCGCGCCTAATATCGCAGCGCATCCTCGGCGAAATCATCGAGCCTCGTGCTCGTGAGCTGTTCGAGATGTTGCGCGAGCAGCTTCGTCAAGCCCGAGTTTTCGATGGGCTTGGCGCGGGATGCGTCCTCATCGGAGGCGGGTCGCGGCTATCTGCGATTGCGGAGATTGCCGAACAGACTTTGCGCTGTCCGGCACGCGTCGGCACCGTGAATGGCATACCGCGTATGCCTAACAGCCTGGCGCAAGCGGATTTCGCAAGCTGTGTAGGTCTGCTCATGTACACGCATCGCGCCCGTGTGGGACGCATAAAGGAAGAACAGGCAGGGCTGAAGGCGAGATTGCGGGCGTTGTTCGTTGGAGCCTAAGCATCGGGTGATCGGGCTATCGGGTGAAGTCAGGAATTAAAGAGGTACTCAGGTGGGTGCTTAGAGGAAGAGGCTTTTGGCCGAATGCCGACTGCGGACTCCCGAATGCCCAAGCTCCATTTCGTCGAGGGTACTGAGGATTTAAGAATTCGAAGGAGAACTTCCATGGCAAAAAGCAAAGCCGAAGGCAACGGCAATCACATCGGCGCTGAAGACGATATTCGCATCAGCTTCAACGAAGATCCGCGGAACAACGCCAAGATCAAGGTCATCGGCGTAGGCGGTGGCGGCGGCAACGCAGTCAACCGCATGATCAACGCCAAAGTGGAAGGCGTGGAGTTTCTCGTCGCCAACACGGATCTCCAGGCGCTGCAAATGTCGCAGGCTCCAGTGAAGATTCAGCTTGGCGTGAAGCTTACCAGCGGCCTCGGCGCGGGGGCGAATCCTGAAGTGGGACGCAAGGCCGCTCTCGAAGACGCTCACCAGATTATCGAGGCGCTCGAAGGCGCCGACATGGTCTTCGTCACTGCCGGACTTGGCGGCGGCACGGGAACCGGTGCCGCGCCGATTATTGCTTCGCTCGCCTCCGAGATGGGTGCACTCACGGTTGCGGTCGTCACGAAGCCGTTTGTGTTTGAAGGCAAGCGGCGCCTCGCACAAGCGGACCACGGGCTGCAGGAGCTGATCGAAAGCGTCGATACGACGATCGTCATCCCTAACGAGAAGCTGCTGGCTGTCGCGCAGAATGCCGGATTCTTTGAATCGTTCCGCGTGGCCGACGATGTATTGCGACAAGCCGTGCAGGGGATTTCTGACATCATCACCATCCCCGGCATCATCAATCGCGACTTTGCGGACGTGAAGACCATCATGGCCGGAATGGGCTATGCCGTAATGGGAACGGCCACCGGACGAGGCGAGCGTCGCGCGCTCGAAGCGGCACAGGCTGCGATTGCCTCCCCGCTACTCGAAGCGGGCGCGATCGACGGTGCTCGTGGCATCCTCATCAACATCACCGGCTCGAGTTCGCTCAGGCTGGCTGAGGTCAACGAAGCTTCAACAATCATCCAGAGCGCCGCGCACGAGGACGCCAACATCATCTTCGGCGCCGTGCTCGACGAGAAGATGAAGGACGACGTGAAGATCACGGTGATCGCCACCGGATTCAAGAGCGACCAGCCGCACCGCCGGGAGCGCGCGGTTGGTATCAGCGAAGCCGTGTCCTCGTCCCGCTCTTCATCTACCTCAACATTCGTTACTGGTCCACAGGTCATAATGCAGCAACGGCCAGCTCCCATTATGGAACCTGAACCCGGGTCCCAACCCGTTGCGGCGGCTCACAGCATCATCGAAGAGGTTCCCGAATCGATGGTTGTAGCCGCGGCTGCTGCAGCGTCACATGCCACAGTACCGGTGCGGGACTCGATGTCTCTGGATGCAGTTCGGAACAGCGTTGTCGAAATCGATGGCGATGACCTCGATGTCCCCGCGTTCATGCGCAAGAGGATGTGACCGAGTCTATTTAGGGATGGAGGAGCACTGTCCTGCTGCCTGCTTCTTCCTCCCTCCCCAGGTGGGTTGAAATTTATCTCTAGCATCCGAACTGCAAGGAGAGGCAACGGGGCTGATGATCAACATCAGCCCCTGTCGTTTTGTGCCGGAAACAACGGCCCCTCCGTTGTGCGAAACTGGAAACGCAACCTGAAGCCGGGATGGCGAAACTGGCAGACGCAGCGGACTTAAAATCCGCAGGGGCCAAAAGCCCTGTGGGGGTTCGATTCCCCCTCCCGGCACCATTTGAGGCTGATGTTTCACTAGTTCGGCTCAATAGCTCCCTTCTCCTTGGAATCTGAGTCCTTTTCTCTATCGCAACGACGCCCACTCTTCGCGATGCGGAGTTGGCGCATCCGCTCCGCGAGCTTGGGAGCAAACGTGTTGAGTTTACGTTGCCCGGCTCTCTGAATTGAGGCCAAGGACTTTGTACTGGATTCTGCGCTGTGGTGTTGCTCGCCGGAATCCTCTCCTGTCTGGAACTATTCTGATGGTTCTTGCGTAGCTTTCACCGCAGTACCACTTCTCTATCTGCAGGTGAAGCCATGCTGCATCTGAATTGCACATCCAGGAAGAATCCTTTGTTGCTGGTTGTTTGCGCCATCCTTGCCCTCGCAAACGTCGGCTGCATGGTCGATGCGCACGTTGAGGCAGAAGAGGATTTACGACAGCAGGCGCCACTCACCCCCGGCGGAGCAATTACGATCGAGAACGGGCGAGG
>CAYZHX010000091.1:0-8023 GCA_964476905.1 uncultured Terriglobales bacterium
TCGGCGGACGTCCGCTTCGCGGCTCTGCTTACCAGGCGCGCGCTATCGCTCCCGAAGGTCTTCCGCCGCGCGGGAGCGTTCGCGGATTCGTCAGCGATACCGACGGCTGGCCGCTGCCTCGAACCGAATTGACCCTGACCGATGCTTCAGGAAAGGAGGTTGGAACGGCAACCTCGGGCCGTGAAGGCAAATACGAAATCGTTTTGGAAAGGCCGTGCGACAAATGCACCATCACAGCATCGCGCAGCGGCTTTGCCGGCCAGAAACATGAAGTTCAGTTCAATGGATCGAATCCATTGTGGTTCGGATTTGCACTCGAGAGACAAACAAAGCGACGGTGACCCAATACTCGTGACTCCCCTGCTTTCGCTTATTCAGATTCAGCGTTGGGCTTCGGTGGTTCGTTCTTCGCTCTGGCGATCTCTTCCATTCGTTTGCTGAGTTCACGTTCAAAGCCTTCCATCGTCGGATGGTAGTAGCGGCGGGCGCGGAGATTGTCGGGAAGGCACTGCATGTCGGCAACTTTCGATTCCAGGTCGTGCGCGTATTGATAGCCTTGGCCATAACCAAAAGCTTTCATCAATCCGGTTGGCGCGTTGCGCAAGTGGAGAGGCACTGGATCGGCGGCGGTCTTCTCGACATCCTCGGTGACGGTTCCAAAAGCCGCGTAGATCGCGTTCGATTTTGGAGCGAGCGCAAGATAGGCCACTGCTTGCGCCAGCGCGAGTTCTCCTTCCGGAGAGCCGAGAAAATCGTAAGCATCCCGAGCGGCGAGGGTGATGCTGAGCGCTTGCGGCGAGGCGAGGCCAATATCCTCGACCGCCATACGGACAACGCGGCGAGCGATGTACAAGGGATCTTCGCCTGATGCAAGCATACGTCCGAGCCAATACAGCGATGCGTCGACGTCACTGTTGCGCACGCTTTTGTGCAGCGCAGAAATGAGGTTGTAATGCTCTTCCCCTGACTTGTCGTAGAGGAGCACACGCTTCTGCAGCGCATCGGTGACGATTTCGGAGGTTATGACCGGCCCGTTTCCGTTCCCAGAATGGTCCTGCGCCAGCTTCGCAGCGATTTCGAGCACGTTGTACGCTGAGCGCGCGTCGCCGCTGGCATACGCTGCAATCTTGGCCAGCGCTTCCTCTTCGGCAGCGACGTCCATCGCTCCAAGACCCCGCTCGCGATCAGCCAAGGCGCGGCGCATTAGGACAACGATCTGCTCTTCTGTTAGCGGCTTGAGCGTGTATACCCGCGACCGCGAGAGCAGAGCCGAAATGATCTCGAACGATGGATTCTCGGTAGTAGCTCCGATCAGGCGAATGTTGCCTTTTTCAACGTGAGGAAGAAACGCATCCTGCTGCGCTTTATTGAAACGATGAATCTCATCGACGAAAACAATCGTGCGAGTGCCGAAGTCGCGCGCCTTGGCAGCATCGGCCATGACCTGCTTGATTTCTTTGATTCCGCTCAGGACGGCCGAGAACTCGATGAAGTCGGCTTTGGTGACGCGCGCGATAATTTGCGCGAGTGTCGTTTTTCCCACTCCGGGAGGCCCCCAGAAGATGATGGAACCGGGATCGTCGCGTTCGATCT
This sequence comes from uncultured Terriglobales bacterium, assembly GCA_964476905.1. Classification (GTDB taxonomy): domain Bacteria; phylum Acidobacteriota; class Terriglobia; order Terriglobales; family Acidobacteriaceae; genus Gp1-AA112. The sequence continues at coordinate 1,594 of CAYZHX010000091.1, forward strand.
GCAATCGCAGCGGCTTACCTGGAGCAAGCAGATGCTCTTGACCGACGACTTCATCGAGCGTACGCGGACGCATTCGCTCCGCAAGCGGCGTCGAAGCGCTCTTGGCAAGTTCGCGGTCGGGCAAAGAAGAGAAAAGATTCATCTAGGTGCGCTCCGTTGCCGCTGGGCTTCGTATAGGGCTATCGAAGCCGCCACTCCTGCATTCAGTGATTCAACCAGCACCTGCGGAATTGCCACGAACTCATCCATTTCTGAAACGAGTTCACGCGGGATACCTGCTGCTTCGTTGCCAACGAACAATGCACAGGAGCGGGTCAGGTCGGACTCCTGCAATTTCCGCGGGCGTTGTGGACTGCTTCCATCTCCACTCGCAGTCTCCTGTGGTCGCGGTGCGACCAACGCAAGTGTCGCAATCTTGCGAGACTTCAACCCGGCAATCAGATCTTCCGAGGGTATTTTGATGACGGGGAGTCGGAACACGGAACCAGCCGAAGCGCGAATCACTTTTGTATTCCATTGGCTCACAGTCCCTTCGATGGAGATCACCGAGCCGGCGCCAAATGCTTCCGCTGAGCGAATCAGCGTGCCCAGATTTCCCGGATCCTGGATTCCTGCGGCCACAATCGTCAGGGCCGGGCGGGGAGCCAGTGCGGCTTCGAGATCGAAATGCGAAATCTGCACGAGTGCAGCAATGCCCTGCGGGTGCTCTGTGACAACCGCACTGTCAAAAACATCGTTCGGCAAAAGCAGCGCTTCTGCGTGTTTGCTGAGCTGGTCGAGTATGCGCTCAGCCCTCGCCTGCGCCGATTGGCGCACGAAAAGCGCGTGGACCTTCAGCCGGCTGCGAATTGCCTCTTCGATCAGCCGAATTCCTTCGACGGCACAGAAGCCCTCGACCGACGTTCCCTGCGCAAAGGCTTCACGCATCTTCTTCACCAGCGCGTTTTGCCGACTCGAAACCGCACGCAATCTTTGCCCGCTTTGGGAGGCCACTGGCATGGATAGCACCGAATTTATTGTATTCCGGCGGCAGTTCCCTGCTTCTGGATGACGATGCAGCTCTCATGATTTATGCTTAGCTTCGCTCGTTTCACTTATTTCGCGCCGATAAGAGGAAAAATTGCCGGCAGAACTTCTGAAGATCAGCAGCAGCCAGCCGGAACCAACATTGGTAAGTTACGCTGCCGAGCGCATCCGGCAGGGACAGGTACTGGGGATGCCCACGGACACCTTTTACGGCCTTGCGGCCGATCCGGTGAATCTGCGCGCGGTGGAGCGCATTTACGAGATCAAGAGCCGTTCGCGCCACAAACCGCTCTCGCTGCTCGTAGAGAGCGTCGATCAGGCAGCCGATCTGGCGCGCAATCCTCCAGATGTATTTCATCGCCTCGCGAGAAAGTATTGGCCTGGACCGCTGACGATCATTGTGAAGGCGAGTTCGCGATTGCCGCTGAAGGTTACGGCGAACACAGGCAACGTCGCTTTGCGAGTGCCCGATGCACCGATTCCAGTGGCAATCATTCGCGAGATGGGATTTCCTATTACGGCAACATCGGCAAATTTGTTGGGGGCTTCCGAGTGCACGACGGCGGAATGTGTCCGCGAGCAGATGGGCGATCGCATTTCGATCATTGTCAATGGGGGACGCACGCAGCGCGACGTTCCGACGACCATTGTCGATCTCAGCGGCAATCCCATGCAGTGGCAAATCATCCGTGAAGGCGCGATTCCCGCGGAAGAAATCTCTCCTCTCCTCTGGCCGGATGTCGAGCACGAATAAATCGAGCGTGTGGTTTCGGATTCTTGCGACCCTCTTCATCTTTGCCTTAACATGGATCTGCATTGTTTACTGGTTAGTAAACCGTCAGGCTAACGAAGACGAATCTCACAAGGCCGACGCCATTGTCGTTTTCGGGGCAGCCGAATATGCCGGCCGTCCTTCACCGGTTTATCGAGCGCGCCTGGATCACGCTTATACCTTGTTTCGTAAAGGCATGGCGCCACTGATCGTCACCACCGGTGGAGGTGCACAGGATCCACGCTTCACCGAAGGCGGAGTCGGTCGAGATTATCTCGTAGCGCGAGGAGTTCCGGATGGGAACATCATCGCGGAGACGCAGAGCAGCGATACGAGTGAATCGGCCGTTCGCGTCGCCGCTATTTTTCGCACAAATGGCATTCACACCTGTCTGGCCGTGAGCGACAGCTATCACATGTTTCGGGTCAAGCAGATGCTCGGCCGGGAGGGTGTGATTGTCTATGCATCACCTCGTCCCGATTCCCACTTGCCCAGTAGCTGGGAACGGGTTCGTCTGAAGCTGCGTGAGGTGATGAGTTACACCGCCTGGAAGCTGGGACTCTAAGTCGCGCGGACGTCGCAAGTGACCGAAGTCACTTTCGCACGATCGTGATCATCAGCTACTCTGCAATTTGAATTCCGAGCTTGCGGCTGTAGTAACGGCGCAGCAGAAAGCGAATTCAACAGGATCATGGAGCGTTAGCTCCCAACAAATTCGAAAAGCGACAGCAAAAACGAACAGCAGACAAGCGACTGGGCGGACTCAAAAGGTCCGCCCGATTTTTTGACGTGGGTTGCACGAACAGATAGAAGTTAGTAGACGCAATGCTGCGGCTCGTCTTCCAATCTGCGCTGTCGGCTCTGACTCTCTGCGGTATTGGTTTTTCCGCGGTCGCAATTTGGAGCACCCGACGATTTCATCAGTCAGCCAGCCAGGAACCGTCTACCGACTTCGCTCCGACAGTTTCCATTTTGAAACCGGTCAAAGGAGTGGACACGGACTCCTATGAAGCTTTCCGCAGCCATTGCTTGCAAAACTATGTCGGTGAATATCAGATCATTTTCGGAGTGAACGACGCAGCCGATTCGGCGATTCCACTGGTGCAGAAGCTCATTGCCGAATTCCCCGCCCGTGACATTCGGCTAGTGATTTGTTCGGAAGTGTTCGGCACGAATCGAAAGGTCAGCAACCTCATGCACTTGCTGGGGGAAGCCAAGCACGATTACGTGCTCGTCAACGATGGCGACATCCATGTTCCTCCTGAGTACCTGAGCTCAGTCATGTCATTGTTTTCTTCTCCCGAGACGGGAATGGTCACGTGCTTGTACCGGGGTCGCCCAGGAAACACACTCGCCTCGCAATTGGAGGCGCTAGGCATCTCGACCGACTTCGCTGCAGGCGTGCTGACAGCTCGCCGTATGGAAGGCGGCCTACGTTTCGGCCTGGGTTCGACTCTCGCGATGAGTCGTTCGGCGCTTCAGAAGATCGGCGGCTTCAACGCAGTAGTCGACTATCTCGCAGATGATTATCAGCTCGGGAAACGCGTCGCCGATTCTGGTTTGAAAGTGGAACTCGCTCCAGTAATAGTTGAGACTTCAGTCCCTTCTTACTCGTTCCACCAGTTCTGGCTGCACCAGCTGCGCTGGGCCCGGACGATGCGCGTCTCGCGGCCAAACGGCTATCGCGGTCTTGCTCTGACATACGCGCTGCCTTGGTCGATTCTCCTGGTGATGCTGGCGCCTGGCGCGTGGTGGTCATCGAGTCTTTTGCTTGCAGCGGCAATCGCGCGAGCGTCTTCAGCGTTCAGCGTTGGCTGGCTGGCGTTACGCTATCGTTTCCTTTTTCGGGATTTGTGGCTCTTGCCAGTTCGTGACCTGCTGGCGCTCGCAACCTGGATGTGGAGTTATGCGGGAACTTCGATCACCTGGCGTGGCGAGCGCTTCCAATTGAAAGATGGTCGAATGCTGCCGGTATCAAAGGCTCACGCCAGTTCACCTGTTGGTGGCGACAGCTCAGCTGCCGTCGGGGCTCAGCGACGGTAAGCCGGCGGAAGAATCACAATTTCTCTTCGAGTATTTCCGCTGCACGCCCACGCAAAGCAGACAATCCAGCCGATGATCGACCAACCCAGCAACAGGTTCACTAGAAAGATGGCACCGGAGCTCACGTGCCGACGCTGATGAGCGATGATCGCCGGCAGAAAGTACATTGCCACTGCACATAGAAATGCAAGCATGGTGAACATCGCACGCCCTCCTGCTGTTTGTTACGCGTTGATTGTACGTTTTGTTCCGTCATTCGCAATCTACCCTGCCCATCTGGCTGATGTAGCGACCCCGGCTCTGCGCCAATATTGCTTTTGAAGGAAGTTGGGGGAGGAAAATGGCGATAGCAGTTCAAGCGCAGTGGGACACGCTCTCGGGGCAGTTCGCCGAAGTAGCTGAGCAGGCCGGCAGGTTCGCGGTTACGGCGCACGGAGGGAGCCGAGTCGCGGCCAGCGGCGTTCTGTGGCGGACGGGAATCGTAGTGACAGCGAGCCACATGCTGAGACGCGCGGGCGATTACGAAGTTACCTTCCAGGACCAGTCGACTGGAAAAGCATCACTAGCCGGGCGAGACGCCGGTACGGATGTCGCGGTACTCCGCGTCGAGGGCGCAAGCCCTGAAGGAATCCAATTCGGGAATGTAAGCGAGTTACGGGTAGGGCAAGTTGTGATGGCAGTCGGACGTTCCGCGTTGGGTGATTTATCAGCCAGTGCTGGAATTATTGCTCGACTCGGAACCTCCTGGCATACATGGCGTGGAGGTCGAATCGACCGCCTTTTACGTCCCGATATAACTCTTTACCGGGGTCAATCTGGCAGCGCCCTCGTGGACTCTCGCGCCCGCGTGCTCGGAATGAACACTTCGGCTCTCGCGCGCTCGGCCACGATTACGGTTCCCAACAGCACTGTCGATCGCGTCATCGACGAGATCCTCCAGCACGGTGGAGTTTTTCGCCCTTATCTTGGCCTTGCTATGCAGCCAATCCCAATACCCGCGGACCTCAGAGCGAAGCTCAACCTTCACTCTGAGACAGCGCTAATTGTCATGCAAGTCGAAGCATCGAGTCCGAGTGCCGAAGCGGGAATCACTCTGGGCGACGTGATTGTCGGGATTGCGGGGACGTCTGTTCAGGGCATCGAGCATATCCAGCACGCGCTCTCCACAGCAAAGCGGGGAGATTCCCTCGATCTCGAATACATTCGGGGCGGACAGCTTGCGTCGGTCAAAGTGAAATTGGCGGACCGGCCTCGGAACTGAAACATCTAATGGTGAAACATGCAAGCAGCGTTCGCCGCCAATTCGCCGAAACGAGCCACTCCTAGGCTATCGCGACACACTCCTTCTGTTGCTATCGCGGCTGGATCATCGTCAGTCGGGCAACAATTGGATCAGCTGGCTCAAAGTATCGGCGTGCGGATTGTACCGGAATCATCAAAGCACGATGTTCTCCTGCTCGGTGTCGATTCGCATTCAACTTTGCCTCAGACCACCGCAGGATTGAAATTGCTAACAGATCAGACCGATGTCTGTATCCTCTGTACGCATAACACAATTCCGATTCCGCCTGTCGCGCGACTGTTGCAGGCCGGCATCTCAGCGATCCTTCCAATCAATATCGATTCCGCTCAATTTCGCGCGGCGATAGAAGCCGTTCAGTCCGGCTTGCAAGTGATACATCCATCTTTCCTTCACGAGAGACACGGTTCTGCCACACGAGTTGCATCCCCAGAGGAACTCACGGATCGCGAGCAGCAAGTATTGGCAATGATGGCCGACGGCCACGGAAACAAAGAGATTGCTGCCTGTCTTGGAATTTCCACGCACACGGTGAAATTTCACATCAGCTCCATTTTAGGAAAGCTCGGCGCCGGCTCTCGAACTGAAGCAGTGAGCATCGGGATGCGAACCGGCAAGGTGCTGATCTAGTCTCCGGTTGCAGGCTGCGCAGGATGGTGGCGCATAGCGGATTTGCGCGAGAATCGCAGTCGGAAGCGGTCGAGGTAGAGATAAACCACGGGGGTCGTGAACAACGTGAGCATCTGGCTTACGAGCAGCCCGCCCACGATCGCAATGCCCAGCGGCCGGCGCAGCTCGCTTCCAGTTCCGCTCCCAAGAGCAAGCGGCAGAGCTCCGAACATCGCGGCCATAGTCGTCATCATGATAGGGCGGAAACGTAGCAAGCAGGCTTCCCGGATGGCCTGCTCTGGTGTTCGTCCGCCTTCGCGCTCTGTTTGCAGCGCGAAGTCGATCATCATGATGGCATTTTTCTTCACGATGCCGATCAGCAGAATGATGCCAATCATGGCAATGACTGTGAACTCTGTGTTGGTCAACAACAGAAAGATGAGCGCACCAACGCCGGCTGAGGGCAACGTCGAGAGGATCGTTACTGGATGCACGACACTCTCGTACAACATTCCCAAAACGATATAGACCGCAGCCAGCGCAGTGATGATCAGAACCGGCTCGCTTGAAAGGGAATCCTGAAATGCCTGCGCAGTACCCTGGAAGCCACCATGCACTGTCGTCGGCATACCCATCTGCCCTTCCACGGTGGCGAGCGCATCGACTGCCTGTCCGAGCGA